>NZ_MWPY01000034.1:0-1637 GCF_002148625.1 Enterobacter sp. J49
AAAAATGAATACCAAGTCTCTGAGTGAACATACGTAATTCATTACGAAGTTTAATTCACGAGCATCAAACTTAAATTGAAGAGTTTGATCATGGCTCAGATTGAACGCTGGCGGCAGGCCTAACACATGCAAGTCGAACGGTAGCACAGAGAGCTTGCTCTCGGGTGACGAGTGGCGGACGGGTGAGTAATGTCTGGGAAACTGCCTGATGGAGGGGGATAACTACTGGAAACGGTAGCTAATACCGCATAACGTCGCAAGACCAAAGAGGGGGACCTTCGGGCCTCTTGCCATCAGATGTGCCCAGATGGGATTAGCTAGTAGGTGGGGTAACGGCTCACCTAGGCGACGATCCCTAGCTGGTCTGAGAGGATGACCAGCCACACTGGAACTGAGACACGGTCCAGACTCCTACGGGAGGCAGCAGTGGGGAATATTGCACAATGGGCGCAAGCCTGATGCAGCCATGCCGCGTGTATGAAGAAGGCCTTCGGGTTGTAAAGTACTTTCAGCGGGGAGGAAGGTGTTGTGGTTAATAACCGCAGCAATTGACGTTACCCGCAGAAGAAGCACCGGCTAACTCCGTGCCAGCAGCCGCGGTAATACGGAGGGTGCAAGCGTTAATCGGAATTACTGGGCGTAAAGCGCACGCAGGCGGTCTGTCAAGTCGGATGTGAAATCCCCGGGCTCAACCTGGGAACTGCATTCGAAACTGGCAGGCTAGAGTCTTGTAGAGGGGGGTAGAATTCCAGGTGTAGCGGTGAAATGCGTAGAGATCTGGAGGAATACCGGTGGCGAAGGCGGCCCCCTGGACAAAGACTGACGCTCAGGTGCGAAAGCGTGGGGAGCAAACAGGATTAGATACCCTGGTAGTCCACGCCGTAAACGATGTCGACTTGGAGGTTGTGCCCTTGAGGCGTGGCTTCCGGAGCTAACGCGTTAAGTCGACCGCCTGGGGAGTACGGCCGCAAGGTTAAAACTCAAATGAATTGACGGGGGCCCGCACAAGCGGTGGAGCATGTGGTTTAATTCGATGCAACGCGAAGAACCTTACCTACTCTTGACATCCAGAGAACTTTCCAGAGATGGATTGGTGCCTTCGGGAACTCTGAGACAGGTGCTGCATGGCTGTCGTCAGCTCGTGTTGTGAAATGTTGGGTTAAGTCCCGCAACGAGCGCAACCCTTATCCTTTGTTGCCAGCGGTCCGGCCGGGAACTCAAAGGAGACTGCCAGTGATAAACTGGAGGAAGGTGGGGATGACGTCAAGTCATCATGGCCCTTACGAGTAGGGCTACACACGTGCTACAATGGCGCATACAAAGAGAAGCGAACTCGCGAGAGCAAGCGGACCTCATAAAGTGCGTCGTAGTCCGGATTGGAGTCTGCAACTCGACTCCATGAAGTCGGAATCGCTAGTAATCGTAGATCAGAATGCTACGGTGAATACGTTCCCGGGCCTTGTACACACCGCCCGTCACACCATGGGAGTGGGTTGCAAAAGAAGTAGGTAGCTTAACCTTCGGGAGGGCGCTTACCACTTTGTGATTCATGACTGGGGTGAAGTCGTAACAAGGTAACCGTAGGGGAACCTGCGGTTGGATCACCTCCTTACCTTAAAGAACCTGCCTTTGTAGTG
>NZ_MWPY01000035.1:0-403184 GCF_002148625.1 Enterobacter sp. J49
GTCTCCTGAAGGAACGTTGAAGACTACGACGTTGATAGGTCGGGTGTGTAAGCGCAGCGATGCGTTGAGCTAACCGATACTAATGAACCGTGAGGCTTAACCTTACAACGCCGAAGGTGTTTTGGCGATGAGAGACGATTTTCAGCTGATACAGATTACAGAATTTGCCTGGCGGCTTTAGCGCGGTGGTCCCACCTGACCCCATGCCGAACTCAGAAGTGAAACGCCGTAGCGCCGATGGTAGTGTGGGGTCTCCCCATGCGAGAGTAGGGAACTGCCAGGCATCAAATTTAGCGTGCTGATATGGCTCAGTTGGTAGAGCGCACCCTTGGTAAGGGTGAGGTCCCCAGTTCGACTCTGGGTATCAGCACCACTTTATACTTAGGTTAAAGTTCGGCAAGAAGTAAAAGAATTTGTCTGGCGGCTTTAGCGCGGTGGTCCCACCTGACCCCATGCCGAACTCAGAAGTGAAACGCCGTAGCGCCGATGGTAGTGTGGGGTCTCCCCATGTGAGAGTAGGGAACTGCCAGACATCAAACAAGTGAAGAGGCCATCCGAAAGGATGGCCTTTTTGCGTTATGTTTCCCGGAAAAAGTCAGACCCGGTAAGCGAAACGCCACCGGGCTAAGACACGCTTAATGGATCACTTGTGACAGGAAAGCCCGCGTACGTTCAGATTTAGGTTGTGCGAAGAACTCATCCGGCGGTGCCTGCTCAACGATTTCCCCACGATCCATAAAGATCACCCGATCGGCCACGGTTCTGGCAAACCCCATTTCGTGCGTCACACACAGCATGGTCATCCCGGACTGCGCCAGTCCAATCATGGTATCCAGTACCTCTTTCACCATTTCCGGATCCAGGGCGGATGTCGGTTCATCAAAAAGCATAATTTTCGGTTTCATACAGAGCGAACGGGCGATAGCCACGCGCTGCTGCTGACCGCCTGATATCTGGCCGGGAAATTTATTGGCGTGCTCTGCGATTCGTACCCGTTCCAGGTAGTGCATCGCCAGTGCTTCAGCCTCCTTTTTAGGCATCTTTCGTACCCAAATTGGCGCAAGCGTACAGTTCTGCAGAACGGTCAGATGGGGAAACAGGTTAAAGTGCTGGAACACCATTCCCACTTCCTGGCGCACCCGTTCGATGTTACGAATATCTTCATTCAGCTCGATGCCATCAACAACAATACGCCCCTGCTGATGTTCTTCAAGGTGGTTAATACAGCGAATGGTCGTGGATTTTCCGGACCCGGAAGGGCCACAAAGAACGATCCGTTCTCCCTGCTTAACCTTGAGGTTAATGTCTTTCAAAACATGAAACTGCCCGTACCATTTATTCACGTTTTCCAGCGTAATCATCGCGTCGGCAGGTGTCATAGTAATCTGGCTCATAATTTCCTCAGTGCGGTGTACGCCCGGTGTTAAAGCGCTTTTCCAGATGCTGGCTATAGCGCGACATGCTAAAACAAAAGATCCAGTAGATCAGAGCAGCAAAGACATATCCCTCGGTGGACATACCCAGCCAGGCAGGGTCAACGGTCGCCTGTTGCACGCTGCTAAAGAGATCGAACAGCCCGATGATGATCACCAGGCTGGTATCTTTGAAGAGGGCAATGATGGTATTGACCAGGCCCGGGATAACCAGCTTGAGTGCTTGTGGCAATATCACCAGTCCCTGCGTTTTCCAGTAGCCAAGCGCCAGTGATTCCGCCGCTTCGTACTGACCTTTAGGCAGAGCCTGCAGGCCCCCACGCACCACTTCCGCAACGTAAGCGGACTGGAAAAGGATGACCCCGACCAGGGCACGGATCAGTTTGTCTATCGTTGTCCCTTCTGCCATAAACAGCGGCAACATGACCGAAGACATAAACAGAACGGTGATAAGCGGTACGCCACGCCAGAATTCAATGAAAATAACGGAAAGCACACGTACGACAGGCATTTTTGAGCGCCGCCCAAGCGCGAGCAAAATACCCCATGGCAGTGCGCCGGCTATCCCAACGGACGCGATAATCAGCGTCAGCGTTAACCCACCCCACTGACGTGTTTCAACACGTTCCAGCCCCAGGAAGCCGCCATACAACAGCACCCAAACAATAATGGGATACACCACTGCCCAACAGGCAATATAACGCCCCCGATGAGGCAGTTTTTTCCAGAACATTACGGCGATGGAGAGCAGCCCGATGGCCAGTGCCAGATTAATCCGCCAGCGCTGTTCATGCGGATACAATCCATACATGAACTGGCCAAAACGCTCATGGATAAACACCCAGCAGGCCCCTGCTTTTGTACAGTCTGCGCGAGTGGATCCCGACCAGTTAGCCTGTAAAAAAGCCCAGTTCAGCAGCGGTGGAATTAATTCCCACATAAGCCACAAACATACAATTGTCAGCAGGCTGTTACTCCAGCTGGAGAACAGATTCTTACGCGCCCAGAGAATAAAACGGCCGCCTGTCGAACTGGCAGGGCGCGAGGAGTGCGACAGTATCGCTTTTGTCATCATAGATCCTTAGCGCTCGACCAGTGCTATACGACGGTTATAAAGGTTCATCAGCAACGAAATCACCAGGCTGATGATCAGATAAACAGACATTGTGATGGCAATAGTTTCAATGGCCTGTCCGGTCTGGTTAAGCACGGTTCCGGCAAACAGCGACACCATATCGGGGTAACCAATGGCGGCCGCCAGCGATGAGTTTTTGACAATATTGAGGTATTGACTGGTCAGCGGCGGAATGATGACCCGTAACGCTTGCGGAATAATGACCTGACGAAGCGTCACCGTATGGGGTAATCCCAGCGAGCGTGCCGCCTCGTGTTGTCCGTAAGGAACGGCCTGGATCCCCGCACGAATAATCTCGGCGATAAATGCAGAGGTATAAATCGAAAGCGCCAGCGTCAGTGCTGCCAGCTCAGGAATTAAAACCATTCCGCCCTGGAAGTTAAAGCCACGCAGCTGCGGAATATCCCAGTGAAGGGCGGCCCCAAACAGCCAGTGTGTCAGAAGTGGCAGGCCAATGATAAGGATGGCGGCGGTTGGCCAGGTTTTACGAAGCTGCCCGGTTTTGAACTGATGCTTGCGGTTATAGCGGAACATGGCGGCTGAGAGAGCAAGCGCTATTACAAGGGCGGCAATGAAGGCATACAACCCTTCACCCGACTGCGGAGAAGGAATATACAACCCGCGATTACTCAGGAAAAACAGATCAAGAGCATCAATAGCCTGACGTGGCCCCGGCAGGTTGCGCAGCACGGCAAAATACCAGAAAAAGATCTGCAGCAGCGGCGGGATATTACGGAACGTCTCAATATAAAAAGTAGACAGTTTGCGCAGCAGCCAGTTTTCGGACAAACGTGCCAGACCAATAAATAAGCCCAGTATGGAGGCAAAAACAATACAAAGTGCAGAGACCAGCAGCGTATTCAGTAAACCGACCACGAACACGCGTCCATACGTGTCGCCTTCCTGATAATCAATAAGGTGTTGAACAATGCCAAACCCCGCGCTGCGATCCAGAAAAGCAAAGCCGGAGGTAATACCGCGATTATTCAGGTTGGTTATAGTGTTATGGATGAGATACACGGCGATAAGAACAACCGCAATAATCGCAATAACCTGGAATAGCCAGGCGCGGACCGCGGGATGAGAAAAGGATAGCGATCCTTTTACGGCTGAGCGGCGATGGGACATAAAGAAACCTCGGTAACCATGACTCTGGGGCGGGCACTGCCTTAACAGTGCCCGTTACAGCAATGACTTAACGTACTGGTGGCGCGTACTGAATACCGCCGTTGTTCCAGAGATTGTTCTGGCCGCGTTTGATCTTCAGAGGGCTTTCCGATCCCACGTTGCGCTCAAAGATCTCAGCGTAGTTACCCACCTGTTTGATGATGTTGTAAGCCCACTTGTTATCCAGCTTCAGATCCTTCCCGAAATCGCCCTCTGTTCCCAGCAGATGAGCCATATCCGGCGTGGACGGTTTAGCGGCTTTCTCGTCGACGTTTTTCGAGTTGATGCCCATCTCTTCAGCATTCAGCATGGCAAACAGCGTCCAGCGAACAATGGAGAACCAGTCTTCATCGCCACGACGCACAACCGGTCCAAGAGGCTCCTTGGAGATCACTTCAGGCAGGACAATCCACTCCGCCGGGTTGCTCAGCTTAATACGCAAGGCGTACAGCTGTGACTGGTCAGAAGCCAGCGTGTCGCAACGACCGGATTCCAGCGCTTTGGCCGATTCATCGGAGCGATCGAATGTCACAGGGGTATATTTCATGTTATTTGCTTTGAAATAATCCGCGACGTTCAGCTCGGTATCGGTACCGGCCTGGATACAAACGGTCGCGCCATCCAGCTCTTTGGCGCTTTTCAGGCCCGCTTTATTGTGGGTCAGGAAACCGATACCGTCATAATAGGTCACGCCAGTAAATGCCATTCCCATGCCTGCATCACGGGAGGAGGTCCAGGTGGTATTACGGGAAAGCATGTCAACTTCGCCAGACTGTAATGCAGTAAAACGTTCTTTCGCCGTCAGCGGGGTATATTTTACTTTACTGTCGTCACCGAAAACGGCGGCGGCAACACCGCGGCAGACATCAACATCAATACCGGTAAATTTGCCGTTTGCATCGGCATAAGAGAAGCCAGGTAAACCGTCACTGATCCCACATTGAACAAACCCTTTCTTTTTAACGGCATCCAGTGTCGTACCCGCATGGGCCTGACCGGCTACAGCAAACAACATGCCCGCGGCGGCCAGGCTGGCTATCATCGTCTTTTTCATAATGCATCCTGTGTGGCGAAATTTATCGTTATAGAGGCGTTTTAAACGCTTTACCTGTCTGTGGCTTTGGCCAACGTTTATAAAGCAAACGTAATGCCAGGTTTTGCGCTCAACAAAATAAGTGACCAGTGAACGCATAATGCTGAGTGTAGACAGGGTTAAATAAAGAGAGCGCCCCGAAACGGTGCGAAATTACAACCTGTGCCACAAATCGGAGCAAAACTTTCAGCGGCTATACCTTAAAAAGAAGAGATAGTTTCTGGGGTGAATATTGGCAGGGTATTAAATATAATTAATATGTGAAAATCATCACGATAGAATATGTAATTTAACGTTGTGCATTAAAAATATGTGACTGTCCGCAGGATGAAATAAACAAGGTGGGTAAAGACAGGGCTATTTTTTTACTTATCTGAAAACGCTGCACTCTTTAAAAGCAAAAGCGCGGACAGAGCCGCGCTTTCTACACACATGATACGTTCTGATGTTACTTCGTCAGAGCAACGATACCCAGCGTCAAACCTGCCACTGCGGCAGCACCACCGGCGATAGCACCTGCTGTTTCCCAGTTGTCCTGAGTGGTGCCTTTCATACAGGTATTGGTATGAACCAGTCGGCCTTGATCGTCGTATACCGGTACACATGGAGAGTCGTGCGCGCATCCAGCAAGCAGCGCAGCGAGTAGTGCAACGGAAATGAATCTTTTCATGATGTTACCTCAGTATTATTTCTCATTCGCTATACAGCCAGGAGGGCTATTAACGAACTGGAGACTATTTTACCACCGGGATAAGGCAACGTTGCACGGGGAATAATCTCAAATTATGTTGTTTGTAAAAATCGTGGAGAAAAGTCGCTGTCAGGATGAATTAATGGAGAAAATATGAAGACGTAACGCGGCGTTTTTACTTAATGCAAATGGTTAACTATTAATGCTGTGAGTATGACATATCTAATTCATTGTTTATGCTAAAAATAAAAAAGGCACCTGAGGTGCCTTTTTTGAGAAACATTATTCTTTATGTTTCGTAAACCGGCGCCGGACAACCACAAAGAAGACGGGCACGAAGAAAATGGCCAGAAGCGTTGCGGAAAGCATCCCTCCCATAACACCTGTCCCGACAGCATTTTGCGCGCCGCTCCCGGCTCCTCTGCTGATGACCAGTGGCATCACGCCAAGGATAAAGGCCAGCGACGTCATCAGGATCGGTCGAAGGCGCATTCTGGATGCTTCCAGTGTGGCTTCAATGATCCCTTTACCTTCTTTATCCATCAGGTCCTTAGCAAACTCGACGATCAGGATGGCGTTTTTCGCCGACAGACCAATCGTTGTCAGCAGGCCGACCTGGAAATAGACATCATTATTTAACCCGCGAATCGATGCGGCGAGAAGCGCGCCCGTGACACCCAGCGGCACAACCAGCATGACCGAGAAGGGAATAGACCAGCTTTCATAAAGCGCAGCCAGGCACAGGAACACCACTATCAATGAAATGGCGTACAGGGCAGGTGCCTGGTTACCAGACAGTCGTTCCTGATAAGACATTCCCGTCCAGTCATGGCCGATACCGGAAGGCAGTTTTGCGGCGAGGTTCTCCATCAAGGCCATCGCCTCACCGGTACTTTTACCCGGCGCGGACTCACCGAGGATCTCCATCGAAGGCATTCCGTTGTAGCGCTCCAGGCGAGGCGAGCCATACACCCAGTGCGAGCTGCTAAAGGAGGAGAACGGCACCATTTCTCCGTTCGCGCTGCGCACGTAGAGGTTGTTGATGTCCCCTGGCAACATACGGAAGTGAGCGTCGGCCTGGACGTACACTTTTTTCACGCGTCCATGATCGATAAAGTCGTTCACATAGGTTCCCCCCAATGCCGTCGAGATCGTCTGGTTGACGTCAGAGAGGCTGACGCCCAGCGCCTGTGCCTTCTCCTGGTCGACATCCAGTTTGAACTGTGGGGTATCTTCCAGACCGTTAGGACGAACGCGAACCAGCAGATCGGGGTGCGCTTTCACCATGCCGAGCAGTTGATTACGCGCCTGGGTCAGTTGGGTATGCCCCAGGTTAGCTTGATCAATCAACTCAAAGTCAAAGCCCGTTGCGGTACCCAGCTCGATAATCGCAGGCAGGTTAAACGGGAACACGAGACCATCTTTAATCTGACTGAAGGCCTTTGTCGCACGCCTTACGATCGCCTCAACGCTATTTTCTGCTCCGGGACGCGCTTCCCAGGGCTTCAGGCTAACAAATGCAATACCGGAGTTCTGACCCTGACCACTAAAGCTAAAGCCGTTCACGGTAAACACCGATTCAACGTTAGCCTTCTCGTTGTTGAGATAATAATTTTGAACCTGGTCAAGCACCTGCTGGGTACGCATCTGGGTGGCTCCGGCGGGGAGCTGGACCATAGTCATAAATACCCCCTGATCCTCTTCGGGCAGGAAGGAGGTGGGTAAGCGCAGGAACAGTACAGCCATACCACCGACGATGATGACGTATACCACCAGATAGCGCCCGGTCTTACGCAAAATGCCGCTTACGCTGTTGCTGTAATGCTCCACGCTCCGGTCAAAGAGCGCATTAAACCAGCCGAAGAAGCCACCTTTCTTTTCGTGGTGATCGCTGGAAACGGGCTTAAGCAAGGTGGCGCACAGTGCCGGTGTCAGAATCAGAGCGACCAGCACTGACAGCGCCATAGCCGAGACAATGGTCAGCGAGAACTGACGATAGATGGCTCCCGTTGAACCGCCAAAAAAGGCCATGGGGATAAAGACCGCCGAGAGCACCATGGCGATACCCACCAGTGCGCCCTGTATCTGCCCCATCGACTTCTGCGTCGCCTCTTTTGGCGGCAGCTTGTCCTCAACCATGACGCGTTCGACGTTCTCAACCACCACGATGGCGTCATCAACCAGCAGGCCAATCGCCAGCACCATACCGAACATGGTCAGGGTGTTGATGGAGAAACCGAACGCCGCCAGAATCGCAAACGTACCCAACAGCACGACCGGCACCGCAATTGTCGGGATAAGCGTCGCCCGCAGGTTTTGCAGGAAAAGATACATCACCAGGAAGACGAGAATGATCGCTTCGAACAGCGTTTTCACCACTTCGTGGATAGAGATCTTCACAAAAGGCGTGGTGTCATAGGGGTAGACAACCTTCAGCCCCTGCGGGAAGAACTGCTGGAGCTGGGCCAGTTTGCTCTTGATGGCGGCGGCCGTGTCCAGTGCGTTTGCACCGGTAGCCAGCTTAATCCCCAGGCCGGTTGCCGCTTGCCCGTTGATTTTGGTGACCATATTGTAGTTTTCGCCACCCAGCTCAATGCGGGCCACATCTTTCAGATGAACCATGGATCCGTCCTGGTTCACCTTGAGCGTCACGCGGCCAAACTCTTCCGGAGATTTCAGACGCGTTTGTGCAATGATCGAGGCGTTCAACTGCTGCCCCGGTACTGACGGCGTTCCGCCTAACTGGCCGGCCGCTATCTGGTCGTTCTGCGTTTTCAGCTGATTAATCACATCCAGTGGCGTCAGCTGGTATTTGTTCATCGCGTTGCTGTCGAGCCAGATGCGCATCGCATACTGGGCACCAAACAGCTGCACATCACCAACTCCCGTGGTGCGGCTAATGGCATCTTTCACGTTAGACGCGACATAGTCAGAGATGTCATCCTGCGTGAGGTCTTTGTTATCGGAGACAAAGCCTGCGACCAGCAGGAAGCTGCTGCTGGACTTCTCAACACCGATCCCTTGCTGCTGGACCTCTTGGGGGAGCAGCGGCATGGCGAGCTGCAGTTTGTTCTGCACCTGTACCTGCGCAATGTCCGGGTCTGTTCCAGATTGGAAGGTCAGCGTGATGGTGACATTACCTGCGGAATCGCTGGTGGATGACATATACATCAGGTTATCGATACCGTTCATGTTCTGTTCGATAACCTGCGTTACGGTATCCTGCACCGTTTGCGCATCAGCACCCGGATACGTTGCGGTGATAGCCACGGCGGGAGGGGCAATGGTCGGATACTGCGCGATGGGCAGTTTGAGAATGGCCAGCCCGCCTGCAATCATCAAAATGATGGCAAGCACCCAGGCGAAAACCGGCCGTTGGATAAAGAAATTAGCCATGTCGTCGTCCCTTAACCGGCTGGAGTCGTGGTGGTATCAGGCGTCGCGACGACGGTAGCGCCCGGTCTGACTTTTTGTAAGCCGCTGACAATGACGCGGTCGCCATTTTTCAGCCCTTCCGTCACCAGCCAGCGATCGCCAATCGCCTGAGGGGCAACGACGGTACGTGACTCAACCTGGTTTTTATCGTTAACCACCAGAACGGATGCATCACCGCGCGGCGTGCGGGTCACGCCTTGTTGTGGGACCAGAATCGCATCAGGCTGTGTACCTTCATCAATGCGGGCCCGGACAAACATGCCAGGCAACAGCAGGTGCTGTGGGTTTGGGAAAATCGCGCGCAAGGTGATAGAGCCGGTACTTTCGTCGACCGTGACATCCGAGAACTGCAGCGTACCTTTCAACGGGTAGGGCTGACCATTCTCCATCACCAGCTCAACGGTGCTGGTGGCCTCTCCTTTTTGCAGGCTCGTCTGCTTCAGACGCATAAAATCACTGCTGGACTGGGTGACGTCGACATACATCGGATCAAGCTGCTGAACCGTTGCCAGGGCTGCGGCTTGCCCGTTGGTCACCAGCGCGCCTTCGGTGACGCTGGATTTACCGATGCGACCCTCGACGGGAGACGTCACTTTGGTATAGGCAAGATTAATGCGCGCGCTTTCAACGCCTGCCTGTGCGGCAACGACGCTGGCATCTGCTTGCTGCGCTGTCGCCACGGCCTGGTCGTATTCCTGCTTGCTGACATACTGCGTGCCAACCAGCGTGAGATAGCGTTTTACCGTCAGGTGCGCAATGTTAGCCGCCGCCTGGGCCTTCGCGAGTTCACCTTTCGCGTTGTCATACGCGGCCTGATAGGTGGCAGGATCGATCTGATAAAGTGACTCGCCGGCTTTTACATCACTTCCCTCTGTGAAGTTACGACGCAATATGATGCCGCTCACCTGAGGACGAACCTCCGCAACGCGAAAGGCATCTGTTCTGCCCGGGAGTTCGGTGGTGACAGCCAGAGGGGCGCTTTTCACTATATGCACGCTGACCTGAGGCGCCTGCGGATGTGGTGGTTGGTTTTCCTGACCATCGCATCCAGTGAGCAGTACCGCGCAGACAATAAAACCGGATAAGGGCAAACGTCTGAAATAATTCGTCATTACTGTTCCTTTAAAAACCCATGAACCGATATTTGCCGTGAATCGGTAGCAGGGCAGAGGGATAAAAATAAAATGTAGGGCGTATAATAATGAGGGTAATTAATGTTTTTTAATTTATAAGTGCGAATGAACAGGCCTTAAGCCAAAAATCAGAATCAACCCTGGTGTTAGCGGGGATATACTTCTGGCTGGTTAATCAGATAAATGGCATTTAACGTGGTTGAATTATTCATCTCATGAATTTAATTATATCTATGCATTTGTCTGAATTATTAATTAAGCGATTTGACTTTTTTTGTGCAAAATTAAAACGCAAAGTAGTGAATACTTTCGTGTACCTGACCCGTGTAAATATAAACCTTGTGAGTAACGAGTAGTCGTCTATGGCGCGTAAAAAGAAAGAAGAGGCTCAACAAACCCGTCAGCAGCTGATTGAAGCGGCTATCGGGCAGTTTGCGACGCGGGGCGTGGCGAACACGACGCTGACGGATATCGCGGATGCAGCAAATGTTACACGGGGTGCCATCTATTGGCATTTTACCAGTAAATCAGAAATATTTAATGCCATCTGGGAACAGCAATTACCGTTTCGTGACATCATTCGTGACAGACTTTCTCTTTCTGCGGGCAGCGATCCCTTGTTAATGCTTCGTGAGCAATTTATTGCTGCGTTGCAATATATTGCACATGAGCCTCGGCAATGCGCTCTTTTGCAAATTTTGTATCATAAGTGTGAATTTAATAGCGATATGATTTCAGAGTGTGAAATCAGAAAACGTATTGGTTTTAATTATGAGTCTTTACGTGCCACGTTGCAGGACTGTATTTCGCGGAACCTCATTTCGTCACAGGTAAATGTTGATCTGACCCTGATTGTTTTCCACGGTTTTTTCAGCGGAATCATCAAAAACTGGTTAATGAATAACAGCAGTTTTAATCTTTACCAGCAGGCTCCTGCGCTGGTCGATAGCATTCTGGCGACACTTCCTGTCGTGCGGGTGTCGCCTCATGAGGATGATTTTAGCTCAGCGCCAGGTAACATTTCCCCTTGCGCGCAGAGCGTTTCGATGGTCTGTGCACTGACCGGTTTGCCCAACAGATAGCCCTGAAGCGTGTTGCAGCCCAGCGCCGTCAAAAAGGTTTGCTGTGCTTCGGTTTCCACCCCTTCCGCCACGACTTTCAGATTTAGCGTTTTTGCCAGGGCCACAATCGCTGAGACAATGGTGGCGTCTTCGCTTTCACCGCTTAACTCTTTCACGAACGCTCTGTCGATTTTCAACTCACAGGCCGGCAGGCGCTTGAGATAAAGCAGGCTGGAATAACCGGTACCAAAATCATCAATGGACGCTTTCACGCCCGCGTCCGTCAGCTCTGTCAGCACGCGCACACTCTCATCCGGGTTGCTCATCGCCGTGGTTTCCGTCACTTCAAGGATCAGCATCTCCGGCGGTACGTTGTGACGCGTCAGGCAGTCGAGCACCGTTTTAACCAGTGAAGGTTGCTCAAACTGCAGTGTCGACAGGTTCACCGCCATCGACCAGTTTTGATGCCCCTGAAGGTGCCACTCCCGCAACTGACGGCAGGCCTCATTAAGCACCCAGTTGCCAATCGGGATGATCAGCCCCGTTTTTTCCGCCAGCGGCAGGAACAGGTCTGGCGTCAGCAATCCCTGCTTCGGGTGTTGCCAGCGCAATAGCGCCTCGAACCCAAGGACAGGACCCGCCGGTGCGTGGAATTTTGGCTGATAAAGCAGGCGCAGTTCATTACGATCGATAGCCAGCCACAGATCGTTCATCAACTGGAGATGGGTCTGCGCCAGGGTGTTCATGGAGGGCTGGAAAAAGTGATAACCGTTTCGTCCCATGTGCTTCGTGTGGTACATCGCCGCATCGGCGTTAAACATCAGCTCACGTTCGGTTTTACCGTCGTGGGGATAGAGCGCGATACCAATGCTAAGGGTTACCACCAGTTCATAGGGATCCAGATTGAATGGGCTATCGATAGCGCGAACCAGCGAGTTGGCCAGCGAGGCCGCATCATCCGGACCTTCTCCTTCAGCCAGCAGAACAAACTCATCACCACCGATACGGGCAAGGGTGAACTGACCCTTCAGGGGCGTGAGCAGGCGCTGCGTCACGGCGACAAGCAGTCTGTCACCGACATCATGGCCGTACGCATCGTTGATGGTTTTAAACCCGTCGAGATCCATGAACATCAGTGCAAAATGGGTGCCTTCACGGTCAGCTTTGCTGATGGCCTGATCGAGTCGGTCCTCCAGCAAAACACGGTTCGGCAGACGCGTAAGCGTATCCTGCAAAGCCAGTTGAGCGAGTTCGCGGTTCGCTTCTGCAAGGGATGAGGCCAGAAGAGAGGTCCGTGCCTGAAGGCGGGCATCCAGCATCGAGACCAGCAGCGTGATCCCCAGTATGGCGAGTGCGACGACGCTGACCAGTACTGCCAGCCAGCTGCCGTTAATACCTTCATGGTGTGTCATGGTCGACATGGGGAACTGAGCGGCTTTCATCCCGGCATAGTGCATACCGGCAATGGCGATCCCCATCGTAACGGCGGCGGCAAGACGCATCAGCGACACCTGAGATGCTTCATGCCGCAAGCGGAACGTCAGCCATAATGCGGCGAGCGAAGCCGCAAGCGCAATGACAACCGAAATGGCCACCCATGTTTTGTCCCAGATAATACCGGGAGAGACTTCCAGCGCCGCCATGCCGGTGTAATGCATCGCCACAATGCCACAGCCCATCACTAACGCACCGGGCAGCAGACGGCGCAAACGTAACTGCTCACAGCTAACGAGCCACAGCGCAAACAGTGACGAGCCCACGGCGATAACCATGGATAGCACCGTCAGGGTCGCGTTGTAGCGCATGCTCATGGAGAGGTCCATCGCCAGCATGCCGATAAAATGCATGGCCCACACGCCAATCCCCATGGCAATACCGCCGCCGGCCAGCCAGACGCGCGCAGCCACGCCCTGACTCCCGGCAACACGTGCAGCCATATTCAGCGCGGTATAGGCAGCAAGGATAGCAACAACAAAGGAGAGGACGACGAGGATATGGTTGTATTGGCTAACCAGCATGATCGGTTCTACTCGAGTGTGAAGTTACGCAGGCGCGGTTGAGAAGGGCGAGACATTATCATCGTAAGGTAACGGCTCAAAGGGATTTAAATCCCCGTTTTTAGTGGGTCTTAACAGTGAGTTTAGCGACGTCAGGCGGTTAGTCGAGTTCTGAGCAGTTCACTAATTTTAGCGGATTTACGGAATTCATATTGCGACACTTATCGGCTTCAGTGCTCATCAGTTCAATCCACTGCATCAGGAGCGCGTCGAAGAGGAAAACCGAGACAGCAAATACAACCAGCCACCAGTATTTACGAATCATACGTATCGTTCCGGGCGAAGAGGTTCAGTGAGGTGGTGGAAATATACACGAAAAGTTGCGGTTTAAAAGGGGGATAAACGAAGGTTTACACAGCCTTGACGGTGACAGGCGCGGGCAATAAAAAAGGCGCATCCCCATGCCAGGTAGCGCCTTTTTAAACAAGCATTTCGCTAACCGAAATTAGTTCATGCCGTATTTTTTCAGTTTCTTACGCAGTGTACCACGGTTGATACCCATCATCAGGGCAGCGCGGGTTTGGTTACCGCGGGTGTATTGCATCACCATGTCCAACAGTGGCTGTTCAACTTCAGCCAGTACCAGCTCATACAGGTCATTAACATCCTGACCGTTCAGTTGAGCAAAATAGTTCTTCAGTGCCTGTTTAACCGAGTCACGCAGGGGCTTTTGAGTTACCTGATCCTGAGAGTTAACGGTAGAAACGGTCAGTACGTCAGAATTTACGCGTTGTTCGAACATAGTTCTGTCAGCTCTTTATTTCATTACGCAAGATTTTCGAAGTATGCCTCCAACGCCTCCAGCTGTACGCTGGCATCCTCTATGGCGTTGAATGTGCGCCGAAACTGGTCATTTGGAGCGTGCTCCTGGAGATACCAGGATACGTGTTTACGCGCAATTCGGTACCCTTTTGCCTGACCATAAAAGTCATGCAATTCCCGAACATGCGAACAAAGCAAGCGCTTTACCTCTGCCAGTGGCAGTGGGGCAAGCAACTCCCCAGTGTCCAGATAATGCTGGATTTCCCGAAAGATCCAGGGTCTTCCCTGAGCGGCACGTCCTATCATCAGAGCATCAGCTCCCGTATAGTCGAGCACAGCTCTGGCTTTAAGCGGGTCAGTAATGTCACCATTCGCGATAACCGGAATGGAAACTTTCTGCTTAACTGCCCGAATGCTGTCGTATTCAGCTTCACCATTGAACAAACAGGCGCGAGTGCGTCCATGGATGGTCAGGGCCTGAATGCCACAGTCTTCGGCCAGTTGGGCAATCTCTACACAGTTACGGTGTTCCGGCGACCAACCCGTGCGAATCTTCAACGTAACAGGAACGTCCACTGCGCTGACAACCGCGGTCAGGATAGACTTCACCTGGTCGGGGTATTGCAGAAGGGCTGAACCTGCAAGCTTGCGATTCACTTTCTTGGCCGGGCAACCCATATTGATATCAATAATCTGGGCGCCACTTTCCACGTTAATCCGCGCGGCATCTGCCATCTCTTCAGGCACGCTTCCGGCAATTTGCACGGTGCGAATACCTGGTTCATCAACGTGCACCATCCGAAGGCGGGACTTATCGCTTTCCCACACTTGTGGGTTAGACGACATCATCTCGGAAACGGTTAAACCTGCCCCCATCTCATAGCACAGCGTCCTGAACGGCCGGTCGGTAATACCTGCCATTGGGGCTGCGATCAGGCGATTTCTGAGCTGGTAGTGTCCGATGCGCATGAGTTAAGAAATGACCATACTGTGACTGCAAGGCGGCGTATATTACGCATTTTTTGCACGAGATGAAAGGCCAAACTTTGAACAATCCACTGTTGTAGATCAAGGAATCGCAGCTCTGTCCTTCAGGTGAAAATTATAAACCTGTTAAATCATAAAGTTATGATGGAATGATTATTTTATAGCCGCTTACAATTTCCCGTAACTTCTCATCATTTCTGAATAAATGCATCACTTGAGCGGGATAATCTGCTGTTTTTAGCAGCAGATTATCCCGCTTGTTTGCGATCTGAGTCGCATTTTAGAACATGATCTGCATGCGAAAAATGCGCATTATTCGACGACTACGCGACCATGAAGGGGTTGTACCGGGCGGTTATTTTCGTGGTGCATCGTATGGGAGAATTTCTCAAGCTGCTCTGCAGAGACGGTCAGCGGGTGCTTCAGTACAATCCAGGTTACCCCCTCTGAGCACGGCGGCGTGGTCAGCGAGCCGCTAAAGCGCCAGTATGTTTTATCTTTTGGAATCAGCTTGTTCAGATTGAGATCTTGCTTAATCGAGACGTTCTGTTCGGCCTGCTCAGGCATGACGCTCCACAGCTTATCCAGCTCCGGGTTCGCGGCCCCTTTATCGAACATGACCGCCACCACCGCCAGCTCTCCGGCCGCGTTTTTGTGCACCAGATGCATTTCCATCGCAAATTTCTTGCCATGTACGGTGTTTTCGCTCGGGGCGTGGAAATGGAACTGTTGCAGGGTCCAGGTTTGCTTATCGAGGGTAAGGGTATCGCGGGTTTCCGGCTTTTCACTTGCCTGAATGGTGTGGCCGTTGTTCGTCAGCGTCACAGGGCCATCAATGTAATGCGTTTGCAGCGGGGAGAGGTGCGCGTTCGCGGTGGATTCAATGTTGATGGGGGACTGGTTCATCCCGCTTTGACAGGTTTTGTAAGCCTCGTCCAGTTCGCCCCAGTGTTCCGGTGCGCCTTCGCCTTCGTAGCTCCAGTGTGATGCGCAGGCTGAAGCCGAGATAATGCTCAGCGCAAAGAGCGCTGCCTTGCCAGTAAAGTGGGTCATAGTATTCTTCCGGTGAATTATTGTGGTTCAAACCATTGTTATCAATATGATTTGTGTGGGTATTTTACCGGAGAAGGGCACGGGAAGAGAGGATTATCGGAGGAAGAGAGGCGTGGTCAGATGACCACGCCAATGGCTTACTTTTTACGGCCCGTAATACGACACCACTCTTCTTTTTCGACCACCGGGTCGAGGGCGAAAAGATCGGCGTAGGCTTCGCAAACGCTGTCAGCCTGGCTTGCCAGGATCCCGGAAAGCCCCAGCAGACCGCCGTCAACGGGCAGCACGCTGATTAACGGGGCCAGTTCGCGTAATGGGCCGGCCAGAATGTTCGCCACCACCACATCGGCTTTCATGGCTTCTGGCTGCGCATCCGGCAGATACAGTTCAAGGCGGTCAGAAACGCCGTTGCGCTCAGCGTTATCACGGCTGGCCTGAATAGCTTGTGGATCGATATCGATCCCAATGGCTTTGGCCGCGCCCAGTTTCAGCGCCGCGATAGCGAGGATCCCGGATCCGCATCCGAAGTCGATCACCGTCTTGCCGTCCAGATCCAGACTGTCCAGCCACTGCAGGCACAGAGAAGTCGTCGGGTGAGTACCGGTCCCAAATGCCAGGCCCGGATCCAGCATCACGTTTACCGCGTTTTCATCCGGAACGTCACGCCAGCTCGGGCAGATCCACAGACGTTTACCGAACTGCATTGGGTGGAAGTTATCCATCCACTCGCGTTCCCAGTCTTTGTCTTCCAGCTGTTCGATTTTGTGTGCAAAACCCGCACCCAGCAGCGGATGATTTTCCAGGATCGCGACAACCTCTTTCATGTCAGTTTCTGCATCAAACAGGCCAATAACGTCGGTATCACCCCACAGGCGGGTTTCGCCCGGCAGTGGCTCAAACACCGGCGTGTCATGCGTGTCCTGGAAGGTGATGGAGACCGAACCGGCTTCCATCAGCGCATCGCTTAGCTCTTCGGCGTTAGCGCCGGTTGTATTCAGTTTTAGTTGGATCCACGGCATGGCAAAACTCTTTATTTATCAGTAGAAATCGTAGCGGGCTGTGGGACAGGCTGACCGAAACGGTTCCCGACCACAAACGCCAGTAAACTTAACAGTAACGAAGGCACAATAGGATGGAAGCCCAGGTACTGAATTTTAAATGTAGCTAGCACGGCATACAGCACACCGCCGACAATCATGCCGCTCAGGGCGCCGGCAGCGTTGGCGCGCTCCCAGTAGAGGCCCAATACCAGCGGCCACAGGAAGACGGCTTCAAGGCCGCCAAACGCCAGCAGGTTCAGCCAGATAATCATCTCCGGCGGACGCCATGCGGCTAACAGCAGCAGCGCGCCTAAAACGAGCGTAATCACCGCCGACATACGCTTCAGGCGTCGTTCATTTTGCACCTGCTCAGGACGCAGGTTCAGATAGAGATCTTTAATGATCGTAGCGGAACTCTGCAGTAGCTGGGCGTTAATGGTCGACATTATGGCGGCCATTGGCGCGGCGAGGAATATCCCCGCGGCAAAAGGCGGAAGCACTTTGACCATCAGGGTTGGGATCACCAAATCGGGAACCGTAAGGTCGGGGATCACCGCACGTCCTAACGCACCCGCCAGATGCATGCCGAACATCAGGATTGCAACAACGATCGTCCCGATAATAATACCCCGGTGAACGGCTTTGCTGTCTTTATATGAAATACAACGCACGGCGGTATGCGGCAGGCCAATAACACCAAAGCACACCAGCACCCAGAACGACGTCATAAATGTTGGCGAAAGGATATCATCCGCACCCTGCGGGGAAATCAGTTTCGGGTCAATCGCTTCCAGAGTTTCCACGGCATGGCTCAGACCACCTGCAGCGTGGACAATTCCCACCAGCAGAACGATTGTGCCAACGAGCATCACCATCCCCTGCAGCGTATCGTTCAGCACGCTGGCGCGAAATCCGCCAAACGCGGTATACAGCGCAATGCTCACCCCAAAGATGATAAGGCCCGTCTCATAGGGGATCCCTGCAGCGGTTTCCAGCAGACGTGCCCCGCCGATGAACTGCACCGTCATTGCACCAATAAACGCGACCAGCAGGCTTAAGCTTGCCAGCCACACCAGCAGACGGCTCTGGTAGCGCGCAAACAGCATATCGTTGAGCGTCACGGCGTTATAACGGCGTGCCAGAATGGCAAACTTTTTACCCAGTATACCCAGCGAGAGCCAGACGGCAGGCAGTTGAATCATTGCCAGCAGCACCCAACCTAACCCGTATTTATAGGCTGCACCGGGGCCACCGATAAACGAGCTGGCGCTGATATAGGTGGCGGTAAGCGTCATGGCCAGCACGACACCGCCCATCGAGCGACTGCCGAGGAAATACTCATTCAGGAAAGTGCCGGTGGTTCTCTTACGCATTGCATAAACGGACAAACCAAACACGACCACCAGATACGCGACCAGCGGCAGAATGACTTCAAGCTGCATCATCATCCTCCAGCGGGATATCCCGGTAGATAAATTTCACCATTGCCCAGCACAGCAGGATAAAGACCAGCGGCACCAGCAGGCAGGCCATTTCGAACCAGTGAGGCAGGCCGGTAATGCCGATAGCCGAGTCAGGTAAGTAAGCGGTCACCAACCATGCGGCAAGATAGAGAAGGGTCAGCCACAGCGCCCATCGCGCTTCTTTATGGGCCTGAACAAAACGCTTGTCCATTTTTTGTCCCTTGTGGATGAATAAAGCGGGGATTGTACATGATGGGGCTTTCCGATCCCCAGAAATAAAAAAAGGCCGGATTATCCGGCCTTTTTGGCGTGACTGCGCGCTTACTTCTCTTGCAGACCGAGTTTTTTCTCCAGATAGTGGATGTTAGTCCCACCATTCTGGAAGTGCTCGTCGCTCATGATACGCATCTGCAGTTCAACGTTGGTTTTGATACCGTCGATGATCAGCTCCTGCAGGGCGTTCTTCATGCGGGCAATTGCCACGTCACGGTTTTCGCCGTAGCAGATAAGCTTACCGATCATGGAGTCATAGTACGGCGGTACGGTGTAACCCGCGTAGATATGAGACTCCCAACGCACACCAAAGCCACCCGGCGCGTGGAAACGCGTGATTTTACCCGGGCTTGGCAGGAAGGTATTCGGGTCTTCGGCGTTGATACGGCATTCCACCGCATGGCCTTTGACCACAACTTCTTCCTGTTTGATGGACAGAGGCTGACCCGCAGCGATACGCAGCTGTTCTTTGATCAGGTCAACGCCGGTAATCATTTCGGTAACCGGGTGTTCTACCTGAATACGGGTGTTCATCTCAATGAAGTAGAACTCGCCGTTTTCGAACAGGAACTCGAAAGTACCCGCACCGCGATAGCCGATATCGACACAGGCTTTAGCACAACGCTCGCCGATGTAGCGACGCAGTTCCGGCGTAATGCCCGGTGCTGGCGCTTCTTCAACCACTTTCTGGTGACGACGCTGCATGGAGCAGTCACGTTCTGCCAGATAGATAGCGTTACCCTGACCGTCAGCCAGCACCTGAATTTCGATGTGGCGTGGGTTTTCCAGGTATTTTTCCATGTACACCATGTCATTGCTGAAAGCTGCTTTCGCTTCCGCTTTGGTCATGGAGATGGACTGAGCCAGTTCAGCATCGCTACGCACAACGCGCATACCGCGACCGCCGCCGCCGCCGGACGCCTTGATGATAACCGGATAGCCAATGCGTTTCGCATGAGCACGGTTAGCATCCATGTCATCGGTCAGAGGACCGTCAGAGCCCGGTACGGTTGGAACACCGGCTTTTTTCATCGCGGTGATTGCGGACACTTTGTCGCCCATCAGGCGGATAGTGTCAGCTTTCGGGCCGATGAAGATAAAGCCAGAGCGCTCAACCTGCTCAGCAAAGTTGGCGTTCTCAGAGAGGAAGCCATAACCCGGATGAATTGCCACCGCGCCGGTGATTTCAGCGGCGCTGATGATAGCCGGGATGTTCAGATAGCTTTTTACGGACGGAGCCGGGCCAATACAGACCGTCTCATCCGCCAGCAATACGTGTTTTAAATCGCGATCCGCGCTTGAGTGCACAGCGACGGTCTTGATGCCCAGTTCTTTACAGGCACGAAGAATACGCAGTGCAATCTCGCCGCGGTTGGCGATAACAATTTTATCCAGCATGTTCGCCTCGTTACTCGATGACGACCAGCGGCTCGTCAAATTCAACCGGCTGACCACTTTCGACCAGAATCGCTTTCACAGTGCCTGATTTGTCTGCTTCGATCTGGTTCATCATTTTCATCGCTTCAACGATGCACAGGGTATCGCCTGCGTTGACTTTCTGACCCACTTCGATGAACGCTTTCGCGTCCGGGCTCGGGGTGCGGTAGAAAGTACCAACCATTGGGGAACGTACGATGTGACCACTGATTTCTGCTGCAGCGGCAGGTGCGGCTTCAGCTGCTGGTGCAACGGCTGCGGAAAGCGCAGGCTGCTGCACTGGCGCAGCATAAGCCTGCTGCATTACCGGGAAGCTAGCGGCTGGGGCTGCACGGCTGATGCGTACAGACTCTTCGCCTTCAGAAATTTCCAGTTCGGAGATGCCTGATTCTTCAACCAGCTCGATCAGTTTTTTAATCTTACGAATATCCATGAGTGGGTTCCGTACTCTTGTTTAGTGTGATTGTGACAAGCGTTTTACCGCTGTCTGTAAAGCGTATGAATAGCCGTCAGTGCCCAGTCCGCAAATAACGCCAGCGGCGATATCTGATAGATAGGAATGGTGGCGGAACGGCTCTCGGGCGTGCACGTTGCTCAGGTGGATCTCGATAAACGGGATACTCACTGCGAGCAGTGCGTCGCGAATAGCAACACTGGTGTGCGTAAACGCGGCCGGATTGATCAGGATATAGTCCACAGTGTCTTTAGCCTGATGAATACGGTCGATGATTGCGTACTCCGCGTTCGACTGAAAATGATCCAAATCCACATTCAGCGACGTTGCTTCCGTGCTCAGACGGTTAACAATTTCACTCAATGTTAGCGAGCCGTACTTCTCTGGCTCGCGGGTGCCGAGCATGTTCAGGTTCGGTCCGTTTAAAACTAAGATATGGAACTTATCAGCCATTGTGCCGCTATCTCCTGCGATTCTCCGGTAAAAAACAAAATATACCTTCGAAGCATGATTGTCACCTTTTCAGAGGCCTAAAACCGCTGTCGGGTAAACCAAAGTCGCACATTATAACGATTTCGTAGCATTTGGCAGCTAAATACTGGTCTTATCAGGGAAGATTATCAACCGCTATCCGAAAAAGATTCGCGGTTGACAGGGATTCTGCGGGAAAACGCACAGTTTCGCGAATTATCGCAACCACTGACGGAACTTCTTGTAACGCCATGCTAAAAGCGCCACAGCCAGCAGCGCGTAGAGTATGGGCTGCGGGGAGAGGATCTTCACCGACCACAGATAATGGATGGGGGCGAGGATCGCGACAAGATAGACGAAGTTGTGCAGCAGTTGCCAGCGCCTGCCCAATGTACGTTGTGCATATTGCGTTGATGTCAGTGCTAATGCCAGTAACACCAGCCAGCTCACGATACCTAACGTCAGGTACGGACGGGTGACCAGTTCGCGGCCCAGCAGTGCCAGGTTGTTAATGCCCAGTTCCAGCAAGGCGTAGCTGGTCAAATGGAGCGTCGCCCAGGCAAAACACCATAGTCCCAAAAGCCGGCGGGTG
Organism: Enterobacter sp. J49; assembly: GCF_002148625.1. Taxonomy (NCBI): domain Bacteria; kingdom Pseudomonadati; phylum Pseudomonadota; class Gammaproteobacteria; order Enterobacterales; family Enterobacteriaceae; genus Enterobacter; species Enterobacter sp. J49. Next base: position 21,738 of record NZ_MWPY01000035.1, read on the forward strand.
CGAATCAATAATGGCTGTTTAGCGTAGCGCGCTAACGGTGACACCAGCAAGGTCGCCAGTAAAAATTTCAGAGCCATCCGACCGGTAAAGTGCTGGATATCCTTTGCCGGATCAGCGCTAAAAAGCCCCTGGCTGGCGGCCCAGAATAACCAGATAAAAGGAAGCAACCCGGCTAAGTGCAACAGCACTTTCAGCCAGGTTATCTGTTTTGCCGTTAAACGCACTCAGAAGTTCTCCCGTAAATTAAGGCCACGGTAAAGCGACGCCACTTCATCAGCGTAGCCGTTAAACAGCAGTGTCGGCTGACGCTTCACATCCAGCGCGCCGCCGGAACCGATAAATCGCTCGGTGGCCTGTGACCAGCGGGGATGATCGACGTGCGGGTTCACATTGGCAAAAAAGCCATATTCGTCGGGCGCCGCCAGGTTCCAGGTCGTGGGTGGATGTTCGCGGGTGAGCTTAATGCTGACGATAGATTTAATCCCTTTAAAACCATACTTCCACGGCACCGTTAAGCGAACAGGCGCGCCGTTCTGCGGCGGGAGTGCTTTGCCGTAAACACCGACGGTCAGTAGCGTAAGAGGATGCATCGCTTCGTCGAGCCGTAACCCTTCGACATACGGAGACGCAACCCCACCGCCGATAAACCGATCTTTCTGGCCCGGCATCTCGTCCGGGGCGTAGCGCGTCTGGAAAGAGACATATTTTGCGTTGCTGGTGGGTTCAACCATCGCCAGCAGTTTATGCAGCGGGAAGCCTACCCAGGGCACAACCATCGACCAGGCTTCCACGCAGCGCATGCGGTAGATACGCTCTTCCAGTGGAAAACGGGTGGTGAGATCGTGATGGTCCAGCGTCAGCGGTTTTGCCACTTCACCGTCGATTTTCAGCGTCCACGGATCGGTTTTCATACTCCCCGCGTTGGCCGCAGGATCGGCCTTATCGAGACCAAATTCGTAGAAATTGTTATAGCCGGTCACTTTGTCTTCCGGCGTGAGCGTCAGTGTGTTTTGCCACTGCGCGGGCTTCGTAAAGGTGAGTGGGGCGCCGGAAGGGGCTTTGGGGCGATCGTTACCTTTAAACCAGTCGAGCAGGTCGGCATGAGCCGCAGGGGAAAGCGTCAGTGCGGTGGCGCTGATGCCAAGCATTTTCAGGATCTGGCGGCGCTGTAACATAAAGACAGATTCAGACGTTACGTCGGCTTCCGTCAGTTTTCGGGTTTTCATGGCATCCTCCGTCATGCGTTTTTCTAAGCATGACGGAGGAGAGGGATTAGCGCGAATATGTCACGAAAATTTGAAGATTAGGCAATTTTCACCAGCGCGCGGCCGTGGAACTGGTTGTCCATGATCTTGCTGGCATATTCAGGCGCCTGGCTAAGCGTGATTTCGGTTGCGCTCTGAGTAAAGAACGTGTCCGGCAAATCGCGCTGCAGACGTTCCCAGGCTGCAATGCGGCGCGCCGCCGGGGTCATCACGGAATCAACACCCTGCAGGCGAACGTTACGCAGAATAAAGGGCATCACGGTGGTGGGCAGGGCAAAACCACCCGCCAGACCACAGGCTGCCACGCAGCCGCCGTAGTTCATCTGCGCCAGCACTTTTGCCAGCACTTTGTCACCGACGGTATCTACCGCACCTGCCCAGAGCTGTTTTTCCAGTGGACGTGTTTCGGCAAACTCGTCGCGGCTCAGGATGCGATTAGCGCCGAGCTGACGCAAGTATGCATGGGTGCTCTCGCGCCCGGAAACTGCCGCAACCTGGTAACCCAGTTTGTGCAGCAATGTCACCGCCGTGCTGCCCACACCACCGCTGGCACCGGTCACGACGATCTCACCCGATTCAGGGCGAATACCTGCATCTTCCAGCGCCATCACGCACAGCATGGCGGTAAAGCCTGCGGTACCGATGATCATCGCTTTACGACCATCCAGGCCTTGTGGCATCGGCACCAGCCAGTCGCCTTTCACGCGCGCCTGTGTCGCCAGCCCACCCCAGTGATTTTCACCCACGCCCCAGCCCGTGAGCAGCACCTGCTGGCCGGCATGGAAGCGCGGATCTTCGCTCGCATGAACCCGGCCCGCAAAATCGATACCTGGCACCATAGGGAAATTTCGGATGATTTTACCCTTCCCGGTAATAGCCAGCGCATCTTTATAATTTAAACTGGACCAGTCGATGTCGACGGTCACTTCGCCTGCCGGCAGTCGGCTCTCTTCAACGGCCTGCACCGAGGCAAGCGTTTTGCCGTCCTGCTGTTCTAAGATCAAAGCCTGCATACAGGGTCCTCACGACTCAGATGATTGGAAAATAGCTCCTGAAGACTATACTCCCTCAGGGAAAAGCAATGCCGATTTAACGCAATAAATTGCCAGATACGCCAGGTTTGATAGTATGCCGCATTTGAAATGCAAGTTAGCGCTTACTCGCTACCCCCTCAACCCACGGAGTTATCTCAAGGATGCGATTAACGACGAAGTTCTCGGCTTTTATCACCTTACTGACGGGGCTAACCATTTTTGTCACGCTCCTTGGCTGTTCTCTGAGCTTTTATAACGCCATTCAGGACAAGCTGGTTAATCGGGTGCAGTCTGTCGCGTCGGTGATTGATAATCGTCTCCTCACCACCCCGCTGCCGGCGCTGTCCCGCGAGCTGGATGAGTTGATGGTGCCTGTCGATATTGTCCAAATCGACATTCTGCAGGGAAAGCATAACGTTTTAAGCCATTCCCGGCAGGACAGCTATCGGCCTGCGGGCGTGGTAAGCCAGTACCGGGAAGTGACGGTGCACTCCCTTAAAAACCCGGGCATGACCATAAACATGGTCTACCTCGATCCGATGGCCAGCTACTTCCGCTCGATGATGACCACCGCGCCGCTCACCGTCGCCGTCGCGTTTATTGTCCTGCTGATTTTTCTCGCGGTTCGCTGGCTGCGCCGTCAGCTCTCTGGTCAGGAACTGCTGGAGATGCGTTCCGTGCGAATACTGAACGGTGAACGCGGCCCGCAGGTGCGTGGCTCGATCCATGAATGGCCTGCGCGTGCCAGCAGTGCGCTGGATACGCTGCTCTCAGAAATTCAGTTCGCCAGCGACCAGCGCAGCCGTATGGACACGCTCATCCGCTCTTACGCTGCGCAGGATAATAAAACCGGGCTCAATAACCGTCTTTTCTTTGATAATCAACTGGCCACGTTGCTGGACGATCCGGAAAAAGTCGGGACGCACGGTGTTGTCATGATGATTCGCCTGCCCGATTTCGATCTGCTGCGCGACACCTGGGGACAGCGCGTGGCGGAAGAGAATCTCTTTACGCTGATCAACCTGCTCTCCACCTTTATTATGCGTTATCCGGGTGCGCTGCTGGCCCGTTATCACCGCAGCGACTTTGCCGTGCTGCTGCCTCACCGTACGCTGAAAGAGTCAGAAAGCATCGCCAGCCAGCTGCTGAAAGCGGTGGATGCGCTGCCGCAGAGCAAAATGCTCGACAGGGACGATATGGTTCATATGGGCATCTGTGCATGGCGCGGCGGCCAGTCGACGGAACAGGTGATGGAACATGCTGAAGCGGCAACCCGCAACGCCGTGTTGCAGGGCGCTAACGGCTGGGCAGTATACGACGATTCGTTACCGGAAAAAGGGCGCGGCAATGTGCGCTGGAGAACGTTAATAGAGCAAATGCTCAGCCGCGGCGGGCCGCGCATTTATCAAAAACCGGCGGTGATGAAAAACGGGAACGTTCATCACCGTGAGCTGATGTGCCGTATTTTTGACGGTACGGAAGAGGTCATCTCCGCGGAATATTTGCCGATGGTGCTACAGTTTGGGCTTTCTGAAGAGTACGACCGCCAGCAGATCACCCGACTCATGCCGTTTTTATCCTTCTGGCCCGAAGAAAACCTGGCGCTACAGGTTACCGTGGAGTCGTTAATTCGCCCGCGTTTTCAGCGCTGGTTGCGTGATACATTAATGCAATGCGAAAAATCGCAACGCAAACACATTATTTTTGAACTTGCTGAGGCGGATGTGGGTCAACACATCAGCCGGTTACGTCCGGTAGTACGGTTGATTAATGCGCTAGGTGCCCGTGTCGCGGTCACGCAGGCGGGTTTAACGCTGGTCAGTACTAACTGGATTAAGGAACTGGATGTGGAGTTATTAAAGCTGCATCCAGGGCTGGTAAGGAACATTGAAAAGCGCACGGAAAACCAGCTGCTGGTACAGAGTCTGGTGGAAGCGTGCAAGGGAACGCGAACACAAGTCTTTGCCACGGGCGTGCGCTCCAGAAGCGAATGGCAGATGTTGACAGAGCGCGGTGTGACGGGCGGTCAGGGGGATTTTTTTGCCTCCTCTCAGCCGCTTGACACCAATGTGAAAAAATATTTGCAAAGATACTCTGTTTGACCTGCCGTTTAATCCGTTTTCACGTAGAATATCGCGCCTGTAGCTTTGAGTATGACGAGCAAAAAGCCAGTGAACGACCTTTAGCGGGTTACAAATGTCAGTGAGGGACGCTACTGTGTACTCAGCCCTGAGGGAATCAGGGAAAGATTTGTAACATCAGGATACGTACTGCACAAATTTTCACCGCTGCAGATGATTTTTGCGCCTTGTCGCTGCTGCGTGTGGTTGGTAAAGTAAGCGGATTTTGTTTTCCGCCCCAGCTTTCAGGATTATCCCTTAGTATGTTGAAAAAATTTCGTGGCATGTTTTCCAATGACCTGTCCATTGACCTGGGTACCGCGAATACCCTTATTTACGTTAAAGGACAAGGCATCGTATTGAATGAGCCTTCCGTTGTGGCCATTCGTCAGGATCGTGCCGGCTCGCCGAAAAGCGTAGCCGCGGTGGGTCATGACGCGAAGCAGATGCTGGGACGTACCCCTGGCAACATCGCCGCAATCCGCCCAATGAAAGACGGCGTTATCGCTGACTTCTTCGTGACTGAAAAAATGCTTCAGCACTTCATCAAGCAGGTTCACAGCAACAGCTTCATGCGCCCAAGCCCGCGTGTTCTGGTGTGTGTGCCGGTTGGCGCCACCCAGGTTGAACGTCGTGCAATCCGTGAATCAGCCCAGGGTGCAGGCGCGCGTGAAGTGTTCCTGATTGAAGAGCCAATGGCGGCGGCAATCGGTGCGGGTCTGCCTGTTTCTGAAGCGACCGGTTCTATGGTGGTGGATATCGGTGGTGGTACCACTGAAGTGGCCGTTATCTCCCTGAACGGCGTGGTGTACTCCTCTTCCGTGCGTATCGGTGGCGATCGTTTCGACGAAGCCATCATTAATTATGTGCGTCGTAACTACGGTTCCCTGATCGGCGAAGCGACCGCTGAGCGTATCAAGCATGAAATCGGTTCCGCTTACCCGGGCGATGAAGTGCGTGAAATCGAAGTTCGCGGCCGTAACCTGGCTGAAGGTGTTCCACGCGGCTTTACCCTGAACTCCAACGAAATTCTGGAAGCGCTGCAGGAACCTCTGACCGGTATCGTGAGCGCAGTGATGGTTGCCCTGGAACAGTGCCCACCAGAACTGGCGTCTGACATCTCCGAGCGCGGTATGGTTCTGACCGGTGGTGGTGCGCTGCTGCGTAACCTCGACCGCCTGTTAATGGAAGAGACAGGTATTCCTGTCGTAGTTGCAGAAGATCCACTGACTTGCGTCGCCCGTGGTGGTGGCAAGGCGCTGGAAATGATCGACATGCACGGCGGCGACTTGTTCAGCGAAGAGTAGTCATTGTGAAAGGGTAGCGTATCGCTACCCTTTCTCTCTGACACGAGAATACGCATAGCCTATGAAGCCAATTTTTAGCCGTGGCCCATCGCTACAGTTTCGCCTCATTCTGGCGGTCCTGGTTGCGCTTGGGGTCATTATTGCCGATAGCCGCCTCGGTACGTTCAGTCAGATCAGAACGTACATGGATACCGCCGTCAGTCCTTTCTACTTTATTTCAAATGGTCCCCGTGAGTTGCTCGACTCCGTTTCTCAAACGTTGTCTTCACGTGACCAACTCGAACTCGAAAACCGGGCATTACGTCAGGAACTGCTGTTGAAAAACAGCGAGCTGCTGATGCTGGGACAATATAAGCAGGAAAACGCGCGTCTGCGCGAGCTGCTTGGCTCGCCGCTGCGTCAGGATGAGCAGAAGATGGTGACGCAGGTGATCTCCACCGTCAACGATCCTTACAGCGATCAGGTGGTGATCGACAAAGGAAGCGTGAACGGTGTGTATGAAGGTCAGCCTGTTATCAGTGATAAAGGCGTTGTAGGCCAGGTTGTTGCTGTGGCCAAACTGACCAGCCGCGTTCTGCTGATCTGCGATGCCACGCATGCGCTGCCGATTCAGGTACTGCGTAATGACATTCGCGTCATCGCGGCCGGTAACGGGTGTACCGACGATCTCCAGCTGGAACATCTGCCGGCTAACACGGACATTCGTGTGGGCGACGTTCTGGTGACGTCGGGTCTGGGTGGACGTTTCCCTGAAGGGTATCCGGTTGCGGTTGTCTCTTCGGTGAAGCTTGATACGCAGCGTGCCTATACCGTGATTCAGGCGCGTCCAACCGCAGGTTTACAGCGTCTTCGCTACCTGCTGCTGCTGTGGGGCGCCGACCGCAATGGTGCTAACCCCATGACGCCTGAAGATGTTCATCGCGTCGCGAATGAACGCCTGATGCAAATGATGCCGCAGGTTCTGCCGGCACCGGATGCCATGGGACCCCCTGCGCCAGTACCGGCCCCTGCTACGGGGCTAACGCAACCGCTGCCGGATGCACCGCCACCGCCTAAACTCTCCTCGGGAGGGCAGTAGTGGCAAGTTACCGTAGCCAGGGACGCTGGGTTATCTGGCTCTCATTTCTCATTGCGCTGTTACTGCAAATCATGCCCTGGCCGGACGACATTCTCGTTTTCCGGCCAAACTGGGTATTGCTCATTTTGCTCTACTGGATCCTTGCCCTGCCGCACCGCGTAAATGTCGGCACAGGTTTTGTGATGGGTGCCATACTGGATCTCATTAGTGGCTCTACGCTTGGCGTGCGCGCCTTGTCCATGAGTATTATTGCGTACCTCGTCGCACTTAAATTCCAGCTCTTTCGTAACCTCGCGCTCTGGCAACAGGCGCTGGTGGTGATGTTGTTGTCGCTTGCTGCGGATATCGTTGTTTTCTGGGCAGAGTTTTTAGTGATCAACGTCTCTTTCCGACCGGAAGTGTTCTGGAGTAGTGTAGTAAACGGTGTGCTCTGGCCGTGGCTGTTCCTGCTGATGCGTAAGGTTCGCCAGCAGTTTGCTGTGCAATAAAAGGTTTCTATGACGTCTCTATATCTTGCTTCTGGTTCTCCGCGTCGTCAGGAGTTGCTCACTCAACTGGGCGTCTCCTTTGAACGCATCGTTACGGGCATCGAAGAGAAACGCGCTGAAGGCGAAAGTGCTCAGCAGTACGTTTCTCGGCTGGCGCGTGAGAAAGCGAAGGCAGGCGTGGCGCAAACGCCGCGTGACTTGCCGGTGCTGGGGGCAGATACCATCGTTATTCTTAACGGTGAAGTGCTTGAGAAACCGCACGACGCTGAACATGCGGCGCGCATGCTGCGCAAAATGTCCGGACAAACACATCAGGTAATGACCGCCGTCGCGCTGGCGGACAGCCAGCACGTGCTGGATTGCCTGGTGGTGACGGACGTGACATTCAGAGTGCTTACCGACGACGAGATCGCCGCTTATATCACCAGCGGTGAACCGATGGATAAGGCAGGTGCATACGGTATTCAGGGGCTGGGTGGCTGTTTTGTCAGGAAGATTAATGGCAGCTATCACGCCGTAGTCGGCTTACCGCTGGTGGAAACGTATGAGTTGCTGAGCAATTTTAACTCACTGCGTGAGGGAAGGGATAATTATGACGGCTGAATTGTTGGTAAACGTAACGCCATCGGAAACCCGTGTGGCCTATATTGATGGTGGCATTCTTCAGGAAATTCATATTGAGCGTGAAGCGCGGCGCGGAATAGTAGGCAATATCTACAAAGGTCGTGTCAGTCGTGTACTACCGGGTATGCAGGCGGCTTTTGTAGATATTGGACTGGATAAGGCGGCATTTTTACATGCCTCCGACATTATGCCGCATACCGAGTGCGTCGCGGGCGAAGAGCAAAAGCAGTTTGCCGTGCGCGATATCTCCGAACTGGTGCGTCAGGGTCAGGATCTGATGGTCCAGGTCGTCAAAGATCCGCTGGGCACAAAAGGCGCCCGTCTGACTACCGACATTACCTTGCCTTCCCGTTATCTGGTCTTTATGCCTGGCGCGTCCCACGTGGGCGTTTCGCAGCGCATTGAGAGCGAAAGCGAGCGCGAGCGTCTTAAGAAAGTGGTCAGCGCTTACTGCGATGAACAGGGCGGGTTTATCATCCGTACCGCCGCAGAAGGGATCAGTGAAGACGATCTGGCGTCTGATGCGGCCTACCTCAAGCGCGTCTGGACCAAAGTCATGGAGCGTAAAAAACGCAACCAGACCCGCTACCAGCTTTACGGCGAACTGGCGCTGGCTCAGCGCGTCCTGCGTGATTTTGCCGATGCACAGCTCGACAGAATTCGCGTGGATTCCCGCCTGACCTATGAAGCACTGCTGGAATTTACCGCCGAATACATTCCCGAAATGCCTGGCCTGCTGGAGCATTACACGGGGCGTCAGCCTATCTTCGATCTCTATGACGTCGAAAATGAGATCCAGCGAGCGCTGGAACGCAAGGTTGAACTGAAGTCCGGCGGCTATCTGATCATCGATCAGACCGAAGCGATGACGACGGTGGATATCAACACCGGCGCGTTTGTCGGTCATCGCAACCTGGATGACACCATCTTTAATACCAACATCGAAGCCACGCAGGCCATCGCCCGCCAGCTTCGCCTGCGCAATCTGGGTGGCATTATCATCATCGACTTTATCGATATGAGTAATGAAGACCATCGCCGTCGTGTGCTGCACTCGCTGGAGCAGGCGCTGAGTAAAGATCGCGTGAAAACCAGCATCAACGGCTTCTCACAGCTGGGGCTGGTGGAAATGACGCGTAAGCGTACCCGCGAAAGCGTGGAGCACGTGCTGTGCAATGAATGCCCAACCTGCCACGGACGTGGCACAGTAAAGACGGTTGAGACCGTCTGCTACGAGATCATGCGTGAAATCGTTCGCGTTCATCATGCCTACGACTCCGATCGTTTTCTGGTCTATGCTTCCCCTGCGGTGGCTGAAGCGCTGAAAGGCGAAGAGTCGCACGCGCTGGCGGAAGTGGAAATCTTTGTCGGCAAACAGGTAAAAGTTCAAATCGAACCGCTCTATAACCAGGAGCAGTTTGACGTCGTGATGATGTAAGACGCGGTACGCCGCGTGACCAAAGCTGACAAGGAGAGATGAGTGAGGCGATTGCCGGGGATTTTATTGCTTACAGGGGCAACGCTGGTCGTGATTGTCGCGTTGCTCGTGAGCGGGCTGCGCCTCGTTTTACCGCATCTGGACAGCTGGCGTCCGCAGCTGCTGGCAAAAATCGAATCCACCACCGGTGTCCCGGTGGACGTGAGCCAGATAAGCGCCAGCTGGCAGAATTTTGGCCCGACGCTTGATGTCCGGGATATCAATGCCAGCCTGAAAGATGGCGGCTATCTGAAAATCAAACGCGTCACCCTGGCGCTGGATGTCTGGCAAAGCCTGCTCCATTTTCGCTGGCAGTTCCGCGATCTCACCTTTTATCAGCTTCAGTTTCTGACCAATACCCCGCTGTCCGGCGGCGACAGCAATCAGAGCCTTGAAACCAACCGCTTCAGCGATCTCTTCCTGCGTCAGTTCGATCATTTCGATCTGCGCGACAGCGAAGTGAGCTTTATTACCCTCTCCGGGCAGCGCGCTGAACTGGCGATCCCACAGCTGACCTGGCTCAACGGCAAAGAACGCCATCGCGCGGAAGGACAGGTGAATCTCTCCAGCCTGAACGGCCAGCACGGCGTGATGCAGGTTCGTATGGATCTGCGCGACGACGACGGTTTGTTAAATAACGGCAAGGTATGGCTGCAGGCCGACGACGTGGATGTTAAGCCGTGGCTCGGCGACTGGTTACAGCAAAATATGCAGCTGGAAACCGCCCGTTTTAGCCTTGAAGGCTGGATGACCCTGACGAAAGGGGTATTTGCCAGCGGCGATATCTGGCTTAAGCAGGGTGGCGCAAGCTGGAAGGGCGAAAAACAGCAGCATCAACTTTCGGTCGATAACCTCACCGCGCACGTGACGAAAGAGAAAGAGGGCTGGCAGTTTGCCATTCCGGACACACGCATCACCATGGATAACAAACCCTGGCCGCGCGGTGCTCTGACGCTGGCCTGGATGCCGGAGCAGGATGTCGGTGGGGCGACCAGCAAACGCAGTGACGAGCTGCGTATTCGCGCCAGCAACCTTGATCTGGCCGCAATAGAAGGTCTGCGCTCGATGGCCGCCAAGCTCTCTCCGGACCTGGGTGAGATCTGGCTGGCAACGCAGCCAAGCGGAAAGATAGATTCGCTGGCGCTGGATATCCCGCTTCAGGCCACGGAAAAGACCCGTTTTCAGGCCGCATGGAAAGGTCTGGCCTGGAAGCAGTGGAAGATGTTACCGGGGGCGGAAAACTTCAGCGGTAAGCTGGAAGGGAGCGTTGAGAACGGCAGGCTAACGGTCGATATGCATGACGCCAAAATGCCTTACGAAACGGTCTTCCGTGCGCCGCTGGAAATTGAACAAGGCAATGCGGTGCTCAACTGGCTGCGTAACGATAAAGGTTTCCAGCTGGATGGGCGCCATATCGATGTGAAAGCCAAAGCGGTGCATGCGCGTGGCGATTTCCGCTATCTGCAGCCTGAAGGTGAAGAGCCGTGGCTGGGTATTCTGGCCGGGATCAGCACTAACGACGGTTCTCAGGCCTGGCGCTACTTCCCCGAGAACCTGATGGGCAAAGCGCTGGTGGACTATCTGAGCGGCGCGATCCAGGGCGGTCAGGCGGATAATGCCACCCTGGTCTACGGCGGTAATCCGCATCTTTTCCCGTACAAGCACAATGAAGGTCAATTCCAGGTGCTGGTGCCGCTGCATAACGCCACCTTCGCCTTCCAGCCGGGCTGGCCTGCGCTGAAAAATCTCGACATTGAACTTAATTTTATCAATGACGGATTATGGATGAAGGCAGACAACGTGGCGCTGGGCGGCGTAACGGCCAGTAACCTGACGGCAAACATTCCGGATTACTCAAAAGAGAAGCTTTTGATTGATGCCGACATTAACGGCCCCGGGAAAGCAGTCGGCCCCTATTTTGAAGACACGCCGCTGAAAGAGTCACTGGCAGCCACCCTTCAGCAGCTGCAGCTGGATGGCGATGTGAGTGCTCGCTTACATCTTGATATCCCGCTCGACGGTGAAATGACCACCGCCAAAGGCGACGTCCGTCTCAATAACAACAGCCTGTATATTAAGCCGCTTGAAAGCACCCTGAAGAACCTCAGCGGGCAGTTTAGCTTTGAGAACGGTAACCTGAAGAGCGAGCCGCTCACGGCCAGCTGGTTTAATCAGCCTGTGAATATTGATTTCTCGACCACCGAGGGCGAGAAAGCTTATCAGGTAGCCGTCAACCTGGACGGCAACTGGCAGCCATCGCGCATGGATGTTCTGCCAAAGCCGATTGAGGAGTCCGTTAACGGTGCAGTCTCCTGGAATGGCAAGGTGGCAATTGAACTGCCTTATCACGCCGGTGCGCGCTATAAAGTTGATATCACCGGCGATCTGAAAAACATTCAGAGCCAGTTGCCTGCACCGCTGGATAAATCGTCCGGTCAACCGCTGCCAATAAAGGTTAACGTCGATGGCAATCTTAACAGCTTCGCGCTGACCGGCAGTGCGGGTGAGAAAAACCATTTCAACAGCCGCTGGCTGCTTAACCGTAAGCTCACGCTCGACAGAGCCATCTGGACGACGGACAGCCGCACCACGCCGCCGCTGCCCGATCACACCGGCATTGAGCTTAATCTGCCGCCAATGGACGGGGCCGAGTGGCTGGCCCTGTTCCAGAAGGGCGTGGGCCAAAACGTTGATGAGGCTGCCCAGTTCCCGCAGAGCATTACTGTTCGTACGCCGTCGCTGATGCTGGGTGGACAGCAGTGGAATAACCTGAGCATTGTTTCGCAGCCAACGGCGAACGGGTCAAAAGTCGAAGCCCAGGGCCGCGAGATCAATGGCACGCTGACCATGCGCGACAATGCGCCGTGGCAGGCGGCGATTCGCTATCTCTACTACAACCCGGCCACCGCGAGCGGAAAAGATCATCCGTCAAATACGGCGCCGTTGAATAACCCAACCCGTATCGACTTCAGCGGCTGGCCCGATCTCCAGCTACGCTGTGCTGAGTGCTGGCTTTGGGGTCAAAAGTATGGCCGTATTGACGGCGATTTCGCCATTAAGGGGAATACGCTGAGCCTTGCGGGCGGACTTATCGACACCGGCTTTGGCCGTCTGAGGGCCGCCGGGGAGTGGGTTAATAACCCGGGCGAGCAGCGAACCTCTTTGAAGGGTGACATCAAGGGCAATAAACTGGATTCCGTGGCTAACTTCTTTGGCATCAGCACGCCGCTGCGGGGGTCATCATTTGACGTGAATTACGATCTCCACTGGCGTGCGGCACCGTGGACGCCGGATGAAGCCTCGCTGAACGGCATTCTGAAAACCCGCTTTGGCAAGGGTGAGATTGCCGATGTGAGTACCGGGCATGCGGGCCAGATACTGCGTCTGTTGAGCTTTGATGCCCTGCTGCGTAAGCTGCGTTTCGACTTTAGCGATACCTTCAGCGAAGGTTTCTATTACGACTCTATCCGCAGTACGGCATGGATCAAAGACGGGGTGCTGCATACCGACGATACGCTGGTGGACGGCCTGGAAGCGGATATTGCGATGAAAGGCTCGGTCAACCTCGTGCGCCGCGAACTGGATATGGAAGCGGTGGTGGCACCTGAAATTTCTGCCACCGTCGGCGTGGCGGCGGCTTTTGTGGTGAACCCGATTGTCGGTGCGGCGGTGTTTGCCGCCAGTAAAGTGTTGGGGCCGCTGTGGAGCAAAGTCTCTATTCTGCGCTATCGCATCACCGGGCCGGTGGATAAACCGCAGATTAATGAAGTGCTGCGCCAGCCGCGCAAAGATGCACAGCAATGATTTGACGTGGGCAGGTAATTGCCTCACTCTCAATAAATACGATTTATATACCGCCACGGGCGGCAACGAACGAGTAGCAATACGATGAGTCTGAACCTGGTAAGTGAACATTTGCTCGCAGCGAACGGCCTGAGCCATCAGGACCTGTTCTCCATTCTTGGTCAACTGACCGAACGCCGTCTCGACTACGGCGATCTCTATTTCCAGTCGAGCTATCACGAATCCTGGGTTTTAGAAGACAGCATCATTAAAGATGGCTCTTATAACATTGACCAGGGTGTCGGTGTACGTGCCGTCAGCGGCGAGAAAACCGGTTTTGCTTATGCCGACCAGATTAGCCTGGCCGCACTGGAGCAGAGCGCGCTGGCTGCGCGGACTATCGTGCGCGAAACCGGTGACGGTCGCGTGAAGACGCTGGGTGAAGTGCAGCACTCTGCGCTCTATACCAGTATCGATCCCCTGCAGAGCATGAGCCGTGAAGAGAAACTGGATATCCTGCGTCGCGTGGATAAAGTCGCACGCGCTGCGGATAAACGCGTGCAGGAAGTTTCTGCCAGCCTGAGCGGTGTCTATGAACTGATCCTGGTCGCGGCGACAGACGGCACGCTGGCAGCGGATGTGCGTCCGCTGGTACGTCTTTCTGTCAGCGTGCAGGTTGAAGACGACGGTAAACGTGAGCGCGGTTCAAGCGGTGGCGGCGGTCGTTTTGGTTATGACTGGTTCCTGGGCGATGTTGACGGTGAAGCACGCGCTGACGCGTGGGCAAAAGAAGCCGTGCGCATGGCGCTGGTGAACCTGTCTGCCGTGGCGGCACCCGCCGGTACATTGCCGGTGGTACTTGGCGCAGGCTGGCCTGGTGTGCTGCTGCACGAAGCGGTGGGCCACGGTCTGGAAGGCGATTTTAACCGTCGCGGCACCTCCGTATTCAGCGGCCAGATGGGACAACGCGTCTCATCTGAACTCTGTACCGTGGTTGATGACGGCACGATGCAGGATCGCCGTGGCTCGATTTCAATCGACGATGAAGGTACGCCCGGGCAGTACAACGTGCTGATCGAAAATGGCGTCCTGAAAGGCTACATGCAGGACAAACTCAACGCGCGTCTGATGGGCGTTGCGCCAACGGGCAACGGCCGTCGTGAATCCTACGCGCATCTGCCGATGCCGCGTATGACAAACACCTACATGTTGCCGGGTAAATCCACACCGCAGGAGATCATCGAGTCCGTTGATTACGGCATCTTCGCGCCAAACTTTGGTGGCGGTCAGGTGGATATCACCTCTGGTAAGTTCGTCTTCTCCACTTCAGAAGCGTATCTGATTGAGAAAGGCAAAGTGACCAAAGCGGTGAAGGGGGCGACCCTGATTGGCTCCGGTATTGAAGCCATGCAGCAGATCTCCATGGTCGGTAACGATCTGAAACTGGATAACGGCGTTGGTGTTTGCGGTAAAGAGGGCCAGAGCCTGCCGGTTGGCGTCGGTCAGCCAACGCTGAAAGTGGATAACCTGACGGTGGGCGGCACCGCCTGACCTGAATCAATCTGAAAAAATGGCGCGACTGTAAAAGTCGCGCCATTTTTTTTAACGTGCGTTACCCAGCGGGATCTCCGGGTCGGGCTCGTGCGTGATGCGGTTGCGTAGGTCACGACGAATGATTTCAATCGACCAGAACCAGATCAAATGCCCCACGATCTCTGAGACGTGTTCGTACCAGGGCAGTTCGAACAGCGGGGGTGTCAGCCCCATCAGCGGGAAGGAGATCATGTGAACAAAAAGCTGTGCTAACGCACCCGCCAGTAAACCTTGCCAGAGTTTAATTTTCGGGAAGACTTCAGCAACTACACAATACCCTACAGCAAAGACGATAGAGAAAATAATATGTGTTACGCCGACCGCGTTAAATATATGGCCGGCAAAGGTATAAACCGCGGCGTTAGGGTCAGCAATGCCCAGCCAGTCGCGTAAAAATACATAAGGAGGATTTAAAAAATTGCGGGAGCAATCAATCTGACCTGCGGCTCTTATTAATTGCTCCGGTCCGCATGCGCTGGTGAATAAATCGGTAGGGCTTCGCGGCGGAAGCGGCACCTCTGCTCCCCATTTTACGAAGGCGGAGACAATCCCTGCAATCAAACCAATGAACGCGGCGAGTCCATAGCGCCTGCGTGAAGGCGGTGTTTGTTCAAATATATTCATTTCTTTTCCTTGTTTAACGTCATCCTGAGAAATACATTTTATTATTCATATCGGTAACAAATTAATAACAGCCTGACTGTCAGACTGTTTATAAGGTAAGGCGCAGATGGCGGCAGTGTCAATTCGCTATTCCTGGCAGGGGCGAAGGAATATTCCTGAATGACGGTCTGTATCATCCTGGAATATTCATCACAAATATACATTTCGGAAATTAAAGGTTATTCCTTTCGTCTTTCGCGCATTCCCTGAAACAACTCCGCCACGTCCACAAAATACTCGGTCAGATAGTTTATGCACACCTGAACCTTGAGCGGCAGTTTGTCTTTCTCGGTATACAACGCGTACACCGGACGCGGATCGGATTGATAGCGCGGGAAGAGGATCTCCAGTACACCGCTGTTGATCTCGTTGATCACCCACATTAACGGCACATACGCGATCCCGGCACCGGCCACCAGCCAGCGCGAAATAGTCATCGGATCGTTGGTGACGAACCGTCCTTCCGGCAGCAGTCTGGTGGAAATCCCTTCCGGGGCAATCAGCTCAAATTCATTGTCGGGGCGAACGCTGTACTCCAGCCAGGAGTGGTTGGTGAGATCGGCGGGTTTCTCCGGTACCCCGTACTGAGCCAGATAGCTTTTCGAGGCGCAGACCACCATTGGCATACTGCCTAGCCGCCGGGAGAAGAGGCTGGAGTCCTGTAATGCCCCCACGCGGATCACCACGTCCAGCCCGTCGGCAATCAGGTCCGGGGCGGGAATGCCCGTGACCAGATTGACGGTTAATCCCGGGTACTCTTTCAGCATGTCAGCGGTCATGGCGGCGAGAACATTTTGTGCCATAGTTGAAGAACAACCGATGCGCAGCGTACCGATAGGCGTGTTGTTGAAGGCGTAAAGTTGTTCGTGCACATCCTGCACTTCGAGCAGCATGCGGCGACAACCCTGATAGTAAATCTTACCCGCTTCCGTCAGCCCAATGCTGCGGGTGCTGCGGTTGAGTAGCTTGACCTGCAGCTCATCTTCCAGTTTGGACACGGTCTGGCTGATGGAAGAGACGCTCATCTGAAGCTGACGTGCAGCGGCGGTAAAAGAGCCAAGTTCAACCACTTTGGCAAAGACCGACATCCGTTTTAGACGTTCCATTGTTAACTCTGACTTAAAAGTGATTTAGATCACATATTATAGATAACAGCATAACAGTTACGTTAATATATTATTAATTACATAACGGCTGCGCCATTCTCGCCCGGCGTTTCTTGCTCTCCTGCGGTGGCGTGCGCTAAAAAAGTCTGAAGCCTGCACTCTCTCTAATCAAGGTCAACATGAGTCTGTTTCCCGTTATCGTGGTGTTCGGTTTGTCGTTCCCACCGATATTTTTCGAGCTTCTTTTATCACTGGCGATTTTCTGGCTGGTGCGCAAGGTGCTGGTCCCCACCGGGATCTACGATTTTGTCTGGCATCCTGCATTGTTCAATACCGCGCTGTATTGCTGCCTGTTTTACCTGATATCGCGCATGTTTGTCTGAGGTTGATGTGAAAACGCTAACAAGAAAAATCTCCCGCACTGCCATCACCATGGCGCTCGTTATCCTCGCGTTCATCGCTATTTTCCGCGCCTGGGTCTATTACACTGAATCACCGTGGACGCGAGATGCGCGCTTTAGCGCCGATGTCGTGGCAATCGCCCCCGACGTGGCGGGTCTCATCACTGCGGTCAATGTCCACGATAACCAGCTGGTGAAAAAAGATCAGGTACTCTTCACCATCGACCAGCCGCGTTATCAGAAAGCGTTAGAAGAAGCTGAAGCGGATGTGGCCTATTATCAGGCGCTGGCTTCCGAGAAACGCCGTGAGGCAGGTCGCCGTAACCAACTGGGTGTTCAGGCGATGTCCCGCGAAGAGATTGACCAGTCCAATAACGTCCTGCAAACCGTGCTGCATCAGCTGGCCAAAGCGCAAGCGACGCGCGATCTTGCCCGGCTCGATCTTGAGCGCACCGTGATCCGCGCACCAGCCGATGGCTGGATCACCAACCTGAATGTTTATGCCGGGGAGTTTATCACCCGCGGCTCAACCGCCGTGGCGCTGGTTAAACAGAACTCCTTCTACGTGCTCGCCTATATGGAAGAGACCAAACTGGAAGGCGTGCGTCCGGGGTTCCGGGCTGAAATTACGCCGCTTGGCAGCAATCGTGTGCTGAAAGGCACCGTCGACAGCGTAGCCGCGGGGGTCACTAACTCCAGCAGCTCTAACGATACTAAAGGGATGGCGACGGTGGATTCCAACCTGGAATGGGTACGTCTGGCCCAGCGTGTGCCGGTGCGTATCCATCTGGATGAACAGCAGGGCAATCTGTGGCCTGCCGGGACCACGGCGACGGTGGTGATCACCGGTGAAAAAGACCGTGACGCCAGCCAGGACTCTATCTTCCGTAAAATTGCCCATCGCCTGCGCGAGTTTGGTTAATCGTTATGGGTATCTTTTCCATCGCCAGCCAGCACATTCGCTTCGCCGTTAAGCTGGCGTGTGCCATTGTGCTGGCGCTGTTTGTCGGCTTCCACTTTCAGCTGGAAACCCCCCGCTGGGCCGTACTGACGGCGGCGATTGTCGCGGCAGGGCCTGCCTTTGCTGCGGGCGGGGAACCTTACTCCGGAGCGATCCGCTACCGTGGGATGCTGCGCATCATTGGGACATTTATCGGTTGTTTCGCCGCACTGACCATCATCATATTGATGATCCGCACGCCGCTGCTGATGCTGATGGTGTGCTGTATCTGGGCGGGCTTCTGCACCTGGCTCTCGTCGCTGGTGAAAGTGGAGAACTCCTACGCCTGGGGGCTGGCCGGTTATACCGCGCTGATTATTATCATCACCATTCAAAGCGAACCGCTGCTTGCCCCACAGTTTGCCGTTGAACGCTGCAGTGAAATTGTCATCGGTATTGTCAGTGCCATTGTCGCTGACCTGCTTTTCTCTCCTCGCTCCATTAAGCAGGAAGTGGATCGTGAACTGGATGCGCTGATTGTTGCCCAGTATCAGTTGATGCAGCTCTGCATTAAGCATGGTGACAGCGAAGAGGTGGATAAAGCCTGGAGCGCGCTGGTGCGCCGCACCACGGCGCTGGAAGGGATGCGCAGCAATCTGAACATGGAGTCTTCGCGCTGGGCCCGTGCCAACCGCCGCCTTAAAGCCATCAACACCGTCTCCTTAACGCTGATTACCCAGGCGTGTGAAACCTATCTGATCCAAAACACCCGCCCGGACGCGGTAACCGATACCTTCCGCGAGCTGTTTGCGGAGCCGGTGGAAACCGTGCAGGACGTACACAAACAGCTTAAACGCATGCGCCGGGTCATTGCCTGGACCGGGGATCGTGATACGCCAGTGACGATCTATACCTGGGTCGGGGCCGCGACGCGCTACCTGTTGCTGAAACGCGGTGTGATCAGTAACACCAAAATCAGCGCGGTAGAAGAAGAGGTGCTGCAGGGTGAAGTGGTGATCAAGGCAGAATCCGCCGAACGCCATCACGCAATGGTTAACTTCTGGCGTACAACGCTTGCCTGTATGCTCGGCACGCTGTTCTGGCTGTGGACCGGCTGGACCTCCGGCAGCGGCGCGATGGTGATGATCGCCGTTGTTACCGCGCTGGCGATGCGTCTTCCGAATCCGCGCATGGTGGCCATTGATTTCCTGTTCGGCACAATTGCTGCACTGCCGATTGGCGCGTTCTATTTTCTGGTGATCATTCCCTCGACCCAGCAGAGCATGTTACTGCTCTGTATTAGCCTCGCGGTGATGGCGTTCTTTATCGGAATCGAAGTGCAAAAACGTCGGCTGGGTTCATTGGGTGCCCTGGCCAGTACGATTAACATCATTGTGCTGGATAACCCGATGACCTTCCATTTCAGCCAGTTCTTAGACAGCGCCTTAGGTCAGCTGGTGGGTTGTTTCCTGGCGATGATGGTCATTCTGCTGGTGCGGGATAACTCTCAGGCACGGACGGGCCGCGTGCTGTTGAATCAGTTTGTCTCGGCTGCCGTGTCGTCCATGACCACCAATACCGCGCGTCGCAAAGAGAACCACCTGCCGGCGCTCTATCAGCAGCTGTTTTTACTGCTGAACAAGTTCCCGGGTGACATCGCCAAGTTCCGTCTGGCGTTGACCATGATTATCGCGCACCAGCGTTTACGTAATGCCCCCGTGCCCATCAATGACGATCTGTCGGCTTTCCATCGCCAGCTGCGTCGGACGGCCGACCACGTGCTTTCTGCCTCCAGCGATGACAAACGACGTCGTTACTTTAAGCAACTGCTTGAAGAGCTGGATATCTACCAGGAGAAGCTGAAAGTCTGGGAAGCACCGCCTCAGGTGACAGAGCCGGTAGGACGGCTGGTGTTTATGCTGCATCGCTATCAGAACGCCCTTACGGATAACTGACTGAAGTAAAAAAGCCGACGCCAAAAGCGTCGGTTTTTTTGTGGCTATACTTATTCCAGCATGCTCTTACATTCAGGAAGGGAGGACACATGACAACCCAGGCGCTTCAGGATAATCACCTTTTTCAGACCGGTTATCTGGTCAACGGCATATGGAAAACGCTGGACACGACGTTTGATGTGCTGAACCCGGCTACCGGTGAGGTCATCGCCAGAGTAGCCAAAGCCGGCAAAGCAGAAACCGAAGACGCCATTGCCGCGGCGGCCAAAGCTTTCCCGGCATGGCGCGCCAAAACCGCGAAAGCGCGTTCGGCAATTCTCTACCGCTGGTACGAACTGATCATTGAGAACAAAAGCTGGCTCGGGCGTTTAATGACCACCGAACAGGGCAAGCCCCTGAAAGAAGCGGAAGGCGAGGTGGAATACGCCGCGAGTTTTATCCAGTGGTTCGCCGAAGAGGCCAAGCGCGCGAACGGCGAAATTATTCCACCGATCAAACCGGGTTCCCGCATCCTGGCGACCCGCGAGCCCATCGGCGTGGTTGCGGCGATTACGCCGTGGAACTTCCCGATGGCCATGCTCACCCGTAAATTGGGTCCGGCGCTGGCGGCAGGGTGTACCGGGGTAATCAAACCGGCAAATAACACACCTCTCAGCGCCTTCGCGCTGCTTACGCTGGCAAAACAGGCCGGCGTACCGGATGGGGTACTCAACGCCGTAGCCGGGAATACGCATGAAATCAGTGACGCGATTATGGCGAGCCATGAGGTGCGGAAAATCTCCTTTACCGGCTCGACTTCCGTCGGCAAAACGCTGGTGCGTAACGCCGCAGAAACCATGAAGAAAGTGTCGATGGAGCTGGGAGGCAATGCGCCGTATATCGTCTTTGAAGATGCGGATATCGAGGCTGCCGTTAAAGGGGCTATCGCCAATAAATTTCGCAATGCCGGCCAGGTCTGCGTCAGCGTTAACCGTTTCTATATCCAGGAAACCGTCTACGACAAATTTGTGAATAAGCTTGCCGATGCGGTGAAGGCCCTGAAGGTCGGGAATGGTCTGGAAGAGGGCGTCATCGTGGGGCCGCTGATCGAATCCTCCGCCGTCGATAAGGTACGTGAACACGTTGAAGATGCCGTGGCCCGGGGTGCGACAGTTCTGGCGGGCGGTAAACCCCATTCGCTTGGCGGCAATTTCTGGATGCCAACTGTCCTGGGCGATTGCCATGAAGGCATGAAACTGGCTGAAGAAGAGACGTTTGGCCCGGTTGCGGCCTGCTTCCGTTTTACCTCGGAAGATGAAGTTATCCAGCGTGCCAACAACACGCCATATGGCCTGGCGGCTTACTTCTATACCCAAAATCTGACACGTGTCTTCCGCGTGTCGCAGGCCATCGAAAGCGGGATGATAGGAATTAACGAATGTGCCGTCTCCACAGAGCTGGGGCCGTTTGGTGGGGTAAAAGAGTCTGGCCTTGGGCGTGAAGGGTCCGTGCTGGGACTGGAAGAGTATCTGGAAGTCAAAACCCTGCATATTGGGGGATTATAATAATCAGGGCGGCGCAGGCCGCTCGCCTGGACTGGGTGACTGGCAATGAAAACCTATACCTTTGATTTTGACGAGATCGACAGTCAGGATGACTTCTATCGTGAATTTATCCGGGTGTTTGATCTTGAACGGGAAAGCGTCACCAATCTGGACACGCTGTGGGACGTGGTGACCGGCAGCCTGCTGCCGTTACCGCTGGAAATTGAGTTTATCCATCTGCCTGAAAAGTTGCGCAGACGGTTTGGCGCACTCATTTTGCTGTTTGATGAAGCGGAAGAAGAGCTGGAAGGGCAGCTACGTTTCAACGCGCGCCATTGATCAAGCCATAAAAAAGCCCCTGACCAGAAGGCCAGGGGCAAGTCGTATGATGAGATACGACGAGGGTTTATTTATACAGTTGAGCCGTTGCATGCCAGTGGTCACCCTGGTTCAGCTCGGTGACGCGATAGCTGCTGGCGCCTGCTTTTTCAGCTTTAGCGGCCAGTGCCTGACGGATATCCATTGGAGAGCCGGTAACGGACGTCACAGACACACTCCCCATAGACTGCAGATTCTGCGCCTGGTCAGCGTTCACTTGCTGTACGGCGGCACTTGCGCCGAAAGAGAGAACGGATGCCAGACCGAGGGTTGCGATGATGAATTTGGTTTTCATAGTCTTTGCTCCTGAATAGGGTTTTTGCTCAACGGCGAGAAGGGTTGAACTGCTATTTTTATGCCTGGTGCCGTTGAGTAGAGATTTTGGTCTTCAGTTATTACTAAAACTTATTTGTACAGCTCAGCGGTTGCGTGCCAGTGGTCACCTGAACGCGCTTCAATGATGCGATAAGATGACGCACCTTGTTCTTCCGCTTTTTTGTTCAGCATCTCATGCATGTCCATTGGAGACGTGCCGATTGCGCCGACGGAAACCGTACCGATTGCCTGGCGGGATTGTGCCTGCTCGGCATTGATAGCGTCAGCGGCGAAAGCACCGAATGACAAGACAGACAGGACGCTGAGCGCCGCTACAGTAGTTTTGATTTTCATGATTCTTTACCTCGTCGAATTTTTAGTGGGGTCTTTGTTTCGTGACCCTCATCACAAAATCAAGTATACACTAATAACGGTAAAAATTAATACCAGACTAATTGTTTCTGTTGTTATTACGTATTAACTAGCCTGTTTTTTATAACCTAATGGCATAAAATTGTGCGTTTATTGTTCAATGTGTGGCTGTATATCTAAGAAAATCATATGGATATCAGCTTTTGATTTTTTGTGCGATTTTTTGATTTATCATTCACCAAGTGAATGTTAATGGGCGGTAAAAAGCACTATTTGTTAAAGTAAAGGGCGGGATAAAACAGGGGGAAACGCGGCAGAAGCAGAATGATCCCCGAAGCAGGACGCCACGGGGAGGGTAATCAGAGTTCCTGCTCGAACAGGTCCAGAATCGCTTCGTAGAGATCTTTCACTGAGAAGCCATTGGCGGGGGTAGTGAAGATGGTATCGTCACCCGCAATCGTCCCAAGGATGCCTTTGGGCTTACCCAGCGAGTCCAGCATACGTGCAATCAACTGTGCAGCACCTGGGCTGGTATGGATCACGACAACGGCATCGTTGTAATCGATATCGAGAACCAGATTCTTTAACGGGCTGGAGGTGGTTGGCACGCCAAGTTCTGCAGGCAGGCAGTAGACCATCTCCATTTTGGCGTTACGCGTACGTACCGCACCAAATTTGGTTAACATGCGGGAGACTTTCGACTGGTTGATGTTATCGAAGCCTTGTTCCTGTAAAGCCTGAACAATTTCTCCCTGAGAACTGAATATCTCTTCTTTGAGTAGCGCTTTAAACGCCTTCACTAAATCTTCTTGCTTAGACGAGCTTCGCATAAGTCACCCGGAATATGACGAAAGAAACAACATTATTATGCATGTGGATGAATTTTTATGCAAATTATCTGCCAGCGGTTAGGCTGAAATAATGTTATGAAAGGGAGTGATTTTATCAGATTTCGTTATCAGAAAACATGCCTGGGTCACGGCAAGCAAATAAGCTTAAAAGTAAATTAAATGTTATCAAAATGATGTTGTTTTGGTGGCGTGGCAGGGTGTATTGTAACCCCCTCTTAATTCGTTGTCGTCTGTCGTCAGATAGCCTTCTGGTGAGAGATAAAGTCGCGCGACCTCAAATTATTTAGTGACGAAAATTGTAATTAATTACCTGCTGAATTATGGTCGCCGCAACGGAGTTACAGATACTTAAGTTAACCATAATAAGGAGTTTAGGATGAAAGTCGCAGTCCTCGGCGCTGCTGGTGGTATCGGCCAGGCGCTTGCCCTACTACTGAAAACCCAACTGCCTTCAGGCTCAGAACTCTCCCTGTACGATATTGCTCCGGTAACCCCAGGTGTGGCGGTTGACCTGAGCCACATCCCGACAGCTGTGAAAATCAAAGGCTTCTCCGGTGAAGATGCTCGTCCTGCCCTGCAGGGCGCGGACGTGGTGCTGATCTCCGCTGGTGTGGCGCGTAAGCCAGGCATGGATCGTTCAGACCTGTTCAACGTCAACGCGGGTATTGTGAAAAACCTGGTGCAGCAGATTGCTGAAACCTGCCCGAAAGCGTGCATTGGTATCATCACCAACCCGGTGAACACCACGGTTGCTATCGCGGCAGAAGTGCTGAAAAAAGCCGGTGTTTACGACAAGAACAAACTGTTCGGCGTGACCACGCTGGACATCATCCGTTCCAACACCTTTGTGGCTGAACTGAAAGGCAAACAGCCTTCAGAAGTTGAAGTGCCGGTTATCGGCGGTCACTCTGGTGTCACCATTCTGCCTCTGCTGTCGCAGATCCCTGGTGTTAGCTTCACCGAGCAGGAAGTGGCTGACCTGACCAAACGCATCCAGAACGCGGGCACCGAAGTGGTGGAAGCGAAGGCGGGTGGCGGTTCTGCAACCCTGTCTATGGGTCAGGCGGCGGCACGTTTTGGTCTGTCACTGGTTCGTGCACTGCAGGGCGAGAAAGGCGTTGTTGAATGCGCGTATGTTGAAGGCGACGGAGAACACGCTCGTTTCTTCTCTCAGCCGCTGCTGCTGGGTAAAAACGGTATCGAAGAACATCAGCCGATTGGCAAGCTGAGCGCGTTTGAACAGAACGCGATGGAAGGCATGCTGGATACGCTGAAGAAAGATATCACTCTGGGCGAAGAGTTCGTTAACAAGTAAAACGGATGTCCCCACAGGCCGGGTAAGCAGTCATGCCGCCCGGCAAAAAAAACGGAGCAATGCGCTCCGTTTTTTTATGCCTGTCAGTTGGTGGCCGGGTATTCCTGAATCGTCACCTGCAGCGTCAGCTTCTTATCGTTACGCATGACTTCAACCGGGATGATAGAGCCAGGACGGATCTCCGCAACCTGATCCATGGTCTCCAGCGCCGATACCGCTGGTATGCCGTTGACCGACACGATGACATCATTAACCTGAATTCCCGCGTTAGCCGCCGGGCCGCCAGGCGACACTTCGTTGACCACGATGCCCTGAATCTGATCGATGCCACCGCCCTGCGAATGCATAGGCGCAATTTCACGACCGCCAATACCAATATAACCGCGGATCACACGGCCATCGCGGATCAGCTTATCCATGATCTTGGTCGCCAGCTGGAATGGAATGGCGAACCCAATCCCTTCCGGCGTCTCACCGTCATTGCTCTTATCGAACGAGAGGGTATTGATACCCATCAGTTCGCCCAGCGAGTTGACCAGCGCACCGCCGGAGTTACCGTGGTTGATGGACGCATCGGTTTGCAGGAAGTTCTGCCGTCCCGACGGGTTGAGGCCAATGCGACCAGTGGCGCTGATAATCCCCTGCGTGATCGTCTGACCCAGGTTATAAGGGTTACCGATAGCCAGCACGACGTCGCCAATATGAGGGGTTCGTTTACGGTTAATAGGAATAACCGGTAAACCGCCCGTGGCGTTGATCTTCAGCACGGCCAGGTCGGTCAGGCTATCCGAGCCCACCAGCAGGGCCTCAAACACGCGGCCATCCTGCAGGGCAACGATGATCTGGTCGGCATCGTTAATCACGTGTTTGTTGGTAATGATGTAGCCGCGCTCGTCCATAATTACCCCGGAGCCGAGAGTGCGGATCTCCAGCTGGTTATGGGCTGAGCTATTGAGGCCACGGTTATAAACGTTAACCACGGCAGGCGCGGCACGGCGAACGGCCTGGTTGTAGGTCGCAGGCGTTTCATCCGCACTGTCGAACTGAGGCACCGACAGCTTATTGAACTGGCGTAAAGACGGCATGACGACCAGCAGCAGGCCGGCAACAATCAAACCGATGACAATTGAACGAAAGAGCTTTAAAAGCATGATGCGCGTGTCGTTAATAAAGGAACGATTTGCAGCATAACATGAGTTATCCGGACATCACACGCAGCGGTGATGTCCGGAATCGCAAATGCTTAGCGCAACAGAATATAGATAGACTCGTTGCCGCGCATAACCTGCAGGGCAATGACCGCCGGTTTGCTTTCCAGCACCTTGCGCAGTTCTGCGATGGATTGCACGCGATTGCGGTTCACTCCGATGATCACATCATCCTGATGCAATCCGGCCTGCGCGGCAGGGCTGCTCTTCTCGACGGTATCGACGCTAATCCCTTTCGTCCCGTCTTTCAGCTGCCCATCGCTCAGCGTTGCCCCTTGCAGCGCCGGGGCGATAAGCTCCGCGCTGGCAGAGGATGAGGTGCTCTTATCAAGCGTCACTTCGACATCCAGCGGCTTACCATCACGAATCAGGCCTAACTTCACTTTGGCACCCGGTTCGGTGGTGGCAATACGCGAGCGCAGTTCCGCAAAGCTGCTCAGCGGTTTATCGTTCAGGCTGACAATCACATCGCCCGACTTCACGCCAGCTTTTGCCGAGCCGGAGTTTGGCAGCACTTCACTGACAAACGCACCGCGCTGCACATTGATGTTGAACGCTTTCGCGATGTCAGCGCTCATCTCCATCCCTTTGATGCCCAACAGCCCGCGTTTGACCTCACCGAACTGAATGAGCTGCTGCGCCAGCGTTTTGGCCATATTGCTGGGGATAGCAAAACCGATGCCGATACTGCCGCCGCCCGGCGCCAGGATAGCGGTGTTAATCCCAATCAGCTCGCCGTTGAGATTGAGCAATGCCCCGCCGGAGTTCCCTCGGTTGATTGAGGCATCGGTCTGGATAAAGTTTTCCAGACCTTCCAGATTCAGACCGCTGCGACCCAGCGCCGAGATTATCCCGGAGGTGGCGGTTTGCCCTAAACCAAACGGATTTCCCACGGCGACAGCAAAATCACCGACACGCAGTTTATCGGAGTCCGCAATGGCAATTTGAGTCAGATTGCTCGGGTTTTGCACCTGCAGCAGTGCGATGTCGCTCTGGTCATCGCCGCCAATCAGTTTGGCCTCAAACTCACGTCCATCGTTCAGCTGTACGCTGATTTTATCGGCCTGACTGATAACATGATTGTTGGTCAGAATATAACCTTTGGCCGCATCAATAATGACGCCAGAACCCAGACCTTCAAAAGGCTGCGCCTGCTGGTCGGGCGACTCATCGCCAAAATATTTTTTCAGTTCTTCAGGTACGCGTTGATTTTGTAATGCCGTGCCTTCTACCTGCACGCTCACTACCGCAGGCAGAACTTTTTCCAGCATTGGTGCAAGGCTTGGAATTGCCGCCTGGCCGGGTACCTGGGAAGGCAGGGCGGCAGATGCAGGGAAGGACGCCGAGAGAGATAACCCGACACTTAACGCTATAGCGCTCAACAGCTGGTTTTTTTTCTTCATCGATGCTGACTCTCGTAACCTGGAATAAAGGAAAAACGGCCCTAAAACACGTTGATGTTATTGAATTTTAAACCGCTGAACAATGAAGTGCTTACTCAATAATAGCTGGGGTCATGAAGAAAGGACGGGCGCAATAGCAGCGCCCGTAAAATAAATTCAGGTTGTGCGATTAATCGCGTTTTGCACCGCCGCGCAGCAGGCCAGACGCGCCATCTGAATAGTCGCGTGGCATCTGAACAGGGGCCTGATCGTTACCGGCTTCAGAGTCGGCCAGACGGTTACGGAATGGATTGGATTCCGCGGTCATTTCTGGCAGCAGGCTGCTGGAGCTTTTTGCCATATGTTGATAGAGCTGACGATAGTCGGTCGCCATGTTGTCCAGCAGCTCGGCGCTACGGGCAAAGTGGCTGACCAGCTCTTCACGATACTCTTCCAGTTCGGCTTTGTTCTTTTCCAGTTCGTACTGCAGTGACTGCTGCTGACGCAATTTGCGATTACCGAAACGCATGGCCACAGCACCAATGACGATGCCGACGACTAAACCGATTAGCGCATATTCCCAGGTCATGAACTTCTCCCGTTGTCTTGTTGTTCCGTAGGGTGTTGGCTCGGCTCCTGCCTGTGCCTGATATTGCCACTATAACCGCTATTTCCGCAGAAGTGGAATCCTGACGTATCATCGCGTAGTGTAGAACGGCCTTTTTTTCATCAGTCACGTCTGCTGGTGAGTATTATTTGAAGGAATAACAATACGTTTATGCAAAACCTGTCCCCTGCATCGCGATACCAACTTGCCCTTAATGAGGGTACACATCAGCCGGATGACGTTCAGCGTGAAGCGGTGAATCGTCTGGATACGATTTATCAGGAGCTCACGGCAAAACCTGCAGAGGGTGAACAGAGCGGTGGGTTGAAGGCGGCTCTGGGGCGGTTGCTCGGAAAAAAAGAGCCGCAGACTCATGCGCCGGTGCGCGGTTTGTATATGTGGGGCGGCGTCGGGCGCGGGAAAACCTGGCTGATGGATCTCTTTTATCTGAGCCTGCCGGGTACCCGTAAGCAGCGCCTGCATTTCCACCGCTTCATGCTGCGTGTTCACGAAGAGCTGACGGCACTGCAGGGCAAAAGCGATCCGCTGGAGATTGTGGCCGACAGGTTTAAGGCGGAAACGGACGTACTCTGTTTTGACGAGTTTTTTGTCTCCGATATTACCGACGCCATGCTGCTGGGTGGCCTGATGAAAGCGCTGTTCGCGCGCGGGATAACGCTGGTGGCGACCTCGAATATCCCGCCGGATGAGCTTTACCGCAATGGCCTGCAGCGCGCGCGTTTCCTGCCCGCTATTGATGCCATCAAACAGCACTGCGACATCATGAATGTTGATGCCGGGGTGGATTACCGCCTGCGTACCTTAACTCAGGCGCATCTGTGGCTCTCTCCCTTAAACGATGAGACCACGCAACAGATGGATAAACTGTGGCTGGCGCTGGCGGGGGCAAAACGGGCTCATGCCCCTGAGCTCGAGATTAACCATCGCCCGCTGCAAACCCTGGGTGTCGAAAATCAAACCCTGGCCGTCTCCTTTGCAACGCTCTGTGTGGATGCCCGCAGTCAGCATGACTACATCGCGCTCTCGCGCCTGTTCCATACCGTGATGCTGCACAACGTGCCGGTCATGACGCCGCTGATGGAAAGCGAAGCGCGCCGCTTCATTGCGCTGGTCGATGAGTTCTATGAGCGTCACGTGAAGCTTGTGGTCAGCGCCGAGGTACCTTTATATGAGGTGTATAAAGGCGAGCGGCTGAAGTTTGAGTTCCAGCGCTGTCTGTCGCGCCTGCAGGAGATGCAAAGCGAGGAGTATCTTAAGCTTCAGCATATGCCATAAATGCGACCTTCTCCCTGTGGGAGAGGGGCTGGGGGTGAGGGCGGCAGACCGCAAAAACCTTACCCCCGAAAAACCCGCCTCGAATCACATTTAAGGGTCGATCTTTGACCTCAACTTCTCTATAATCTTGCGACCCCACGTTACGAGAAGGTTTTTTTCCCGAAACTTTCTATGTGTCGGCATTAGCTATTCGAAGGGGTAGGTTTGCCGGACTTTGTCGTGTGAACCTCAACTGACTAAACGTTTGGGTGTTCACCAACGTGTAACTTATTATTTGGGTAAGCTTTTAATGAAAACTTTTACAGCTAAACCAGAAACCGTACAGCGCGACTGGTATGTTGTTGACGCGACCGGTAAAACTCTGGGCCGTCTGGCTACTGAACTGGCTCGTCGCCTGCGCGGTAAGCATAAAGCGGAATACACTCCGCACGTTGATACGGGTGATTACATCATCGTTCTGAACGCAGATAAAGTTGCTGTAACCGGCAACAAGCGTACAGACAAAATGTACTACCATCACACTGGCCACATCGGTGGTATCAAAGAAGCGACCTTTGAAGAGATGATTGCTCGCCGTCCTGAGCGTGTGATTGAAATCGCGGTTAAAGGCATGCTGCCAAAAGGCCCGCTGGGTCGTGCTATGTTCCGTAAACTGAAAGTTTACGCAGGTAACGAGCACAACCACGCGGCACAGCAACCGCAAGTTCTTGACATCTAATCGGGATTATAGGCAATGGCTGAAAATCAATACTACGGCACTGGTCGCCGCAAAAGTTCCGCAGCTCGCGTGTTCATCAAACCGGGCAGTGGTAAAATCGTAATCAACCAACGTTCTCTGGAACAGTACTTCGGTCGTGAAACTGCCCGCATGGTAGTTCGCCAGCCGCTGGAACTGGTTGATATGGTAGAAAAACTGGATCTGTACATCACCGTTAAAGGTGGTGGTATCTCCGGTCAGGCAGGTGCGATCCGTCACGGTATCACCCGCGCTCTGATGGAGTACGACGAATCCCTGCGTTCTGAACTGCGTAAAGCTGGCTTCGTTACTCGTGACGCTCGTCAGGTTGAACGTAAGAAAGTGGGTCTGCGTAAAGCACGTCGTCGTCCACAGTTCTCCAAACGTTAATCCTTTTCTGCTTACGCAGAAACGATTGGCGAAAAACCCGCTTCGGCGGGTTTTTTTTTATGGATAATGTGCAGGTTATCCACAGCATCACTGCATATATCTTCTCTTTTTCCACATTTCCAGAATCCCCTCACCACAAAGCCATCAAAATCTGGTAAACTATCATCCAATTTTCTGCCCAAATATCGGTGAATACTCGTTTTTTGTTCGATTCTTGAACAATGTGTTTTCTCTGGGATGGGCGATACAACATCTGGCTGGCCCTGTTTGGGCTGGTAGCAGTAAAAATTCTGAATATACCTGGAGGTTTTCATGGCTGTCGCTGCCAACAAACGTTCGGTAATGACGCTGTTTTCTGGTCCTACTGACATTTATAGCCATCAGGTTCGTATCGTGCTGGCCGAGAAAGGTGTCAGTTTTGAGATCGAGCATGTGGAAAAGGATAACCCGCCTCAGGATCTGATCGATCTCAACCCGAGCCAAAGCGTACCGACGCTGGTGGATCGCGAGCTGACCCTGTGGGAATCCCGTATCATTATGGAATATCTGGATGAGCGTTTCCCGCATCCACCACTGATGCCTGTTTACCCTGTTGCACGTGGTGAAAGCCGCCTGTACATGCAGCGTATCGAAAAAGACTGGTACACGCTGATGAACGTTATCGTCAACGGTTCCTCTTCTGAAGCAGACGCTGCACGTAAGCAACTGCGTGAAGAGCTGCTGGCGATTGCCCCTGTGTTTGGTCAGAAACCATTCTTCCTGAGCGATGAGTTCAGCCTGGTAGATTGCTACCTGGCGCCGTTGCTCTGGCGTCTGCCAACCCTGGGCGTAGAGTTCAGCGGTCCGGGCGCGAAAGAGCTGAAGGGCTACATGACTCGCGTATTTGAACGCGATTCTTTCCTGGCATCTTTAACTGAACCGGAACGTGAAATGCGTCTCGGCCGAGGCTAATGACTGTGGAAATGTCACAACTTACCCCACGCCGTCCGTATCTGCTGCGCGCCTTCTATGAATGGCTGCTGGATAACCAGCTCACGCCGCACCTGGTTGTGGATGTGACGTTGCCGGGCGTGCAGGTTCCTATGGAATATGCACGTGACGGGCAGATCGTACTGAACATCGCGCCGCGCGCGGTGGGTAACCTTGAACTGGCCAACGACGAAGTGCGCTTTAACGCGCGTTTCGGCGGTGTGCCGCGTCAGGTTTCTGTACCGCTGGCTGCGGTGCTGGCGATTTATGCGCGTGAAAACGGTGCAGGCACCATGTTTGAGCCGGAAGCGGCTTATGACGAGGATGTTGTCGGCCTGAATGACGAAAACGGCGCTTCGGAAAACGAAAGCGAAACGCTGATGTCGGTCATTGAGGGTGACAAGCCCGATCACAATGACGATCCTGATGACGATCCGCCGCCGCGCGGAGGCCGTCCGGCACTGCGCGTTGTGAAGTAGTAAAAGCATTTTTATCGACTATCCAGTTAGTTATTCAGACTAGCTGGATTTTTTTATGTCTTTTTATGTCAAAACGTTTAATAAAGTAAATTATATACATCCCTTCTTTTTTGCTTGCCCCCACCGTTCGGATAATTTCAAGCTATATCTCCGCTGAATATAATATGTCGTTTTAAAGCTATATACACTTTTATAAATAAATATCACTTATTGATAACGTTATTCTAAATCCATAAATTAATTTTTCTAAATTGCTTGTATTTATAAAGATTATATTATCTACGCATGCTCTCAAGCATGACGATAAACAGTATGGGGTAAATTTATTTATCCCTACTGTATTTAATATTGCAATTACTCATATGTTAAGGAATAACAAGTGAAAAAGGTTTTACTCGCTACTGCGCTCTCTCTCTGTGTGACATCCGCTTTTGCGGCTAACCCGACTGCCGTTCTGAAAGTCAAAGGTACGCTGACTAATTCAGCCTGTACGCCTCAGTTAAGCAACGGCGGAACGGTTGACTACGGCACAATTAGTTTGGGTGGTTTAAGCTCAACGGCAGTTAACCAGCTGGGCCAGAAAGACATCGATCTGACTATTACCTGCACCGCAGCAACAAAAGTGTCCTGGAATATGATTGACGATCGCGCTGATTCTAACGCGAAACTCACCGTTGAGAATGGCATGTTTGGTGGTGGTTCTAATTCGTCTGAAAGCCAGACTTACGGTGTAGGTAAAACAACAGGTACAACACCAGTGAACATCGGAACATACTCGCTGTTCGTTAAAACTGACAGCGTAATGGCTGACGGCGCTAAAGTTGACCCAATTTACCAGCAGAATGCTACCGGTAACTGGTCGAAGAGCACCAACGGTACAACTCAGGGCGATAACTATCGTGATTTCACCGTTGCGACTGTTGGCACCCTGGCTCCACTGGCGTTCCAGACCGCAACCTTCCCACTGGTGACCTCTCTGGCGATCCAGGATACCACCACGCTGGCGATCACTGATGACACCCAGCTTGATGGTCAGGTGACTATCAGCCTGCGTTATCTGTAAGACTTTTAATCGAGTAAACGTAATTTAATTAACCGGAGAGTAAATGCGCTGCATTTACTCTCTTTTTAACGGCGCGATAAACATGGACTGTTCTGTTGTTGCTTTCAAGGAGATATTATTATGCATTGTTTAAAATCCACTTTATTTAACACGCTTATTACTGCCGCGTTATTATCTGCCAGTGTTGCTGTACATGCAGAAGGCATGGTGCCTGAAACCAGTCTGTTAATCATTGATGAAGCGACGCACAGTGGAACGATTAACGTCAAGAATACCGATTCGCATCCTTCACTTTTATATACAAATGTCGTTGACCTGCCGGACGATACCGGTCTTAAGCTTATTGCAACGCAGCCGGTGGTACGTCTTGAGCCAGGTCAGACGCAGCAGCTGCGCTTTATTCTTCAGAACAAACAGCCATTGGATGTAGAGCATTATAAACGCGTCACATTCGACGGTATTCCGCCTAAAAACGATGATAAAAAAATAAAGATTGGCATTAACATTCGCCAGGATATCCCCGTGCTTATTCGTCCGGCATCCCTGGGAGTGGTCACTGATGCCTGGAAGTTCCTGAAGTGGTCCTCAAACGGCACGTCCGTCACCGTGAACAATCCCAGCAAATATGTGGTCCGTCTTGGGCAGAACGTGATGCTGCTGCCTTCAGGTGTGAGTGCCTCTCTGTCCAAAACCTACATTCTTCCTGGCGAAACGCTAACGGCTGATATGAGTAAGAAAGTCAGCGGTGACAGCAGCGTTAAGTTTTTCCCGGCCAGCCGCTATGGCGTTGAGGTACCGAGCTTTACGTCGGAATTAAATAAATAAAATAGGGATATGACGGTGAGTAAACAAAGCCGCCTTGCACTTTGTGTCCGCGCCATTCTTTGCGGCACATTACCTCTGGTGTTACTTGATTCAACATCCGTTCTGGCGAGGGAGGTCACCTTCGACACGGGGATAATGCAAACGCTGGGGTTGAATAAAGATCTCAACCATTACTTCGCAGAAGCACCACGCTTTTTACCCGGAACCCACTCCGTTTCGGTGAAGGTCAACGGGAAAGAGCGAGGAATGGCTGCAGTTCGTTTCAACAAAGATGGCATGCTTTGCTTTGATAACGATCTCATGGAGTTTGCTGGGCTGATGCCTGTGTCAATAAAGTCCGGTGAGGAGTGTCATGATATTCGGGATAACTATCCTAAAGCCGTCATCAACGCCTTGCCTAACCAGGAGGCCGTTGAACTCTATCTGCCAGCTGAAGCGGTGAACAGTCTGTCGTCGGATATCAAAAACTTCCAGCATGGCGGAACGGCGGCGCTGCTGAACTATTCATTGTTCAGCACCCATAACGACTATGGTGACAATGACAGCAGCCGCTACTCTCAGGCCAGCCTGGAGGCCGGATTCAACACAATGGACTGGGCGCTGCGCAGCCGTTATATCCTGACGGATGACGACGGTAGCCGAAATGCCGAAAGCATTTACACCTATGCAGAGCATGTCTTTACCGCGCAAAAAATGACGATGCAGGTGGGTGAAATCAACGCCATGTCTAACGTGTTGAGCGGGGTGCCGATTACCGGCGTTCAGTTTATGCCGACCAGCGGTCTGGCGAGAGCAAGCTCTGGCGTGAGCGTGTCCGGTATTGCCCAGTCTTCCCAGGCACGTGTCGAAATCCGCCAGAACGGTCAACTGGTCTTCAGTACCCTTGTGCCAGCCGGCCCCTTCACGCTGGATGACGTGCCCGTGGTTCGCAACAATGTGGATCTGGACGTCTCGGTGGTGGAATCCGACGGCGCAACTAACCGTTTCATCGTCCCGGCGTCTCAGGTAAGGGCGCGCAACCTTTCACGCCCGCAGGGGCTAACCCTTTCTGTAGGTCAGGTGCGCAGCATCGACAGCGACTATAACGATCCGCTGGTGATGAACATCTCTGACGGCTGGCGTGTCTCTCCGTGGATGAATCTCCTGGCTTCAGGTGCCGCTGCGGAAAACTATCAGGCGGCAGGCGGCAGGACAGAGTTCCTGATAAGCGATGACTTGACCCTTTCAACGGGTGCGGCAGTCAGCAATGCGAGCTTTGGTGACAGCAGCAGCGGGGTAAAAACCGAGCTGCAAAGTGATTACATCCTGAACGAGTACGTCGGTCTTTCAGGCAGTGCGACGCATTACAGCGGAGAGTATCGCGAACTGGCTGATGCGATGGACGATGATTATCAGGGATATGACAACACCTATTCCGGCAACGTTCGTTTCTCCTCCCCTCTGGCGGGGGTGTTTAGCGCAGGGTTCAACTACAACCAGACCAGCGGTGACGGTGAAGATTCACGTTACCTCTTGCTGTCATGGGGCAAGACCTTTACGTACGCGTCAGTATCCATGAACTGGCAAAGTGCGGTCGGTAATGTCGATGACGATCAGGACAATGAGATGTTCTACGTCAACGTGAGCATCCCGCTCGGCGGCAGTCAGTCCATCAGTACCTATATGCGTAAACAGGGTGATAGCACCTCCTATGGCGCGTCTAACAGCGGCTCGCTGGGAGACAATACGAACTATTACATCTCAGCCGATCGCGATCAGGATTCGAAAGACAACAGCTTCAACGGCAACATCAACACTAACCTGCGCTATACGCAACTGAGCGTGGGGGGCGGAACCAGTGGGGATAATCAGCGGAACTACAATGCGACATTGTCGGGTGGCGTGGCCATGCATAAAGAGGGTGTGACTTTCTCGCCGTATACGATTCAGGACACCTTCGCGATTGCCAGACTGAGCGAGAAGAAGAGCGGCGTTGAAATCTCCACTCCGCAAGGTACCGTCTGGACCGATCCATGGGGCCAGGCCGTGGTACCTTCACTCAACGAATGGCATAACTCCCGCATAGAAATTGATGCTAATAAGCTGCCGCAGAGTATGACGCTGGCTAACGGCACGAAATATATTGCCGCAGGCCATGCCTCGGTCAGCGAGATTGATTTCAAAGTACTCAACAGCCGCCGCGTCATGCTAAGCGTTAAGCAGGCTGACGGTCAGCCCCTGAGTAAAGGGATCTCGATTGTTGATGAGAAAGGTAACTATATCGTGACCACGGTTGATGATGGCCACGTCTTTATTAACGATGCCGATCAGCTGAGTGCGCTGTACGCGCTAGACGGTGACAATAACCGACTGTGTAAGATTGATTACACCCTGGCTGATAAGCGTGACGAAAATGCCTTCTATGAAGAAGTGAACGGAGTCTGCCGATGAACAGTCGACACTTATCGGGCTTAGTGGCCTTGCTGATGCTCGGTGTGACAGGAATAACCCATGCTGAAGAGTGCCAGCTCAGTCTCTCACAGCCGGTGGTGGATTATCATGAGATGCGCCGGGATACGATCGAAACGACGCAGCAGGACTGGCATAAAATGGCCGATCGCGACATCACGGTAAATGTTTTTTGCCCTCAGTCTCAGCAGATGGCGGTGATACTGCGCGGTACAGCGGGAGATAAGGGGCGGTTTCTTTTTGGGCAGTCCGGCGGTGTCGCAGTCAAAATTGACAACATGACCGTCGATGGCAAAAGTTACAGCGTGGGTAAAACGGTCGATCAGCTGAATTTCACGCCGGAAAACGGTACGCCGACGCCGTTTTATCTGCGTAATAACGAGGCGGTGATTGCGCTTGAGAATAACCAGGTCCCTTCCGGCCAGCAGATGAGTTTCAAAGTAACGCTCTCTCCGGTACTCAACGAAAGCGCGTTCAGCCATCTGACAGATCAAACTACGCTGGAAAGTGATTTGACCTGGAGCTTATTGACGAAGTAACCCTTCTTTTCGCGGCACCACAGAAAAGCGGAGCTGCAGGGGGAGAATCAACGGCGGTTAACCGCATAAAAAAAGCCGGATGGTATTTGCCATCCGGCTTTTTTCTTACACTTCCAGGTAGTTCAGAATACCGTCAGCGGCTTTACGGCCTTCGGCAATCGCGGTAACGACCAGGTCGGAACCGCGAACGATATCACCGCCAGCAAAGATTTTCGGGTTGCTGGTCTGGAACGCGTTTTCGTTGCCTTCCGGCGCAATAACACGACCCTGAGAGTCCAGCTCTACGCTGTGCTTCGCCAGCCACTCCATGCTGTGAGGACGGAAACCGAACGCCATTACTACGGCATCGGCCGGGATAACATGCTCGGAGCCTGCCACGATCTCTGCGCGACGACGACCTTTCGCATCCGGCGCACCCATCTCAGTGCGCGCCATTTTCACGCCGCTCACTTTGCCGTTGGCATTCACTTCAATACCCAGAGGCTGGATGTTGAACTGGAATTCCACGCCCTCTTCACGCGCGTTTTTCACTTCGCGTTTAGAGCCCGGCATGTTTTCTTCGTCACGACGATAGGCGCAGATCACGTGTGCCGCATTCTGGCGAATGGAGGTACGCACGCAGTCCATCGCGGTATCACCCCCACCCAGCACCACCACGCGTTTGCCTTCCATGCTGACATACGGCTCATCGGCGGTTTCGCCATAGCCCATGATCTGTTTGGTATTGGCAATCAGGAACGGCAGTGCGTCGAATACGCCCGGCGCATCTTCATTTTCCAGACCACCGCGCATGGACTGATAGGTTCCCACGCCCAGGAAGACGGCGTCGTAATCCTTCAGCAGGTCGTCGAGTTGCACGTCGCGACCGACTTCAACGTTCAGTTTGAACTCTATGCCCATACCGGTGAAGATTTCACGGCGGCGGGTCATGACCTCTTTTTCCAGCTTAAAGGCCGGAATACCGAAGGTCAGCAGACCGCCGATTTCCGGATGGCGGTCAAAGACCACCGCCTTCACGCCGTTACGGGTCAGAACGTCCGCACAGGCCAGGCCCGCCGGGCCTGCACCGATGATCGCCACACGCTTGTCGGTTTGCTTCACGCCGGTCATATCCGGACGCCAGCCCATTTCGAAGGCTTTATCGTTGATATAGCGTTCGATATTACCGATGGTCACCGCGCCAAATTCGTCGTTCAGCGTACAGGAACCTTCACACAGACGGTCCTGAGGACACACGCGGCCGCACACTTCCGGCAGGGTGTTTGTCTGGTGAGACAGCTCGGCAGCTTCAAAAATACGTCCTTCGTTGGCCAGTTTCAGCCAGTTCGGGATGTAGTTATGGACCGGACATTTCCATTCGCAGTAAGGGTTACCGCAGGACAGGCAGCGGTCTGCCTGTGCTTTGGCCTGGCCTTCTGAAAACGGCTCATAGATTTCTACAAATTCAATTTTACGGATCTTCAGCGGTTTTTTTGGCGGATCAACACGCTGCAGGTCGATAAACTGGTATACGTTCTGGCTCATCTGAATTCCTTACTGCGCCTGCACACGCAGCTCTGCTGCGCTACGACTACGGTGACCCAACAGGGCTTTAACATCGCTGGACTTCGGTTTAACCAGCGCGAATTTCGCAGAGAACGCCGGCCAGTTGGCCAGGATCTCTTCGCCGCGCGAAGAACCGGTATGCTGCACGTGTTCGGTAATCAAACCGCGCAGGTGTTCTTCGTGGATAGCCAGCGTTTCAACGTCCAGCACTTCCACCAGTTCAGGGTTCACGCGTTTGCGGAACTCACCGTCTTCATCCAGGACGTAAGCAAAACCGCCCGTCATGCCTGCGCCAAAGTTCACGCCGGTTTTACCCAGGACGCACACAATCCCGCCCGTCATGTATTCACAACCGTTATCACCGATACCTTCAACTACGGTGATGGCACCGGAGTTACGTACGGCAAAACGTTCACCTGCACGACCCGCTGCAAACAGACGACCACCGGTCGCGCCGTACAGACAGGTGTTACCGATGATGCTGGCATCGCAGCTACGGAAGGCTGAACCGACCGGCGGACGCACCGCCAGCAGACCACCCGCCATGCCTTTACCGACATAGTCGTTGGCATCACCGGTCAGATACAGTTCAACGCCGCCGGCGTTCCACACGCCGAAGCTCTGACCCGCGGTACCGCTGAAGTGCGCGGTAATCGGGTCGGCCGCCAGGCCCTGGTCACCGTGCGTTTGCGCGATGTAACCGGAAAGCGATGCACCGACAGAACGATCAGTGTTGCGAATATCAAACCAGAACGTTTTGCTCTGCTTGTCATCCACGTACGGCTTCGCTTGCTGCAGCAGCTGCGCGTTCAGCACGCCATTGTCGAACGGCGGGTTGTTCTCGGTGCAGTAGACTGCTTTGCCAGGATGTGGCTCGGCAGTTTCCAGCAACTTAGACAGCTCCAGCTTCTGCTGTTTGGCTGTGAAACCTTCCAGCTCTTTGAGCAGGTCGGTACGGCCAATCAGATCCACCAGGCGTTTCACGCCCAGCTGTGCCATCAGCTCACGGGTTTCGCGGGCAATGAAATCAAAGTAGTTCGTCACTTTGAACGGCAGGCCGTGGTAATGGTTCTTACGCAGCTTCTCGTCCTGGGTTGCAACACCGGTAGCACAGTTGTTCAGGTGGCAAATACGCAGGTATTTACAGCCGAGCGCGACCATAGGGCCCGTGCCGAAACCAAAGCTTTCCGCACCCAGAATCGCCGCCTTGATGATGTCGAGGCCGGTTTTCAGGCCGCCATCCACCTGCAGACGGATCTTATGACGCAGACCGTTAGCCACCAGCGCCTGCTGGGTTTCCACCAGGCCAAGCTCCCACGGACAGCCCGCGTATTTCACGGAGGAGAGTGGGCTTGCCCCGGTACCACCGTCATAACCGGCGATGGTGATCAGGTCCGCATAGGCTTTTGCCACACCGGTCGCGATGGTGCCAACGCCCGGTTCGGAAACCAGCTTCACGGAGATCATCGCTTTCGGGTTGACCTGTTTCAGGTCGAAAATCAGCTGAGCCAGATCCTCGATAGAATAAATATCGTGATGCGGTGGCGGCGAAATCAGCGTCACACCCGGTACGGAGTAGCGTAATTTGGCGATATACGGCGTGACTTTATCACCCGGTAACTGGCCGCCTTCGCCCGGTTTTGCACCCTGAGCGACTTTAATCTGAATCACGTCGGCGTTAACCAGATACGCTGGCGTGACGCCAAAGCGACCGGATGCAACCTGCTTGATACGTGAGACTTTGTTGGTGCCATAACGGGCAGGGTCTTCACCACCTTCACCGGAGTTTGAATTGCCGCCGATGCTGTTCATCGCTTCAGCCAGCGCTTCGTGAGCTTCCGGGCTGAGCGCACCGATGGACATTGCCGCGGTGTCAAAGCGTTTAAACAGTTCAGTGGCAGGCTCAACGTCGTCAATGCTGACGGCTTCATCACCCGGGTTCAGCGCCAGCAGGTCGCGCAGCGTCGCCGCCGGACGGCTGTTCACCAGTTCAGCATACTGCTGGTAATCGCTGTACTCGCCGCTCTGAACGGCCTGTTGCAGCGTACGCACCACGTCCGGGTTATAAGCGTGATATTCACCGCCGTGGACATACTTCAGCAGACCACCTTGATCCAGCGGCTTACGTGCCAGCCAGGCGCGTTTCGACAGGTTCATCAGATCCTGCTGGAAGTCAGCGAATCCGGCACCGCCGATACGGCTAATAACGCCCTGGAAGCAAAGTGTCGCCACGTCGTCATGCAGACCGACCGCTTCAAACAGCTTCGAGCAGCGGTAGGAGGCGATGGTCGAGATGCCCATTTTGGACATGATTTTGTACAGGCCTTTGTTGATGCCGTTACGGTAGTTCAGCATCACCGTGCGGTAATCTTTGTCGATAGCACGGGTATCCACGAGACGCGCCAGCGTTTCGTAGGCCAGGTACGGGTAAATAGCCGTCGCACCAAAGCCTAACAGCACGGCAAAGTGGTGCGGATCGCGGGCGCTGGCGGTTTCAACAATGATGTTGGCGTCGCAGCGCAGGCTCTTATCGACCAGACGCGTCTGGATAGCACCTACCGCCATTGGGGCCGGTACCGGCAGACGGTTTTTCGCAATATTGCGGTCAGAGAGCACCAGCAGAACGGTACCGTTACGCACCATCTGTTCCGCTTTGTCACACAGCGCATTCACCGTCTCTTCGAGGGTCGCTTCGGTCACGTCGAAAGTGATATCGAGCGTGTCGGCGCGGTAGTGATCCTCTTTCAGGGTGGTGAGCTGTTTGAAATCAGAGTACAGCAGGATCGGCGATTTAAAGGTCAGGCGGTGCGCCTGGCCTTCAGCTTCGCAGAAGACGTTCATCTCGCGACCGATGCTGGTGGCCAGTGACATCACGTGTGCTTCACGCAGCGGATCGATTGGCGGGTTGGTCACCTGCGCAAACTGCTGACGGAAGTAATCATAAATGATGCGTGGCTGGCTGGAGAGCACGGCAAACGGGGTATCGTCACCCATGGAGCCGACCGCTTCCTGGCCATTTTCACCGAGTACGCGGATCACGGAATCCAGCTCTTCGGCGCTGTAGTTAAACTGTTTCTGGAAGCTGGCGAGCGTATCGTCGTCCAGCTCACGACTGCCCACTTCTTCATCCGGC
Source organism: Enterobacter sp. J49 (assembly GCF_002148625.1). Classification (NCBI taxonomy): domain Bacteria; kingdom Pseudomonadati; phylum Pseudomonadota; class Gammaproteobacteria; order Enterobacterales; family Enterobacteriaceae; genus Enterobacter; species Enterobacter sp. J49. The sequence goes on from NZ_MWPY01000035.1 coordinate 62,946, forward strand.
AGATCTTCGAATGGCACCAGGCGACGAACGTTTTTCTCCATCCACTCTTTGTACGGATGGCGGCTCTTCAGATCGTTATCGGTTTCAGCAGAGTGCAGAATGCGCCCACCGCGGGTGTCGATAACCATCAGCTCGCCCGGGCCAACGCGGCCTTTCTCAACCACTTCGTCAGGCTGGTAATCCCAGATACCGACTTCAGAGGCGCAGGTGATGAGCTTATCTTTGGTGATGACGTAGCGTGCCGGACGCAGACCGTTACGGTCCAGGTTACAGGCAGCAAAGCGACCGTCGGACATAACGATGCCCGCCGGGCCATCCCACGGCTCCATGTGCATGGAGTTAAAGTCGAAGAATGCGCGCAGCTCTGGATCCATATCCGGGTTGTTCTGCCATGCCGGTGGCACGAGCAGACGCATGGCGCGCACGATATCCATACCGCCTGCCAGCAGCAGCTCCAGCATGTTATCCATGGAGCTGGAGTCAGAGCCGGTTTCGTTAACGAACGGCGCGGCATCGTGCAGGTCTGGGATCAGTGGCGTCTGGAACTTATAGGTACGAGCACGCGCCCACTGGCGGTTACCGGTAATGGTATTGATCTCGCCGTTGTGCGCCAGGTAGCGGAACGGCTGTGCCAGCGGCCAGCGAGGGACGGTGTTGGTGGAGAAGCGCTGGTGGAAGAGGCAGATGGCCGATTCCAGACGCAGGTCCGCCAGGTCCAGGTAGAAGCGCGGCAGGTCAGCCGGCATACACAGACCTTTATAGATGTTCACCAGGTTAGAGAGGCTACAGACGTAGAACTCCTTGTCGTCCTGGAGACGTTTTTCAATGCGACGACGGGCGATAAACAGACGGCGTTCCATATCACGCGGACGCCAGCCCGCAGGGGCATTAACAAAAATCTGTTCAATTCGAGGCAGCGAGGAGAGGGCGATTTCGCCGAGTACCCCTTCGTTGGTTGGCACATCGCGCCAGCCAACAATAGACAGGGTTTCACGTTGAAGTTCTTCTTCGACGATGCGGCGTGAGGCGGCAGCTTTTTCAGGATCCTGATTCAGGAACAGCATACCGACAGCGTAGTTTTTGGCTAAACGCCAGCCGCGCTCTTCCGCAACGATACGGAAGAAACGATCCGGTTTTTGCAGCAGCAGACCGCAACCGTCGCCGGTTTTACCATCAGCAAGGATGGCACCACGGTGCTGCATGCGGGCCAGTGCGTGAATAGCAGTACGCACTACCTTGTGGCTAGGTTCGCCTTCTATGTGGGCGATCAGGCCGAAACCACAGTTATCCTTCTCAAGGGATTTATCGTACAACATATCAGTGAACCTCCCCAGGCTCGTCGGGCTTCCCACTGAACCGTGGCGCACAGGCACAGAAAGAGCATGGCGACGGGGTTTGCGTTTCATACGCGTACCTCGCATTCGCCCTCTTTTTCATCCTTTCGCGCAGGTAAACAAGTTTGAGGACTTGCTTCAGAGGGAATCTCAATTACTGCATAAATATGATGAGCAGGCTGCTCATCCAGAAAGCTTCCAGCGGATTTCCAACTTATCGGGAATTGGTACACAGGTCAAATGGCAATCTTATTTATACAAAAATGTGCTAAAGAGCTATTAACTATTTGTATATAAAAGAAATTCAACTCTATTTACAACGTTTGTAAGCTGTGGTGAGACGCAGCGGAGTGTGATCTGACTCACTATATGAAAGCGGTATTATCGATGTAGCGTGCTGAATAGCCGTTTTTTAGCAGAATAATTCTCTACGATGAAATGCAAACCCGCATAAAGTCACTGTTTTTCAGTGCTGGCGCTATAAGTGAAAAAAACAATCAGAACATAAGGAAAAGTAATCACAACTGGCGTGAATGAAATTGCAGTAATCCTGAGTATTTATTCATAGAGATAAAGGCCGTCCAGGGCGATTGATCCAGGTCATCGCCGACAGAGGCTAAAAATGGCAGGCTTGTCCCCTTTCTTTGGGACGGTCTATCAGATTATGCAGTTACAGAAATTAGTCAATATGTTTGGTGGGGATCTTTTGCAGCGTTATGGGCAAAAGGTTCACAAGCTGACGCTGCATGGCGGTTTTAGCTGCCCGAACCGTGACGGGACGATCGGGCGCGGGGGCTGTACTTTCTGTAATGTGGCGTCTTTTGCTGACGAAGCGCAGCAGCATCATTCCATCGTCGAACAGCTGTCCCATCAGGCGAGTCTGGTCAACCGTGCGAAACAGTATCTGGCCTATTTCCAGGCCTACACCAGCACATGGGCGGAAGTACAGGTCTTGCGTTCCATGTATCAGCAGGCGGTAAGTCAGGCCAGTATCGTAGGGCTGTGTGTGGGCACCCGCCCGGACTGCGTGCCGGAAGCGGTACTGGACCTGCTCAGCGAGTACAAGGAGCAGGGGTATGAGATCTGGCTGGAGCTGGGCCTGCAAAGTGCGCACGACAAAACTCTGCACCGCATCAACCGTGGACATGATTTCGCCTGTTACCAGCGCACCACACGTCTCGCGCGTGAGCGTGGGCTAAAGGTGTGCTCGCACCTGATTGTCGGCCTGCCAGGCGAAGGGCAGCAGCACGGTCTTGAGACACTGGAAAAGGTGGTCGAGACCGGTGTGGACGGAATTAAGCTGCATCCACTGCATATCGTAAAGGGCAGTATCATGGCCAAAGCCTGGGAAGCCGGGCGCTTAACCGGTATTGAGCTTGATGCGTATACGATGACGGCGGGGGAGATGATTCGGCACACCCCGCCGGAGATTGTCTACCACCGCATCTCCGCCAGCGCCCGTCGTCCAACGCTTCTTGCACCGCTCTGGTGTGAGAACCGCTGGACGGGGATGGTTGAAATCGACCGTTATCTGCAAGAGCACGGCGTACAGGGATCGGCGCTTGGTCGCCCCTGGGTTCCCCGCTTACCGGCGACGACCCCCTAACAGGCTCCCCAGCATGCCGCGTACAATCTGATTCGTGACCTGACGCGCTGCACTTTTCGCCATGGTCTGCACGACGCCATCGCGTTTGCCGCCGCGTGGTCCGGTCGTACCAAACAGGATATCCTTAAGCCCGCCCAGGATGCCATCGTCCACGGCAACAGACTGGCCTTTGGCGGCAGGCGCGTCCTGGGATTCGGTGGTGGCCTGAACCCCTTTTTGCAGCATCTCGAATGCCGACTCGCGATCCACGTCGTCCTCATACTTACCATACAGCGGGGAGCGGTTAATCAGGCCGTTGCGTTCATCGTCCGTCACGGGCCCCATCCGGGAGCAAGGGGCAATCACCATTGCGCGCTCCACAACGGACGGGCTGCCTTTTGCATCCAGGAAAGAGATAAGCGCTTCACCGGTGCCCAACGCCTGGATGGCCGCTTCGGTATCAAATGCCGGGTTCGCTCGCATGGTTTGTGCGGCGGCTTTAACGGCCTTCTGATCTTTCGGCGTAAAGGCGCGCAGGGCATGCTGTACGCGGTTGCCAAGCTGTCCCAGCACGTTGTCAGGAATATCGGACGGGTTTTGCGAAACAAACCAGACGCCGACGCCTTTAGAGCGGATCAGGCGGATCACCTGTTCAATTTTATCCAACAGAACCTGAGGCGCATCGTTAAACAGCAGGTGCGCCTCGTCGAAGAAGAAGACCAGCTTGGGTTTGTCGAGATCGCCGGCTTCAGGTAACTGCTCGTACAGTTCAGAGAGCATCCACAGCAGGCTGGCGGCGTAGAGCTTCGGCATCTGGTAAAGCTTCTCTGAGCTCAGAATATTGATGATGCCTTTCCCGTTGCTGTCGATGCGCATCCAGTCCTTGATATCCAGCATCGGCTCGCCAAAGAAATGTTCGGCACCCTGTTGCTCCAGGGTCAGTAACCCGCGCTGGATGGCACCGACTGAGGCGCTGCTGATATTACCGTACTGGTTCTGGAACGATTTGGCGTTATCACCGATGTACTGGGTAATGGCCCGCAGATCTTTGAAATCAAGCAGCAGCAGACCCTGGTCGTCGGCAATACGGAAGATGATGTTCAGCACACCGGACTGCACGTCGTTGAGGTTGAGCAGACGAGCCAGCAGCAGCGGACCGAGATCGGAGACGGTTGCACGTACCGGGTGACCTTTCTCACCAAAGATATCCCATAACACGACCGGATTGTTGTGCGGTGTCCAGTCCGTGATGCCGATATTTTTGAGTCGGTAGAGCAGTTTTTCGGACGGAGTGCCTTCCTGAGCCACACCGGTTAAATCGCCTTTTACATCGGCCATAAAGACCGGTACGCCGATCTCTGAAAGCGACTCTGCCAGCTTCTGCAGGGTCACGGTTTTCCCCGTCCCGGTGGCCCCGGTGATGAGACCGTGGCGGTTGGCCATCGCGGACAGTAAAAACAGCTCTTTGTCCAGCGTGCGGGCAATTAACAATGGTGTACTCATAATGCGCTTCCTCTCTTAGTCCTCGGTCGAGTATAGGCAACCTGACGGCAAAATGGCTGAGTAAATTGCTGACTTTGCGGCGCATTATCCAGCGCGGACTATGCTTTTGCATACGGTTCACAAAATTTTGGAAAACTATGTCCAGATTCTTCTTTAACGATCGCAAACAGCTGGTCAACGACGCCATCGAAGGCATACTGATTTCGGCACCACACGCTAATCTCGTCAAACTTGATATCGACCCGGCCATTCGGGTGGTGGCGCGCAGCGACTGGGATAAAAGCCGGGTGGCGGTCATTTCAGGCGGTGGCTCTGGTCACGAACCTGCACACGCCGGGTTTGTCGGCAAAGGGATGCTCACGGCAGCGGTGTGCGGGGATCTTTTTGCTTCGCCGAGTGTTGATGCGGTGCTGAACGCCATTGTGGCGGTAACGGGCGATCGGGGTTGTCTGCTGATCGTGAAAAATTACACCGGCGACCGGCTTAATTTCGGCCTGGCGGCAGAAAAAGCCAAGCGCTATGGCCTGAAGGTCGAGATGGTCATTGTCGCCGATGATATTGCCCTGCCGGATAACAAGCAGCCGCGCGGTATCGCCGGTACGGCACTGGTACATAAAATCGCGGGCTATGCGGCAGAGCACGGCAAATCACTGACCGAGGTGCGCGATATCGCGCAACAGGCTTGCGATAATCTCTGGAGCCTGGGCGTGGCAATGCAAACCTGTAACCTGCCGGGCAGTGATGATGAAGAGGGGCGGATCAAGCAGGGGCACGTGGAGCTGGGGCTCGGGATCCACGGCGAGCCTGGTGCCTCGGTTGTCGATACGCAAAACAGCAAAGCCATTATCGACACGCTGGTCGAGCCGCTCAAAGCGCAGGCCGGTAACGGGCGTTTTGCGGTGCTTATCAATAACCTCGGCGGCGTGTCGGCGCTGGAGATGGCGTTGCTCACCAAAGAGCTGGCCCATTCAGCGCTGAAAGAGAATATCGCTTATCTGATTGGTCCGGCACCGCTGGTGAGTGCCCTGGATATGAAAGGCTTTTCGCTGACGTTGCTGAAGCTTAACGATCTGTTCGAAAAAGCTCTCCATGAAGAGGTGGAGACGTTGGGCTGGCAGAAGCCGGTGGCGTTTGCGCCGCTGCGCGTGCAGGAACATAGCGCGATCCATGACCGCGTGGAATATACCGCCTCGGACAATCCACGGGTCGCAGAGATCGTCTCCACGGTCACGCAGACGCTGATCCAGCTGGAAAACCGCCTCAATGCGCTGGATGCCAAAGTGGGTGATGGCGATACGGGCTCTACCTTTGCGCAAGGGGCGCGGGATATTGCGCAGCGTCTGGAGAAGAAACAGCTTCCGCTAAATGATGTGTCGACGCTGTTGCTGCTGGTTGGCGAGCGGCTGGCAACGGTTATGGGGGGCTCAAGCGGTGTTCTGATGTCGATCTTCTTTACCGCTGCCGGGCAGACGTTGCACGACGGTCAGCCGTTGCCGGAAGCGCTCTTAAGCGGGCTGGCGCAGATGAAGCAGTATGGTGGGGCAGATCTTGGCGATCGCACCTTGATCGATGCCCTGCAACCGGCGCTGGAGGCATTGCAGAAAGGCGACCTTCAGGCTGCTGCGCAGGCTGCGAGCGCGGGCGCTGAGGCGACAGCGAATATGGTGAAAGCGGGGGCCGGACGTTCGTCGTATGTCAACAAAGAGAACCTGGAGGGTGTGACCGACCCGGGGGCCGTGGCGGTGGCAGAGGTGTTCAAGGCAATGACCGCAGCAAAACGGTAGCGTTTTGAGGATTACACCCTCTCCCGACGGGAGAGGGTGGAGATGCGTGCAATCAGGCCGAACGCACCCCGCGCGTTCACATCAAAAATCCGCTTTCAACACCACGCGATAACGGGCTTTACCGTCACGCACATGCTGGATAGCTTCGTTGATTTTAGACATCGGATACAGTTCGGTGGTGGGCGCCACTTTAGTGCGTCCGGCAAACTTCATCAGTTTGCGCAATTCGAACGGCGTACCGGTTGCGGAACCGGAGACGCTGCGATCCCCCCCGATCAGCGTAAACGCAGGCACCGGCAGCGGCTTCATCACCGCACCGACGGTGTGGAAGTTACCGCCGTGGGCCAGCGCTTCAAAGTACGGTTGCCAGTCGAGATCGACGTTAACGGTATTGATGATCAGATCAAACTGACCTGCCAGCGATTTGAGCGCTTGCGGATCGCGGCTGTTGACTACCTTATCCGCCCCCATCGCCAGCACTTCTTTCTCTTTGGCCGGGTTCGAGCTAAACGCCGTGACTTCACAGCCCATCGCGTGCAGCAGTTTGATTGCGATATGGCCCAGACCACCAATCCCGATGACACCCACACGGCTGGTGGCGGTGACATGATGCATCAGCAGCGGTTTGAATACGGTGATACCGCCGCACAGCAGCGGACCGGCAGATTCGATATCAATGCTGTCCGGCAGGGGAATAACCCATTGCCAGTCGGCACGCAGTTTATCGGCGAAACCGCCTTTGTTCAGAATGGTAGGGACTGCGCCTTCGAGGCAGTTAATTTGGTTACCGCTGATACAGGCATCGCAGTGACCACAGCTGCGCGCCGTCCAGCCAATACCCACGCGCTGGCCGACCTTCAGCCCTTTGTCCTGTGCGGCGCTACCGAGCGCCACAACGCGGCCAATGACTTCGTGGCCAGCAATCAGTGGATACTGTGAGAAGCCCCATTCATTGTCGATCATGGAGAGATCGGAGTGGCAGATCCCGCAGTAATCAACCTGCACTTCGACGTCTTCTGCTTTTAGGTCGCCCGCATCGTATTCGTACAGCTCAAGTTCTGCACCCGCCTGCGGTGCGGCGTAGCTTTTTATCTTCGACATCGTGTTTCCCCCGTTATGGTGTGAACTGAGAGTGTAGAGCATTCAGTTTACAGTCGCTTAACAGAAGAGGGCAGGAATGCCCTTTACAGAGTTTTCAGCATCCTGACTTCGCAATCGACGTGGCCGGTACAGCCCAGCGGCGCATCAATATGCGTAAAGCCCAGATGTTCATACAGGCCAATGGCCTCTTTGAGGAAGGCGGTTGTTTCCAGGTAACAGCGTTTAAAACCCTGAGTACGCGCATGTTCAAGGGCGATAAGCGCCAGCTTTTTCGCCAGCCCTTGCCCGCGTACCGACGGCAGGAAATACATTTTTTGCAGTTCGCAGATATCCGGCTCGCTGCAGCTTAAAGGTGCCACGCCACCGCCGCCCACCACCTGACCGTTCTGCTCAATAACCCAATAGGCGTAGCCCGGCTGGCTGTACAGCTGAAACAGCTCATCCAGATTCGGGTCGGCAACGGTATAGCCTTTGTCGGCGGTCAGGCCATACTCTGCGGAAACCGTTCGGATAACGGCGGCAATAGCCGGGTTGTCCTGCTCAGTGATCCGACGCATCGTCGTCGCGACGGGGGTAATCACGCTCATAGTCTTACTCATTACAAAAATTGACACACAACTGCTGTTAATAGCACCGCAGTAAAGGGAGCGCAAGCGAGGAGTTTTCAGGAAGGATACCCCTTACGCCCTGAAGCGTAAGGGGTAAAAGCATTACAGGGCTGCAATAACCGCCTGCTGCTCGATCAGTTTGGTCTTGGCATCGGCGAAGGCAACCAGACGCTCACGCTCTTTCGCGATAACCGCTTCCGGCGCGCGGGCAACAAAGCCTTCGTTCGCCAGTTTGCTTTCGATTTTGCCAATTTCCACATCGACCTTAGCCACTTCTTTTGCCAGACGAGCCAACTCAGCGTCTTTGTCGATAAGACCTGCCATCGGGATCAGCAGTTCGGCGCCGTCGATGATTTTGGTCACGGATACCGGACCTTTGTCATCCGCAGGCAGCACGGTGATGCTTTCCAGACGCGCCATGGTTTTCAGGAAGGTGTTGTTCTCGGTGACACGGCGAACAGCAGCCTCACTGCAACCGCGCAGCAGCAGCTCCAGAGGTTTACCTGGGGCGATATTCATTTCGGCACGGATATTACGTACCGCCACGATCGCCTGTTTCAGCCATTCGGTATCGGCTGACGCCGCTTCATCGACCTTCGCTGCATCGAATTCCGGGAACGGCTGCAGCATGATGGTGTCGGCGTTGATGCCGGCAATCACTTTCACACGCTGCCAGATGGTTTCGGTGATGAATGGAATAATCGGGTGCGCCAGACGCAGCAGACCTTCCAGAACGGTAATCAGCGTGTTGCGCGTACCGCGCAGTTCCGCGTCAGAACCGCCGTTCATTACCGGTTTTGCCAGCTCAAGGTACCAGTCACAGAACTGGTTCCAGGTGAATTCATACAGAATGCCCGCCGCGATATCGAAGCGGTAGCTGTCCAGCGCTTCGCGGAAGGCTTTTACCGTCTGGTTGAACTCTGCCAGGATCCAGCGATCGGCCAGAGACAGGGTCATCTCGCCGCCGTTGAAGCCGCAATCCTGATCTTCGGTGTTCATCAGCACGAAGCGGCTGGCGTTCCACAGCTTGTTACAGAAGTTACGGTAACCTTCCAGGCGCTTCATGTCCCAGTTGATGTCACGACCGGTTGAAGCCAGTGCCGCCAGAGTGAAACGCAGGGCGTCAGTACCGTGAGGTTCGATCCCATTCGGGAACTGTTTCTCAGTACGCTTGCGGATCTTCTCTGCCAGCTGCGGTTGCATCATGTTGCCGGTACGTTTTTCCAGCAGCTCTTCGAGGGAGATACCGTCAACCATGTCCAGCGGGTCGATAACGTTACCCTTGGACTTGGACATCTTCTGGCCTTCGTCGTCACGAATCAGACCGGTCATGTAGACGGTATGGAACGGAACCTGTGGCTTGCCGTTTTCATCTTTGATGAAGTGCATGGTCATCATGATCATGCGGGCGATCCAGAAGAAGATGATGTCGAAGCCGGACACCATCACGCTGGTTGGGTGGAACTGACGCAGCGCGTCGGTGTTCTCCGGCCAGCCCAGCGTGGAGAAGGTCCACAGTGCGGAGGAGAACCAGGTGTCCAGTACATCTTCGTCCTGACGCAGGGCGACATCGGCACTCAGGTTGTTTTCCTGACGAACTTCATCTTCGCTGCGGCCAACATAGACGTTGCCTTCACTGTCGTACCAGGCAGGGATACGGTGGCCCCACCACAGCTGACGGGAGATACACCAGTCCTGAATATCACGCATCCAGGAGAAGTACATGTTTTCATACTGCTTCGGCACGAACTGGATGTCGCCGTTCTCGACCGCTTCAACAGCCGGTTTCGCCAGCACGTCGGCGCGCACGTACCACTGGTCGGTCAGCATTGGCTCGATAACAACACCACCACGGTCACCGTACGGCACGGTCAGATCGTGAGGTTTGATCTCTTCCAGAAGGCCGAGTGCATCCACTGCAGCGACAATCGCTTTACGCGCGGCAAAACGTTCCATTTTCTGGAATTCAGCCGGAATGTCGCTGGAGTAAACGTCGGATTCGTTACCTTTGGTGTCATACACTTCCGCGCTTTCACGGATATCACCGTCGAACGTCAGAATGTTGATCATTGGCAGGGCGTGACGACGACCCACTTCGTAGTCGTTGAAGTCGTGTGCCGGGGTGATTTTCACACAGCCGGTGCCTTTTTCCATGTCGGCGTGTTCATCGCCCACAACGGGAATGCGGCGGTTAACCAGCGGCAGCACCACGAATTTGCCAATCAGATCTTTATAACGCGGATCTTCCGGGTTAACGGCCACGCCGGTATCGCCCAGCAGGGTTTCCGGACGGGTGGTCGCTACCACCAGGTAATCTTTACCATCTGCCGTTTTAGCGCCGTCGGCCAGCGGATAGCGGATATGCCACATGGAGCCTTTAGACTCACGGTTTTCCACTTCCAGGTCGGAGATAGCGGTGCGCAGTTTAGGGTCCCAGTTTACCAGGCGCTTGCCACGGTAAATCAGATCTTCTTTGTACAGACGGACAAACACTTCTTTAACGGCGTTGGAAAGGCCTTCGTCCATGGTGAAGCGCTCGCGCTCCCAGTCCACGGAGTTGCCAAGACGGCGCATCTGACGGGTGATGGTACCGCCGGATTCTGCTTTCCACTGCCAGATTTTATCGATGAACGCGTCGCGACCGTAGTCGTGGCGGGTTTTACCTTCTTCAGCGGCAATTTTACGCTCAACCACCATCTGGGTCGCGATACCCGCGTGGTCAGTCCCCGCCTGCCACAGGGTGTTTTTGCCCTGCATGCGCTGGTAGCGGATCATGGTATCCATGATGGTCTGCTGGAAGGCATGACCCATATGCAAACTGCCGGTGACGTTCGGCGGTGGGATCATGATGCAGAAGGACTCTTTGCTTTCATCGCCGTTAGGCTTGAAATAGCCCTGCTGTTCCCAGTGCTCGTAAAGCGGCTGTTCGATATCGCGTGGGTTATATGTCTTTTCCATTATTTCCAGGTTGCCGTATTCAGGTTAAAACCAGCCAGGCGGTACGCTTTATAGCGTTCGCGCGCCAGTTGTTTCAAAGATTCTTCGTAAGGGACAAAGTCTACCACTTCTGTGAAAGCGGTGGCAAAATCTGCAAAATCTATCCGCAGGCTAATCAGAATATCGCGCGCGCTGCTGTTGCGCTTTTGCGGCCAGGCAATCTCTACCGGTGCGCCGCCACGAGGGCCTTCGCCAGACAGATTATGCGGAACAAAACTCTCCGGCGGGCGTGCCCAGAGTGCTTCGTCAAGGCGGATGGCCTGCTGCTCATCTTCGCAGGCAATCAGAACGCGTTTACCTGCGCGCCAACGTTCTGCGGCAATTTCACACACCAGTTGTTCAACTGCGCTGAGGCCGTCCTGATGGGTGTCGTTGTCCAGAAGGTAGAACGTTGCATTCTTCATATATGGGGCTTCTTGTTGTGGATTTAAATGCAAGGCCGGGCTGACCCGGCCTACAAACGGCATCTTTCCGTAGGCCCGGTAAGCGTAGCGCTACCGGGCATCTGACGGCAATTACTCTTCGCCGTTAAAACCCGCACGATTGAGCAGGAACTGCGACAGTAACGCGACCGGACGACCGGTTGCGCCTTTGGCCTTACCGGAACGCCAGGCGGTACCTGCGATATCCAGATGCGCCCAGTTGTACTTACGGGTAAAGCGCGCAAGGAAGCAGCCCGCAGTGATTGCCCCGCCAGGACGACCGCCGATGTTCGCCATATCGGCGAAATTAGACTCCAGCTGTTCCTGGTACTCGTCACCCAGCGGCAGACGCCATGCGCGGTCGCCGGCCTGTTCGGACGCGCCAATCAGCTCGTGCGCCAGAGGATTGTGGTTCGACATCAGCCCTGTGATGTGATGGCCCAGCGCAATCACACAGGCACCGGTCAGCGTGGCCACGTCAATGACCGCTTCAGGCTCGAAGCGCTCAACGTAGGTCAGCACGTCGCACAGCACCAGACGGCCTTCGGCGTCGGTGTTCAGCACTTCAACGGTCTGGCCGGACATGGTCGTCAGAACGTCACCCGGACGGTACGCACGACCGCCAGGCATGTTTTCACAGCCCGCCAGCACGCCAATGACGTTTATCGGCAGCTGAAGTTCCGCCACCATACGCATCACGCCATACACTGCTGCTGCACCACACATGTCGTACTTCATCTCGTCCATGCCTTCGGCAGGCTTGATGGAGATACCGCCGGAATCGAAGGTCAGACCCTTACCAACCAGCACAATCGGACGCGCATCTTCAGACGGGTTACCTTTGTACTCGATAACCGACATCAGCGACTCATTCTGGGAGCCGTTGCCGACTGCCAGATAGGAGTGCATTCCCAGCTCTTTCATCTGCTGTTCGCCGATGACGCGGGTGATGACATTCTTACTGTAGGCGTCAGCCAGCTGACGTGCCTGAGAGGCCAGATAGGCTGCGTTACAGATGTTAGGCGGCATATTGCCCAGATCTTTTGCGGCTTTAATCCCGGCAGCAATCGCCAGACCGTGCTGGATAGCGCGTTCACCGCTGGTCAGCTCGCGACGGGTCGGTACGTTAAAGACCATCTTACGCAGCGGACGACGTGGCTCGCTTTTGTTGGTTTTCAGCTGATCGAAGCTGTACAGGCTCTCTTTTGCCGTTTCGACCGCCTGACGCACTTTCCAGTAGGTGTTACGGCCTTTGACGTGCAGCTCAGTCAGGAAGCAAACGGCTTCCATTGAGCCGGTATCATTCAGCGTATTAATCGTTTTCTGAATAACCTGCTTATACTGACGTTCATCCAGCTCGCGCTCTTTACCGCAGCCAATCAGCAGAATACGTTCGGACAATACGTTTGGAACATGGTGCAGTAACAGCGTCTGCCCAGGTTTGCCTTCCAGTTCGCCACGGCGCAGCAGGGCGCTGATGTAGCCATCACTGATCTTATCGAGTTGCTCGGCGATCGGGGAGAGTCGGCGTGGTTCAAAGACGCCCACAACGATGCAGGCACTCCGCTGTTTCTCCGGGCTACCGCTTTTTACACTGAACTCCATGCACTACGCTCCTGAATCTTAAAGACAACAGCGGCTGCTACAGATAGAATTGAAACCTTTCGTAACTCATGTCCGCTGTTGTGGTGACTTCGTGTTAATCTTACGTTACTACGGTTTCGACACGTCAGAAAAAGTCCTGAAGCGTGAATCCGCCGGATGTTTTAATCTTAGCGATGATTTCGACGACTCAAGAGAATAAATGACGTTTAAGCCATGAAACAAGCGATTTTCCAGCAAAGAGACGGGTTTTTACGGGCGTATTTAAAGTGATAATCATAAGATATCTGGTGCGGGAGACGCTCAAAAGCCAGCTGGCGATCCTCTTCATCCTGCTGCTGATTTTTTTCTGTCAGAAGCTGGTCAGGATCCTCGGTGCGGCCGTTGACGGCGAAATTCCTACGAATCTGGTGCTTTCCCTGCTTGGTTTAGGGATCCCGGAAATGGCGCAGCTTATCCTGCCGCTAAGTCTTTTCCTCGGTCTGCTCATGACGCTCGGCAAGCTTTATACCGAGAGTGAAATCACCGTGATGCACGCCTGCGGCTTGAGTAAAGCCGTACTGGTGAAAGCCGCTATGGTTCTGGCGCTTTTCACAGGTATCGTTGCGGCGGTGAATGTGATGTGGGCGGGCCCAACGTCTTCCCGTCACCAGGATGAAGTGCTGGCAGAAGCCAAAGCAAACCCGGGTATGGCCGCACTGGCGCAGGGCCAGTTCCAGCAGGCGACGGACGGGAATTCTGTTCTCTTTATCGAAAGCGTGGATGGTAGCCGCTTTAACGATGTGTTCCTTGCGCAGCTCCGCACCAAAGGGAATGCCCGTCCTTCCGTCGTGGTGGCCGATTCGGGTCAACTGTCACAGCGTAAAGATGGCTCTCAGGTGGTGACGCTCAATAAAGGCACGCGCTTCGAAGGCACTGCGATGCTGCGCGATTTCCGCATCACCGATTTCCAGAACTACCAGGCCATTATTGGTCACCAGACCGTGGCGCTCGATCCAAGTGATACCGAGCAAATGGATATGCGTACCCTGTTCAATACGGACAACAACCGTGCGCGTGCCGAACTGCACTGGCGTATCACGCTAGTATTCGCCGTATTTATGATGGCTCTGATGGTCGTTCCGCTGAGTGTGGTTAACCCACGTCAGGGACGCGTGCTGTCAATGTTGCCAGCCATGCTGCTGTACCTGGTGTTCTTCCTGTTGCAGACCTCAATTAAGTCTAACGGTGGTAAGGGTAAAATTGACCCGTTCGTCTGGACCTGGGTGGTCAATGGTCTGTATCTGCTGCTGGCGGTGGGACTCAACCTGTGGGATACGGTGCCTGTGCGCCGCATTCGTGCCCGCTTCTCGCGTAAAGGAGCCCTCTAATGCAGGCGTTTGGCGTTCTTGACCGCTATATCGGTAAAACTATTTTTTCCACCATCATGATGACGTTGTTCATGCTGGTGTCGCTCTCCGGCATTATCAAATTTGTCGATCAGTTGAAAAAAGCCGGGCAGGGGAGCTATGACGCGCTGGGTGCGGGCATGTATACCCTGCTCAGCGTGCCAAAAGATGTGCAGATCTTCTTCCCGATGGCGGCCCTGCTGGGTGCGTTGTTGGGCTTAGGGATGCTGGCACAGCGCAGTGAACTGGTTGTTATGCAGGCTTCGGGCTTCACCCGTATGCAGGTTGCGCTGTCGGTGATGAAAACCGCGATCCCGCTGGTGCTGTTGACCATGGCAATTGGCGAGTGGGTGGCACCGCAGGGTGAGCAGATGGCGCGTAACTATCGTGCGCAGGCGATGTACGGTGGCTCATTGCTCTCAACGCAGCAAGGGTTGTGGGCAAAAGATGGTGACAGCTTCGTCTATATCGAACGTGTGAAGGGCGATGACGAACTGGGGGGCGTGAGTATTTACACCTTCAATAACGATCGTCGTTTGCTCTCCGTGCGTCACGCCTCTTCGGCCAAGTTTGACGCCGAGCATAAGCAGTGGCGGTTGTCGCAGGTGGATGAGTCAGACCTGACCGATCCAAAACAGATCTCCGGCTCTCAGACGGTGTCGGGCATGTGGAAAACCAAACTCACGCCGGACAAACTCGGCGTGGTGGCGCTGGATCCTGACGCTCTCTCCATCAGTGGTTTGCACAACTACGTGAAATACCTGAAGTCGAGCGGACAGGACGCCGGACGTTATCAGCTCAACATGTGGAGCAAAATCTTCCAGCCGTTGTCCGTGGCGGTGATGATGCTGATGGCACTGTCGTTTATCTTTGGCCCGTTGCGTAGCGTGCCGATGGGCGTGCGCGTGGTGACCGGGATCAGCTTCGGCTTTGTATTCTACGTTCTCGATCAGATCTTCGGCCCGCTGACGCTGGTTTATGGCATTCCGCCTGTTATCGGCGCACTGCTGCCAAGTGCCAGCTTCTTCCTGATCAGCCTCTGGCTGATGCTGAAACGCTCCTGACAGACCTCTCCTCGCTTCCGGAGAACCGGAAGCGAGGCTAATCTCCTGTTTCACCCCGCACTTTTTCTCACAACCTTCAACGCCCCGCCGCGAATTTGAGTATTATTGAGCGATAAAGTCGTGAAGGGATCCTCTATGAAGCAAATTCGAATGCTGGCCCAGTACTACGTCGATCTGATGATGAAGCTTGGGCTGGTGCGTTTCTCCATGCTGCTGGCACTGGCGCTGGTCGTTCTGGCCATTGTCGTGCAGATGGCCGTAACCATGGTTCTGCACGGTCAGGTCGAGAGTATCGACGTGATCCGCTCCATCTTCTTTGGCTTGCTGATTACACCCTGGGCGGTCTATTTCCTCTCCGTGGTGGTTGAACAACTAGAGGAGTCCCGTCAGCGCCTGTCAAAACTGGTCGATAAACTGGAAGAGATGCGCGATCGCGATCTGAAGCTCAACGTTCAGCTAAAGGATAATATCGCCCAACTGAACCAGGAGATTTCGGATCGTGAGAAGGCGGAGGCTGAGCGCCAGGCGACGCTGGAGCAGCTGAAAATCGAAATGAAAGAGCGTGAGGTGACGCAGATCCAGCTTGAGCAGCAATCCTCTTTCCTGCGCTCGTTCCTTGATGCATCACCGGATCTGGTTTTCTACCGTAATGAAGATAAAGAGTTTTCCGGCTGTAACCGGGCGATGGAACTGCTGACCGGGAAGAGCGAGAAGCAGCTGATTCACCTGAAGCCGCAGGACGTATACTCCGAAGAGGCGGCCGCCAAAGTGATGGAGACGGACGAAAAAGTGTTCCGTCATAACGTTTCGCTGACCTATGAACAGTGGCTGGATTACCCCGACGGGCGCAAAGCCTGCTTTGAGATCCGGAAGGTGCCGTACTACGACCGCGTGGGGAAACGCCACGGTCTGATGGGGTTTGGCCGCGATATCACCGAGCGTAAGCGCTATCAGGATGCCCTTGAACGTGCCAGCCGCGATAAAACCACCTTCATCTCCACCATCAGCCATGAACTGCGTACGCCACTTAACGGAATTGTCGGCCTGAGCCGCATTCTGCTGGACACCGATCTCACCGCAGAACAGGAAAAATACCTCAAAACCATCCATGTCTCAGCGGTCACGCTGGGGAATATCTTCAACGATATTATCGATATGGATAAGATGGAACGCCGCAAAGTGCAGCTTGATAACCAGCCGGTTGATTTCACCGGTTTCCTTGCCGATCTGGAAAACCTGTCGGGTTTGCAGGCGCAGCAGAAGGGGCTGAGCTTTGTCATGGATCCCACGCTGCCGCTGCCGCACAAGGTGGTTACCGACGGCACGCGTCTGCGCCAGATCCTGTGGAACCTTATCAGCAATGCGGTCAAATTTACCCAGAAGGGGCAGGTCTCGGTACGTATCCGCTATGACCAGGGCGACATGCTGCACTTTGAGGTGGAAGACTCCGGCATTGGTATTCCGCAGGAAGAGCAGGACAAAATCTTTGCGATGTACTATCAGGTGAAGGACAGCAACGGTGGCAAGCCCGCTACCGGCACGGGAATTGGTCTGGCGGTGTCTAAACGCCTTGCGAAGAGCATGGGCGGTGATATTACCGTCGCCAGCCATCCGGGCAAAGGCTCAACCTTCACGCTGACGGTGCACGCGCCGGCGGTGGCGGAAGAGGTGGAAGATACCTTCGAAAACGACGATATGCCGCTGCCTGCGCTGCATGTCCTGCTGGTGGAAGATATTGAGCTTAACGTAATTGTCGCACGCTCTGTCCTGGAAAAACTGGGCAACAGTGTAGATGTGGCGATGACCGGTAAAGCCGCGCTGGAGATGTTTAAGCCGAGTGAATATGATCTCGTTCTGCTGGATATTCAGTTGCCGGACATGACCGGGCTGGATATTTCCCGTGAACTGACGAGTCAGTACGCTGCCGACGAACTGCCGCCGCTGGTGGCGTTGACGGCGAACGTGCTGAAAGATAAAAAAGAGTACCTCGATGCCGGTATGGATGATGTACTTAGCAAGCCGCTGGCGGTGCCTGCCCTGACCGCCATGATCAAGAAGTTCTGGGATACCCATGATGAAGAGGAGAACACCATGACGTCTGTGGATAGCGCGAAAGCCCAAACGATACTCGATACCGCGATGCTGGAGCAGTACATCGATCTGGTTGGCCCAAAACTGATTACCGACGGTCTGGCAGTATTTGAAAAAATGATGCCGGGCTATCTGAGCGTGCTGGAGTCAAATCTGACAGCGCGGGATCAGAAAGGCATTGTGGAAGAAGGGCATAAAATCAAAGGTGCGGCCGGCTCGGTCGGCTTACGTCACCTGCAGCAGCTGGGACAACAGATTCAGTCACCTGATTTACCTGCCTGGGAAGATAACGTAGGTGATTGGGTTGAAGAGATGAAACAAGAGTGGCAGAACGATGTGGCGGTGCTTAAAGCCTGGGTGGACGCCAGAAAAAAATGACCCCGGCTTAACCGGGGTGCGCGAATACTGCGCCAACACCAGGGAAATTGTGGCTGCGCCTGTTTTTTTGTGTTGTTTTCGTATGGGCGCCGCCTGAAAATTTAGGCCGCACGCAAATAAGATAGCAAATCTTAAATGGTTTGTTACAGGAATCAGTGAAATGTGTGAAGCATAGCGTTTTAATCAAAATTAATTATGTGCTTCAGCGAGTTGCAGAGAAGGATCGTCATGATGAAAAAGATTGGTGTCGTACTGAGCGGATGTGGCGTTTACGATGGTTCTGAGATACACGAAGCCGTCATCACATTGCTGGCCCTGGCAAGAGAGGGGGCTGAAGTCATTTGCTTCGCGCCAGACAAAAATCAGGCTGATGTCATTAATCATCTGACCGGGGAGCCGATGGCGGAAACCCGTAACGTCCTGATTGAAGCCGCGCGTATTGCGCGTGGCGAAATTCATCCTCTGATTCAGGCGGACGCCGCAGAGCTTGATGCGTTAATTGTGCCGGGCGGGTTTGGGGCGGCTAAAAACCTCAGCACGTTTGCCACGCAAGGCGCCGGGTGTCAGGTTGATCCGCATTTAAAAGCATTATCACAGGCCATGCATGCGGCGGGTAAACCGCAGGGCTTTATCTGCATCGCTCCGGCCATGCTTCCGACAATTTTTGATTTCCCGCTGCGCCTGACCATCGGGACCGATATTGATACAGCGGAAATCATCGAGGAGATGGGGGGCGAGCATATCCCTTGTCCGGTGGATGACATTGTGGTGGATGAAGACAATAAAATCGTCACCACACCCGCGTATATGCTGGCGCAGACTATCGCGGAAGCCGCTTCAGGCATTGAAAAGCTGGTGGCCAGAGTGCTGGTGCTGACTGAATGAGGCGTCAATTCGCCGCAGGCGCCTGGGTAAAACGTATTCTTTGGCGTGCCGTGCTGGTGCTGGCGGTGTTCTGGGGCGGCGGACTGGCATTATTCAGCATTCTGCCGGTTCCGTTTTCTGCCGTGATGGTTGAGCGTCAGCTGAGCGCGTGGTTCACCGGTGACTTCAGCTATGTTGCCCACTCTGACTGGGTGAGCACAGATGAAATCTCCCCTTGGATGGGGCTGGCGGTGATAGCGGCGGAGGATCAGAAATTCCCGGAGCACTGGGGGTTTGACGTGGCGGCAATCGAGAAAGCGCTCGCCCATAATGAACGCCATGAAAACCGCGTGCGCGGCGCATCGACGCTGTCACAACAGACGGCCAAAAACCTGTTTTTGTGGGATGGCCGCAGCTGGGTGCGAAAAGGGCTGGAAGCCGGATTGACCCTGGGGATGGAAACGGTCTGGAGCAAGAAACGTATTCTGACGGTGTATCTGAACATTGCCGAGTTTGGTGATGGCGTGTTTGGTGTCGAAGCCGCGTCGCAGCGATATTTCAATAAACCTGCCAGCCGGCTGAGCCTCTCTGAAGCTGCGCTGTTGGCCGCGGTCTTGCCTAACCCAATTCGCTTTAAAGCTGATGCCCCCTCAGGCTATGTGCGAAACCGACAGGCGTGGATCATGCGCCAGATGCGGCAGCTGGGAGGAGAAGGGTTTATGGCGAGAAATAAATTGATGTAAGGCGGGTAAGCGTAGCGCTACCCGCCATGAAAGAGGCGTTAGTCTTCGTCAAACCCGGCGTTAAACAGCGCTATCACCGCCGCCAGCGCTTCCTCTTCCTGTGGACCGGTAGCTTCTACTTCAATCTGGCGGCCTTTGGCGGAGTCCAGCATCAGCAGCGCAATCACGCTGTTCGCTTCCGCCTCGGTACCTTCATCGTTACGCAGCAGAACTTCTGCATCGAAATCCTGCATCAGCTCAAACAGTTTCATCGCCGGACGTGCATGCATGCCCAGCTTATTGGTGATCTCAACGGTTTGTTTTACGGTCATGTTTTACGTTTTTCCAGCGTGCGATGACGGGACTGAACGTTCTTCCCGCGTGAGCGGAAATAGTCGGCCAGCTGTTCGGCGATATAGACCGAACGATGTTTACCACCGGTACAGCCAATCGCCACGGTCAGGTAGCTACGATTGTTTGTCTCCAGCATAGGTAACCATAGCTCAAGGTAGCTTCGCGTCTGGTAGATAAAATTGTGAACTTCTGTGTGTCTGTCGAGGAAGGCCGCGACGGGCTTATCGAGACCGGTCATTGGACGCAGCTTCGGATCCCAGTGCGGGTTCGGCAGGAAGCGCACGTCGAAAACATAATCCGCATCGATAGGAATACCGTGCTTAAAGCCGAATGACTCGAACACCATCGTCAGTTCACGCTCGCGTTTGCCCAGTAAACGGGTACGCAGCATTTCCGCCAGCTCATGCACGGACATTTCGGACGTATCGACAATCAGGTCAGCACGGGAACGCAGCGGTTCCAGCAGATCGCTCTCTTCGTCGATAGCACTTTCCAGCGAGAGGTTCTTGCTGGAAAGCGGATGCAAACGACGGGTATCGCTGTAGCGACGGATCAGAGTATTGCGGTCTGCATCGAGGAACAGCAGCTGAGGCGAGAATGAATCAGGCAGGTTGCTCATTGCCTGTTCAAAAATTTCTGGCGATTCAGGCATGTTACGAACGTCGATGCTGACGGCGGCAGAGATTTGCCTCTCCGCAAGCGTGCGTGCCAGGTCGGGCAACAGCACGACCGGCAGGTTATCTACGCAGTAAAACCCCATGTCTTCCAGCGCGCGCAGGGCCACGGATTTCCCGGACCCTGAACGGCCACTGACAATCATCAGCACCATGTTCCGTTTCTCCTCAGGACAACAGATGTGAAGGCCATCTCCTGGTTATGCATCATCCTGATTGCCTTCTGCTTCAGTGATAATTTGATATAGCTCTTCATCACTTTGGGCTGCGCGCAGTCGACGGCAAATGGTTTTATCGGCCAGGCGTTTTGCGACCAGCGAAAGCGTATGCAAATGGGTTTTCGTCTGGTCGGCAGGCACCAGCAGCGCGAAGAGGAGATCGACGGGCTGATTATCGATGGCATCGAAGGCGATAGGCGTCTCCAGCTGCACAAACACACCGACGGCACGCAGGGTGTCCTCTTCCAGTTTGCCGTGCGGGATCGCGATGCCGTTGCCGATGCCGGTACTGCCCATTTTTTCACGGGTCAGGATCGCTTCGAACACGACCTGCGGCGGCAGGCCCAGCTGTTTTGCGGCCAGTTCACTGATGATCTCCAGCGCACGCTTTTTGCTCTGGCAGTGAACAGCACTGCGCGTACATTCCTGGTTAAGGACATTGCTCAGTTGAAGAGCGGAATCGTTGTTCATCATAATTTCACCTAAGCGCTAACTGTACAAACGGCCTGTTGTGTTTCACAACAGGCCTTCCTGCACCCGTTAACTGCCCGGACAATTAGTGTTGTTTCAGTTTGTCTTTATGTTTATTGAGCTGTCGTGCAAGCTTATCAATCAAGCCGTCGATAGCAGCGTACATGTCTTGCCCTTCCGCACTGGCATGGAGCTCACCCCCGTTGACATGCAGGGTCGCATCCGAGATATGAGTCACTTTCTCCACTTTCAATACAACATAGACCTGGTTGATCCTTTCGAAATACTGCTCGAGTTTCGCGAATTTAGCATTCACAAAATCACGTAAAGCCTCAGTAATCTCGACGTTATGTCCTGTGATATTGAGCTGCATAGTGTCTTCCTTATCGGTTGTGTCAGACCAGCTGTTTACGCTGGTTAGACGGCGGAATGGATAAAGACTCTCGATACTTCGCAACAGTTCGGCGTGCCACCATAATACCCTGGTCGGACAGTATGGTGGTTAACTTACTGTCGCTCAGTGGCTTCGCGGGGTTCTCCGCGGCGATCAACTTCTTCACCAGGGCGCGAATGGCCGTTGACGACGCTTCACCGCCGCCCTCGGTATTCACATGGCTGGAGAAGAAATACTTAAGCTCAAAAATACCGCGTGGACTGTGCAGATACTTCTGCGTGGTCACGCGGGAAATGGTTGATTCATGCATCTCGACGGCCTGGGCGATATCCGCCAGCACCATCGGTTTCATATACTCTTCGCCCTGCTCAAAGAACGCCTGCTGCTGTTCGACAATACAGCGGCTTACGCGGAGCAGCGTATCATTTCGGCTCTCCAGACTTTTGATCAACCATCGCGCTTCCTGCAAATTGCTACGAATGTATTGATTATCGGAGTCGTTACGCACGCTGGTGCACATGGAGGCATACTGCTGGTTGATTTGCAGGCGAGGGATGCTGTCTGAGTTCAGTTCAACGACCCAGCGGTCATTGTGTTTTCTGACCAGCACATCCGGGATGACGTACTCGGGTTCGCTGGTCTGAATGGACTGACCGGGGCGCGGATCGAGGGACTGAATCAGATTGACCGCCTCTTTCAGCACCTCTTCTTTCAGGCGCGTGACGCGCATCAGGCTGCGGAAATCGTGATTGGCCAGAAGATCCAGATGGTCGCTGATGATCAAGCGGGCTTCATCAAGCCATGGCGTCTCTTTACTGAACTGAGAAAGTTGGATAAGCAGGCAGTCGCGCAGATCTTTTGCGGCCACCCCAACCGGATCGAAACGCTGAATGCGCTTCAGAACGGCTTCTATCTCCTCGAGTTCAATCTCTTCGTCACCCATGCTTTCCAGAATTTCGTCCAGCGTGACGGTCAGATAACCGGTGTCATCCACGGCATCGACAATGGATGTCGCAATCGCGCGGTCAGTATCGGAGAAAGGGGTAAGTTCTACCTGCCACATCAGGTAATCCTGCAGTGACTGGGTAGTTTCACCCTGATAAACCGGTAGCTCATCGTCCTGGTAGTCTGCACGCGTACCGGAAGGGGTTCCGGCGGTGTAGATTTCATCCCAGCTGGCATCCAGCGGAAGCTCGTCCGGCATCTCTTTTTGTTCGAGCGCATCAGCGGTGTCGAGTGCTTCAGTATCCTGCGACTGCTGGGTATCTACCTCTTCATGAAGATCGGCTTGCTCCAGCAACGGATTGCTATCCAGCGCTTGCTGGAGCTCCTGCTGGAGTTCTAAGGTGGACAGTTGCAACAGGCGAATCGCCTGCTGTAGCTGCGGCGTCATCGCCAGTTGTTGGCTGAGCCGTAATTGCAAACCTTGCTTCATGTTCAGAGCATTTTTCTCCGGTTCGGCGTTACATTACCTCTACCCTATCAGAGTCTGAAGTCTTCCCCAAGGTAGACACGCTTAACATGATCATCTTCGAGGATCTGCTGCGGCGTACCGTGGGCGATCAGATTGCCCTGGCTCACGATGTATGCGCGTTCGCACACGGCCAGCGTTTCACGGACGTTATGGTCAGTGATCAGTACGCCAAGCCCGCTGTCGCGCAGATGCTCAATGATACGTTTAATGTCGATAACGGAGATGGGGTCAACGCCTGCAAACGGTTCATCCAGAAGAATAAATTTCGGGTTTGCAGCCAGCGCACGCGCAATCTCAACGCGACGGCGTTCACCGCCGGACAGCGCCTGACCGAGGCTGTCGCGCAGATGTTCGATATGGAACTCTTCCATCAGCTCGTTAGCCCGGTCCTGACGCTGTTCGCTGGTCAGATCGTCACGAATTTGCAGGACGGCCATCAGGTTATCAAAGACGCTCAGGCGGCGGAAAATGGAGGCTTCCTGCGGCAGATAGCCGATACCGCGACGCGCACGCGCATGCAGCGGCAGAAGACTGATATCTTCATCATCAATGACGATGTTGCCCGCATCGCGCGACACAATGCCAACGACCATGTAGAAAGTTGTGGTTTTGCCCGCACCGTTAGGGCCAAGCAGGCCTACAATTTCGCCGGAGTTGACGGTCAGACTGACATCTTCTACGACACGGCGGCCCTTATAGGCCTTCGCGAGATTTTTTGCAGTTAATGTTGCCATAACGAATTAGTTACTCTTCTTCTGTGCCGGGGCCTGACCCTTACCTTTGTCCTGCAGCTGCGACGGAACCAGCACGGTGGTTACGCGTTTGCCTTTCTCGCTGGAGGCCTGCATTTTTTGCTCTTTCACCAGATAGGTGATCTGGTCGCCGGTGATGTTGCTGTCCAGCTGTTCCAGATAGGCGTTACCGGTCAGGATGACCAGGTCCTTCGCCAGCTCATAGTGCATATGTGTGGCGCGGCCTTTCACGGGTTTGCCGTTATCCTGCATCTGGTAGAAGGTTGCCGGGTTGCCATAGCCATCAATGATCTCTTTGCCTTGCTCGCCACCGGGACGGGTAACGACCACTTTGTCGGCGTTGATTTTGATGGTGCCCTGGGTCATGACGACGTTACCGGTAAAGGTAACGACATTGCCTTGCATATCAAGCGACTGCGTGTCGGACTCGATATGGATAGGCTGGTCAGTATCGCCCGTTACAGCAAGCGCGGGAAGACTGGTCGCCAGCATCGCACTGGCGATAATTACTTTAAGGCTGAGTTTGTTTGTTTTGAATTTCATAGGAGGTTCTAACCTTTTCAATCAGCTCGGCGTTTTTGCTGCGTAAGTTCCCGCGCATTCTTAAACCGCTGGAATTAAATGTTGTGCCATACAGTGTGACCAGATCCTGCGACGTCACGTCCTGGGTCACGAGGTTGATCTGTGCATTATCCGTCGTGATTTTGCGCAGTTGTGAGTCAGCGGTCAGGGCGTTGACTTCAACGTGGCCATACAGATAAAGCATACGGTCATTCGTCAGTTTTGCCCGGTCAGATTTAATCGACCACGTCGGCACTTTGTCTTTATCAAACGTGGTCATGACAGGCTGGGTAAACCACGAAATACCGTCATCTGAAAAATATTCAACATGCTGGGCAATCAGGCGATAGTTCAGCGCACCTTCCGGGCTGTAGACCACGGTGTCACTGTGATCGCTTTTATAAGTTGGCTCGCTCGTATTGACCACTTCCGTCTGCGTATCGTCGCGATCGGCAAGGTTCACGCCAATCAATACCAGTGCGACAAGCGAAAGCAGAATGATAACCCAACGTCTGGTTTTACTCATATCGATTGCCCTTTGGCCTCATCAAGCTTGCCCTGCGCCAGCAAAAGCAGATCGCAGACTTCACGTACGGCACCACGGCCACCGTTGATATGGGTGACATAGTCAGCGCGCGGGATCAGCAGCGGATGCGCATCGGCCACGGCGATACTCAGACCGACTTCAGCCATCACCGGCCAGTCAATCAGATCGTCCCCGACATAGGCCACGTTTTCCGGCGCGACGGCCAGTTTACCCAGTAAATCGTTGAACGCCGCCATCTTATCGGACTGACCCTGATACAGATGGGTAATGCCTAACGTTTCACAACGGTCTTCAACCAGTTTAGCTTTCCGACCGGTGATGATGGCAACGTCGATGCCTGATGTGAGCGCACAACGAATACCGTAGCCATCGCGAACGTTAAACGCTTTCAGCTCTTCACCATTATTGCCCATGTAAATCAGGCCATCAGAGAGTACCCCATCCACATCCAGGATGAGCAGGCGAATATTTTCCGCCTTTGCCATCATACGGGTACTGACCGGACCATAACAGGTTGCAAGGGATGCACCCGCATTACTCATTGTCTTATCCTTCATTACACTACGCCTGCGCGCAGCAGATCATGCATATGTACCACACCCAGCAACTGGTCGCCATCGGCAACCATCACTGAGGTGATATGACGGGACTGCATCAGGTTCAGCACATCCACCGCCAGCGTGCCCGGACGAACACGGATACCGCCGGACGTCATCACATCAGCGATGCCCAGCGTGCGAACATCAACACCCATGTCGAACACGCGGCGCAGGTCGCCATCGGTGAAGATCCCCTGGATCTTCATCAGGTCGTCGCACACAACCGTCATACCCAGATTCTTGCGGGTGATCTCCAGTAGCGCATCGCGCAGGGAGGCCTCTTTACTGACGTGAGGGATCTCATCGCCAGTGTGCATAATATCGTTAACCCGAAGCAGAAGCTTACGCCCGAGCGCGCCACCTGGGTGGGAAAGCGCGAAATCTTCCGGGGTAAAACCGCGGGCTTCCAGCAACGCAACGGCAAGCGCATCGCCCATGACCAGCGCAGCGGTCGTGCTGGACGTTGGAGCAAGACCCAGCGGGCAGGCTTCTTTAGGCACTTTCACGCACAGGTGAATATCCGCCGCGCGCGCCATGCTACTTTCCGGGCGGCTGGTCATGCAAATAAGCGGAACCCGCAGCCGCTTCAGCACGGGGATCAGCGCCAGGATCTCATTAGACTCACCGGAGTTCGATAGCGCGATGACGATATCCTGCGGCGTTACCATGCCCAGATCGCCGTGCGCGGCTTCCCCCGGGTGTACAAAGAAGGAAGAGGTTCCGGTGCTGGCAAACGTTGCCGCCATTTTGCGCCCAATGTGACCGGACTTGCCCATGCCCATCACCACGACTTTACCGGCACAGTAGAACATCTTCTCACATGCCAGACTAAAATCCTGATTAATGTACTGATCTAACTGCGCCAGACCTTCACGTTCAATCTCCAGAACCTCTTTGCCTGCTTTCTGAAAGTCAAAACCCGGCTGCAATTCTATTTGCGACATAATGCGTTTCCGTTTACCCAGAGAGAAGAGGCGAAAGCCAGTACAGCATCGCCATCCATACGATAAATCCACCCGTCAGCAGCACCCCTGCGCCTTTGCCAATCTGTCGTTGCCGCCGCCAGCAGAGCAGGGCAAAAATGACGCTGACCAGCAACATCACCCCGTAATCGCGTGAGAATGCCAGGGGGTTAAAAGGCCCGGGCGTTATCAGGGCCGGCAGGCCCATCACGATGGCGATATTAAAAATGTTTGAACCGATAATATTGCCTATGGCAATGTCATCTTCACCTTTACGTGCCCCTGCGATAGCGGTGGCCAGTTCTGGCAGACTGGTGCCAATGGCAATGACCGTCAGGCCAATGGTGAGCTCACTCATGGCGAAATAGTTCGCCAGCACCGTGGCGTTATCGACGACCATGCGCGTGGCCATCGGCATGATGATCAGCGCGACGCCGAGCCACAGCAGCGCTACAGGCAGCGTGCCTTCACGCGGGAGTTCGGCGACCTGCTCTCGCGTCAGGCTATCTTGGCCCTGTTTTTCTGCCAGACGGGCGATTTTAACACTATACAGCAGCCAGATAACGGCCAGCGCCAGCAAGAAAATGCCGTCACCGTAGCTCAGTACGCCATCATAAAATACGCACCCTGCCAGCAGGCTTACGATTAACATTAGCGGCAATTCACGGCGCAGAACATCAGAATGCACGCGAAATGGATGGAGCAGGGCCGCCAGGCCAAGGATCAGTAAGATATTGACGATGTTGGAACCAATCGCGGTGCCGACGGCAAGGTCTAACTGACCGTGCAGTGATGCCGTGACAGAGACGATGATTTCAGGAAGCGAGGTGCCGACACTGACCACGGTCATCCCGATGACGACAGGCGGTACGCCAGTCAGGCGGCACAGGATAGATGCAGCAAATACCAAACGGTCAGCACTGTAGACCACCAAAAGTAAACCAATTATTAACAGTGCTGTTGCTAAAAGCATCAAAAGTCCTTTCTTCAGGTATACTCGTCGGTCCATCGCGCAGGAATGGAATGGCAGGACTGCATACAGTCTGAGGCGTAACGAATTCCTAATTTTGACTTTATGCGCCGGAAAAGTAAAACAAATGCCAGCTTTCGCTAACCTCAACGGCTAATATTCTGTAAAAATGCTGAGTTTAGGGCTGATTCAGTCTGCATGCTTAACGTGAGCAGGGTAAGAAAGGAACCATAAATGAGCCAAACTATGGCGAATTTAGTTGATGTCCGGGGTGTGAGTTTTTCTCGCGCCAACAGATTGATATTCGATGATATTTCGTTGACCGTACCGCGTGGCAAGATCACTGCCATCATGGGGCCGTCCGGGATCGGTAAAACGACCTTGCTGCGCCTTATTGGTGGCCAGATCCCACCCGATAGCGGTGAAATCCTCTTTGACGGCGAAAACATCCCCGAGATGTCACGATCGCGCCTGTATACTGTTCGTAAACGCATGAGTATGCTTTTCCAGTCGGGAGCGTTGTTCACTGACATGAACGTCTTTGATAACGTGGCCTATCCGCTGCGCGAACACACCCGTCTGCCGCCAGAGCTGCTGAAAAGTACGGTGATGATGAAGCTTGAGGCCGTGGGGCTGCGAGGGGCTGCAAAACTGATGCCCTCAGAGTTGTCCGGCGGTATGGCACGCCGCGCCGCGCTGGCACGCGCCATCGCCTTAGAACCCGATTTAATCATGTTCGACGAACCGTTCGTCGGGCAGGACCCTATCACGATGGGCGTGCTGGTGAAGCTCATCTCTGAACTGAACAGCGCGCTCGGCGTAACCTGCATTGTGGTTTCTCACGATGTACCGGAAGTGTTGAGCATCGCCGACTATGCCTACATTGTGGCAGACAAAAGGATCGTCGCGCATGGCAGCGCTCAGGCGTTGCAGGAAAACTGCGATCCGCGTGTACGGCAGTTCCTCGACGGCATTGCGGATGGGCCTGTGCCGTTCCGCTACCCGGCGGGCGACTATCGTGACGATTTACTGGGAATAGGGAGTTAAGCCACTGATGCTGTTAAATGCATTGGCCGCTCTTGGACACCGTGGCATAAAAACCATCAGGACGTTCGGGCGTGCCGGATTGATGTTGTTCAACGCGCTGGTCGGCAAGCCGGAATTTCGTAAGCATGCACCGCTACTGGTGCGGCAGCTCTATAATGTCGGCGTGCTGTCGATGCTCATCATCATTGTCTCCGGTCTGTTTATCGGTATGGTGCTGGGGCTGCAGGGCTACCTCGTTCTGACGACCTACAGCGCCGAAACCAGCCTCGGCATGCTGGTGGCGCTGTCGCTGCTGCGTGAACTGGGGCCGGTGGTGGCGGCGCTGTTGTTCGCCGGGCGTGCAGGGTCGGCATTGACCGCTGAAATTGGCCTGATGCGTGCGACCGAGCAGCTTTCCAGCATGGAGATGATGGCGGTCGACCCGCTGCGTCGTGTGATCTCGCCACGCTTCTGGGCGGGGGTGATTTCCTTACCGCTCCTGACGATCCTCTTTGTCGCCGTGGGTATCTGGGGCGGCTCGCTGGTTGGCGTTCACTGGAAGGGCATCGATGCGGGCTTCTTCTGGTCGGCCATGCAGGACGCCATCGATCTGCGAATGGATCTGGTTAACTGTCTGATTAAAAGCGTGGTATTTGCCATTACGGTCACCTGGATCGCCTTGTTCAATGGCTATGATGCGATCCCGACCTCGGCGGGCATCAGCCGTGCAACTACACGTACTGTCGTACATTCGTCGCTGGCCGTACTGGGTCTGGATTTTGTGCTCACCGCACTGATGTTTGGGAATTGAGTTCATGCAAACGAGAAAAAATGAAATTTGGGTCGGCGTGTTCCTGTTACTGGCGTTGCTGGCCGCGCTGTTTATCTGCCTGAGAGCGGCGGATATCACGTCTGTGCGCACCGAGCCGACTTATCGCATTTATGCGACCTTTGATAACATCGGCGGGCTGAAGGCGCGCTCGCCGGTACGTATAGGCGGGGTGGTCATCGGGCGCGTCTCTGACATTACGCTTGATGAGAAAACCTATCTGCCGCGCGTGTCGATGGATATTGAAGAGCGTTACAACCATATCCCGGACACCAGCTCGCTTTCTATCCGCACGTCCGGCCTCCTGGGTGAGCAATATCTGGCGCTTAACGTCGGTTTTGAAGACCCGGAGCTGGGAACGACTATCCTTAAAGACGGTAGCGTAATCCAGGATACGAAGTCCGCGATGGTACTGGAGGATATGATTGGTCAGTTCCTTTATAACAGTAAAGGAGATGATAAGAAGTCCGACGCTGCCCCTGCGCAGAGCGAAGATCCTGCCAGTGTCGCACCGACACCAGGCACGACGAATTAATTTCAGGAGAAGTCATTCATGTTTAAACGACTGTTAATGGTTGCCATGCTGGTCATTGCCCCTCTCACCGCGGCGCATGCTGCGGATCAGAGTAACCCGTACAAACTGATGGATGAGGCTGCGAAGAAGACCTTCGACCGGCTTAAAAACGAACAGCCGAAAATTCGTTCCAATCCTGATTATCTGCGCGACGTGGTTGATCAAGAGCTGCTGCCGTACGTGCAGATCAAATATGCGGGTGCGCTGGTTCTGGGCCGTTATTACAAAGACGCGACCCCGGCGCAGCGCGACGCCTATTTTGCCGCGTTCCGTGAATACCTGAAACAGGCTTACGGTCAGGCACTGGCAATGTATCACGGTCAGACCTATCAGATTGCGCCAGAGCAGCCGCTGGGCGACGCGACTATCATTCCTATCCGCGTCACGATTATCGATCCTAACGGCCGTCCGCCAGTACGCCTGGACTTCCAGTGGCGTAAAAACAGCCAGACCGGTCACTGGCAGGCCTATGACATGATTGCGGAAGGGGTGAGCATGATCACCACTAAACAGAACGAGTGGAGTGACCTGCTGCGCACCAAAGGCATTGATGGCCTGACCGCACAGCTGCAGTCTATCTCGCGTCAGAAAATCTCTCTGGACGAGAAGAAGTAATGTCGGATCAACTGAGCTGGTCGCGTGAGGGTGAGACGTTGAAGCTGACGGGTGAACTCGACCAGGATCTGCTGAACCCGCTCTGGGACAAACGTTTTGAAGCGATGCAGGGCGTGACGGTTATCGATCTGAGCGGCATTTCACGGGTGGACACGGCAGGCGTCGCGCTGCTGGCCCATCTTGTTGCCGTGGGGAAAAAGCAGGGGACAAGCGTTACGCTGCACGCGGCGAGCGATAATGTGGTCACCCTGGCCCAGCTCTATAATCTCCCTCAGGACGTACTGCCTCGTTAATATTTTCAGTGCGTTACTTCTGAAAGCCCTGACAGATTCATCGTCGGGGCTTTTTGCTTGTTTAAGACGACGCCACTTTGCTCTAAGATGTTGGGCTTGTTTTCACTATCAGATGATTAAGAACCCATGGAAAATCATGAAATCCAGACAGTGCTGATGAATGCACTCTCCCTTCAGGAAGCCCACGTCACTGGCGATGGCAGTCACTTCCAGGTTATTGCTGTGGGTGAGATGTTCGACGGTATGAGCCGTGTGAAGAAACAGCAGGCTGTATACGCGCCGCTGATGGAATACATTGCGGATAACCGCATCCACGCCCTGTCGATTAAAGCGTTCACCCCTCAAGAGTGGGCACGCGATCGCAAACTAAACGGTTTTTGAGTTGTGGGCGACACGCCCGCAGCACGGTTGAATTTATAAGAGAGCACACAATGGATAAATTTCGTGTACAGGGGCCAACGCGTCTCCAGGGCGAAGTCACAATTTCTGGCGCAAAAAATGCCGCGCTGCCCATCCTCTTTGCTGCGCTGCTCGCGGAAGAGCCGGTAGAAATTCAGAACGTACCGAAGCTGAAAGATATCGACACCACCATGAAGTTGCTCAGCCAGCTGGGCACCAAAGTTGAGCGTAACGGTTCTGTCTGGATCGACGCCAGCAACGTAAACAACTTCTCTGCACCTTACGATCTGGTGAAAACCATGCGTGCATCCATCTGGGCGCTTGGCCCGCTGGTGGCACGTTTTGGTCAGGGTCAGGTTTCCCTGCCGGGTGGCTGCGCAATCGGTGCACGTCCGGTTGACCTGCACATCTTTGGCCTGGAGAAACTGGGCGCCGAGATCAAACTCGAAGAAGGTTATGTTAAAGCGTCTGTGAATGGCCGCCTGAAAGGCGCGCACATTGTCATGGACAAAGTGAGCGTTGGTGCCACCGTCACCATCATGTCTGCGGCAACGCTGGCAGAAGGTACTACCATCATCGAAAACGCCGCGCGTGAACCGGAGATTGTGGATACCGCGAACTTCCTCGTGGCGCTGGGTGCGAAGATCACCGGCCAGGGCACCGACCGTATCACCATCGAAGGCGTTGAGCGTCTGGGCGGCGGCGTGTACCGCGTCCTGCCAGACCGTATCGAAACCGGTACGTTCCTGGTTGCTGCCGCGATTTCAGGCGGGAAAATTACCTGCCGCAACGCGCAGCCAGATACCCTGGATGCGGTGCTGGCGAAACTGCGTGACGCAGGCGCTGATATCGAAATCGGTGAAGACTGGATCAGCCTGGACATGCACGGCAACCGTCCAAAAGCGGTAAACGTGCGTACAGCTCCGCATCCTGCTTTCCCGACCGATATGCAGGCGCAGTTCACCCTGTTAAACCTGGTGGCGGAAGGGACGGGGTTCATTACCGAGACCATCTTTGAAAACCGCTTTATGCACGTACCGGAACTGATCCGTATGGGCGCACATGCTGAGATCGAGAGTAATACCGTGATTTGCCACGGCGTTGAGAAACTGTCTGGTGCTCAGGTGATGGCAACCGATCTGCGTGCATCTGCAAGCCTGGTGCTGGCGGGTTGTATTGCGGAAGGGACGACGGTCGTTGATCGTATTTATCACATCGATCGTGGCTATGAACGTATCGAAGATAAACTGCGCGCGCTGGGTGCGAATATCGAGCGTGTGAAGGGCGAGTAATCGTTCCGGCAGCCCCCTGCCAGAAATGACCGGGGGGTTGCTGTTCCTGTCAAAAAAACCGCTATTCCTGCGGGTCTTTCTTCACTTTCCTCTGGCGCATCATGCGCGATCTGTCGATAAATTCATGGGTAATGGGATCGTGGTAACGCGAAGGCCAGATCACCCACGGATGCGTATCCAGCGCCGTCGCAATGATCAATTCTCCCTTCGGCCAGGGGCGCGTCAGGGCATTTGCCAGGGTTGAAGAACTCAGGCCATGGCGGCGAGATTCCGCAGCCAGTGATGTGCCTTTTTTGCGCAGTGCCGCAATGATATCTGCTGTGTGCCAGTCGATAAATTTCGTGTCCATAACGCTGTCCTTAAGTTTGGATTCACTTACGCCATTTCGTCTGAAACGACTGGCCTTACTATACCCATTTCAATTTCTTGTTCTAAAAAGTTCGCGTTACTGGTAGGGATATTCAGAATAAGGCATGGCTTTATTCATGCGGTCTGTAAACCGGTGCGTTTACGTGAAAGAGGAATATACAGGTGTGTACTGGAATCTCCCCGCGAGGGCCGCGGGGAGGGGAGAGCAGGATTAACGGTCGCGCTGAACGGCGATATGGGCAAGACCAATGAGCGCATCGCGCCATGGGCTGTCCGGGATAACCTGAAGTGCGGCGATGGCTTTATCCGCCTCTTCTTCGGCACGCTGACGCGTCCAGTCCAGCGATCCGCAAATGGCCATTGTTTCCAGCACGGGTTCCAGAAGATGACGACCATTTCCCTGCTCGATCGCTTCACGGATCATTTTCGCCTGGTCGGCTGACCCGTTGCGCATCGCATGGAGTAGCGGCAGCGTCGGTTTGCCTTCGTTCAGGTCATCACCCACGTTTTTGCCGAGCGTTTCGCCGTCTGCACTGTAATCCAGCAAATCATCAATCAGCTGGAATGCGGTACCCAGATAACGGCCATAGTCCTGCAGCCCTTTTTCCTGGGCTTCGCTACAGCCAGCCAGAATGCCGGAACACTGTGCAGCCGCTTCAAACAGGCGCGCAGTTTTGCTGTAAATCACGCGCATGTAGTTTTCTTCGGTGATGTCAGGGTCGTTGACGTTCATCAGCTGAAGCACTTCGCCCTCAGCAATCACGTTAACGGCTTCAGACATGACCTCCAGCACTTTCAGCGAACCCAGGCTGGTCATCATCTGGAAGGCACGGGTATAGATAAAATCCCCCACCAGGACGCTGGCAGCATTGCCAAAGGCGGCGTTGGCGGTGGCTTTACCCCGGCGCATGTCTGATTCATCCACAACATCATCATGAAGAAGCGTCGCAGTGTGAATAAATTCGATCAGTGCCGCGATCGTGACGTGAGCATTTCCCTGATAGCCGACGGCTCGGGCAGCCAGGATGGCAATCATCGGGCGAATGCGTTTACCGCCGCCGCTGACGATGTAATAGCCCAACTGATTGATCAGCTGAACGTCAGAATTGAGTTGCTCCAGGATTGCTGCATTCACACCCGCCATATCTTGCGCGGTTAACTCGTTGATTTTTTCTAAATTCATCGCAAAAGCCGGGCTTTTTATCCTGTTTATCCCATCTTCAATGGGGTAACGAAGGGTTAGGTTTATCAATAGTAGTGCTGATTGTACTGAAAAAACGGCTCAGATAAACGTTACCTTACGCGTTGTGTTTTTTTTCTTCATGTATTGATGGTAGCACTTGTCAAAGGCTCGCGTTTTGCGTAATATTCGCGCCCTATTGTGAATATTTATAGCGCACTCTGATTCATACGAGGATGTGCGCGGAAGCGGAGTTTATATGTACGCGGTTTTCCAAAGTGGTGGTAAACAACACCGAGTAAGCGAAGGTCAGACCGTTCGCCTGGAAAAGCTGGACATCGCAACTGGCGAATCTGTTGAGTTCGCAGAAGTTCTGATGATCGCAAACGGTGAAGAAGTCAAAATCGGCGTTCCTTTCGTTGATGGCGGCGTTATCAAAGCTGAAGTTGTTGCTCACGGTCGTGGCGAGAAAGTTAAAATCGTTAAGTTTCGTCGTCGTAAACACTACCGTAAGCAGCAGGGCCACCGTCAGTGGTTCACTGATGTGAAAATTACTGGCATCAGCGCCTAAGACCTGAGGAGAGATTTAAATGGCACATAAAAAGGCTGGCGGCTCCACACGTAACGGTCGCGATTCAGAAGCTAAACGCCTGGGCGTTAAGCGTTTCGGTGGCGAATCCGTTCTGGCGGGTAGCATCATTGTTCGTCAACGTGGCACCAAATTCCACGCTGGCAACAACGTAGGTTGCGGTCGTGACCACACTCTGTTTGCTAAAGCAGACGGTAAAGTGAAATTTGAAGTTAAAGGCCCGAACAACCGTAAATACATCAGCATCGTTGCTGAGTAAGGTTTTCTCGGTCCGGTAACGGATTAAAGCCCCGCAACCTGTTGCGGGGCTTTTTACATTGGAAACCCGGTAATTTTTTCTGTAGGGAAAACGGGCATGAAGCAGCAGGCCGGCATTGGTATTCTTTTGGCGCTCACGACCGCAATGTGCTGGGGTGCGCTGCCAATTGCAATGAAGCAGGTACTGGAAGTGATGGAGCCGCCAACGGTGGTGTTTTATCGCTTTCTGATGGCAAGTATCGGCCTTGGGGCCATCCTCGCGATCAAAGGTAAGCTTCCGCCGTTGCGTATCTTCCGTAAACCGCGCTGGCTGGTGTTGCTGGCTATCGCGACGGGCGGCCTGTTCGGTAACTTCATACTGTTCAGTTCTTCCCTGCAGTATCTTAGCCCCACGGCGTCGCAGGTGATTGGTCAGCTTTCACCGGTCGGCATGATGGTCGCCAGCGTCTTTATCCTCAAGGAGAAGATGCGTGGCACGCAAATTATCGGGGCGAGCATGTTGCTCTGTGGTCTGGTGATGTTCTTCAACACCAGCCTGATAGAGATTTTTACCCGACTGACGGATTACACCTGGGGTGTGATCTTCGGAGTGGGAGCAGCAACGGTTTGGGTGAGTTATGGCGTCGCGCAAAAGGTGTTATTGCGTCGTTTGGCCTCACAGCAGATCCTCTTTTTGCTGTACACTTTGTGTACAATAGCATTATTGCCGTTAGCAAAACCGGGTGTGATTACCCAGCTTAGCGACTGGCAACTGGCGTGCCTCATTTTTTGTGGGCTGAACACGCTGGTCGGTTATGGCGCGCTGGCCGAAGCGATGGCGCGCTGGCAGGCAGCACAGGTGAGCGCACTCATTACGCTTACCCCGCTGTTTACGCTGTTATTTTCAGATTTGTTATCAATGGCCTGGCCCGATGTCTTCGTCAGACCGATGCTCAACATGTTGGGCTATCTCGGTGCGTTTGTCGTGGTTGCGGGCGCGATGTATTCCGCCATTGGTCATCGTCTTTGGGGGCGTTGGCGCAAAAATGAAGCGGTCGTAGTAGTCCCCCGCTCAGGCGAATGAGTTACGGAGAGTAAAATGAAGTTTGTTGATGAAGCGACAATCCTGGTCGTGGCAGGTGATGGCGGCAATGGTTGCGTGAGCTTCCGCCGTGAGAAATATATTCCACGTGGCGGTCCTGACGGCGGTGACGGCGGGGACGGCGGTGACGTGTGGCTGGAGGCGGATGAGAACCTCAACACGCTGATCGACTACCGTTTCGAAAAATCCTTCCGCGCTGAGCGTGGTCAGAACGGTCAAAGCCGTGACTGTACGGGCAAACGCGGTAAAGACGTGACCATTAAGGTTCCGGTCGGTACGCGTGTGATTGACCAGGGGACGGGCGAAACCATGGGCGATATGACCAAACACGGTCAGCGTCTGATGGTGGCGAAAGGCGGCTGGCACGGTCTGGGTAACAGCCGTTTCAAATCGTCCGTAAACCGTACCCCGCGTCAGAAAACGATGGGTACGCCGGGCGACAAGCGCGATCTGCAGCTGGAGCTGATGCTTCTGGCCGATGTCGGGATGCTGGGTATGCCAAACGCCGGTAAATCGACGTTTATTCGTGCGGTCTCTGCAGCCAAGCCAAAAGTGGCGGATTATCCGTTTACCACGCTGGTACCAAGCCTGGGCGTTGTCCGTATGGATAACGAGAAGAGCTTTGTGGTTGCTGATATCCCGGGTCTGATTGAAGGTGCTGCAGAAGGTGCCGGTCTGGGTATCCGCTTCCTGAAACACCTTGAGCGCTGCCGCGTACTGCTGCATCTCATCGATATCGATCCAATCGACGGTTCCGATCCGGTAGAAAATGCCCGCATCATTATCGGCGAGCTGGAAAAATACAGCGAAAAACTGGCGAACAAGCCGCGCTGGCTGGTCTTTAACAAGATCGATCTGATGGATAAAGCCGAAGCGGAAGCGAAAGCGAAAGCCATTGCTGAAGCGATGGGCTGGGAAGATAAATACTACCTGATCTCCGCGGCAAGCCAGGTTGGCGTGAAAGATCTGTGCTGGGATGTGATGACCTTTATCATCGAGAACCCGGTTGTTCAGGCTGAAGAAGCGAAACAGCCAGAAAAAGTCGAATTCATGTGGGATGATTACCACCGCCAACAGCTCGAAGAGCTGGAAGTGGAAGAGGAAGAAGACTGGGACGACGACTGGGATGAAGACGACGAAGAAGGTGTCGAGTTCATCTACAAGCACTAATCGCAGTTTAAAGCCCCCGGAAGGGGGCTTTTTTATTGCAGGCTGGACGGCAACCAGCAGCTGGCGATTAAGCCGCCCTCAGCACCATTCTCCAGCATCAGCTTGCCGTGGTGGAGCTGCACGATACGTTGCACAATACTCAGCCCCAGGCCGCTGCCACCGTAGCGCTGGTCAAGACGACGGAACGGTTCAGTAATCGACTGGCGGTGCGCTTCATCTATCCCCGGCCCCTGATCGATAACGCTGACCTGTGTCCCCCCGTCAACGTCGGCCAGAGTCACGCGAATCGTTGTGCCTGACGGACTGTAGCGCCCGGCGTTCTCAAGCAGATTGCGCAGCATCAAACGCAGAAGTACCGCATCACCCTGCACCGTGAGCGGACTTTTGTCCGGCCATATCACCGTATGCTCTTTGGCTTCATGTCCAAGACCGAGCGGCATGATGATATCGTCTGTCCAGTTGACGGTTTCATAGTGACCGCTCGCCATCGCCTGTCCGGCACGGGACAACATCAGCAGTTGCTCAACCGTGTGCATCAGCTGATCGATACGGGTAATTAACGTCGTGGCCTGTGGAGAGCCAGACTGTGCCATCAGTTCCAGATGCAGTCTGATCCCCGCAAGCGGCGTTCGCAGCTCGTGAGCGGCGTCCGCGGTGAAGAGACGTTCCTGTTGAATGGTGTGATCCAAACGGGCGAGGAGCTGGTTGAGCGAGGTTGTGACGGCACCAATTTCTTCCATGTCGGAATAGACAGGGAGCGGGGTTAAGTTATCCGCCGAGCGGTTCGCCAGGCTGACGCGCAGTTGATTCAGGGGCCGGGTTATCCAGGTGACCGCCCAGAATGAGAAGCACAGCGTAAAACCGACCATCACCAGAGAGGGGACCAGCAGCGAGGCAATCGCTTCACGGATCTCTTTCTCGACATGATTATTGCGCGATTTCGCCGAGAGCGTTTCGTTGACCAGAAAACCAATCTGTTCACGGCTTTCATGCCAGAGCCAGATCACGCTTATCAGCTGGAAAAATAACAGAATGACCGCCAGCAGAACCATTAATCGCCGACGCATGCTGTTCATTTCTGGCTCTCCAGACGATAGCCTACGCCACGGACAGTTTTAATCCGGTCTTTACCCAGTTTGCGACGCAGATTGTGAATATGCACTTCGAGGGTATTTGAGCCCGGATCGTCCTGCCAGGAGTAAATATCCTGCTGCAGGGTTTCGCGGTGTACCGTTTGTCCGCTGCGCATAATCAGGCGCGTCAGCAGCGCGAACTCTTTAGGGGTTACTTCAACCGGCAGGGACTGGCACAGCACCTGCTGGGTTTGCAGATTCAGCGTAATATCGCCGTCGGTCAGTAAGTTATCGCTGTGTCCCTGATAACGACGAATCAACGCCCGTACCCGCGCCTGAAGCTCCGCAAGGGCAAACGGTTTCACCAGGTAATCATCAGCGCCAGAATCGAGGCCGTTGATACGATCTTCAATGGCATCACGTGCCGTCAGGATCAATACTGGATTGGCGATACCCCGGCGGCGCCACTGGCTTAGCTGCGTAGCGCCGTCTTTATCCGGTAAGCCTAAATCGAGGATCACCAGACTGTATTCGCCGCTCTGGATCAGGGCATCCGCCTCAGCCGCCGTGGCGGCGCAGTCGAGGGCATATCCTTCATTGGCCAGCGCCAGAGCCAGCCCTTCCTGCAATAACAGATCGTCTTCAACTATGAGTAGTTTCATCGCTAGTTATTCTGGTAGATGTCCTTATAAAGCCTGCTTTCGAAGCGAACCAGTGGAATACGACGATTACGCTGGTCGGTCGGTTCGACGGCATAGCCGGAAAGATACTGCACGAATGCCATGCGTTGCCCGCTGGCGGTAGTGATGAAGCCTGCAAGGTTATAAACCCCCTGCAGTGAACCTGTCTTGGCTGAAACTTTTCCATCCACCCCGGCCGCATGAAGGCCGGCACGGTACTGAAGCGAACCGTCATGCCCGGCAAGTGGCAGCATCGAAATAAAGTTTAGCTCAGTGTCATGTTGTGCAATGTACTGAAGTACTTGCATCATCGTTGCCGGGGAGATCAAATTATGCCGCGATAACCCGGAGCCATCGACGGCAATGGTGTTGCCAAGATCGATCCCCGCCTGTTGGCGCAGGATCTGACGTACGGCGTCGGAACCCGCACGCCAGGTTCCTGGCACGCCGAAACGCGCGTGACCAATCATGCGGAACACCGTGTCAGCAATCATGTTGTCAGACTTTTTCAGCATAATCCGTAGCAAATCGTGCAGCGGCGCAGATTGTTTGCTGGCGATGACCGTACCGGGTTGATTAACCTGCGTCTGGCGCAGCAGGGTACCGGAATAGGTTATTCCCGCCTGCTTCAGTTCATCCTTGAGAATGGCACCCGCATAGCTTGCGCCATCCTGTATCGCAAAGGCCAGCGGCAATGGATCGGCGCGTTGTGTCAGGCACCCGGTCAGCGTAAAGCGGTTGAGATCGCCTGGCACCACGTCCAGCTCGCAATACTGCGCATCCGGGGAGCCTTTTGCGAGGGTACGAACCTGGCTAAACATCGTCACCGGGTAGTAAGACGCCACGCGAATAAACGCTAAGTCATCCGGTTTTGGCGCGCTGTAAAGTGAAATGGAGAAGCAGTTACGATCCACAATCGCGGCGGCTGGCGGAGCGCTAAAGCACTGCGTCATGTCGTTCCACGGCCATCCTGGTGCTTTATCGTGGCTGGCAAAAATAGAGGTGTCGATTAACACATTGCCATCAATCTTCTGCACGCCAGATTTTTTCAGCGACGCGACCATGTTGCGGATATCCTGGCGTTTAAACGTAGGATCTCCCCCGAAACGAGCGATAAGATCGCCTTTCAGTTCGCCACCCTCGATGTTGCCTTTAGTCTCGAGCGTGGTGGTAAAACGGAAGTCAGGCCCAAGCTGAAGCAGGGCGGCGAGTGCGGTGATCACCTTCTGGGTACTGGCAGGCAGCGCCATCTGTTGACTGTGATAGTCAATCTCTGGCGACTGCGCCCCGACCTTCTGCACCATCAAGGCAAGGTTGGCACCTGCGGGTAGCTGATTAATGTACTCATCAACATTCGCGGCCTGAACGCTGAACGCTATACTGGTAGTCAATCCGATGATAAATCTGGAAAATCGCATAATCTCGCGCTAACAACCCGAAAACAAACCGTCATACTACGGTGCATAGCACTGCAAAGTAAACGATGACCCATAGTGAACTTCGCGGTAAAATGCGTATCAAATTGAAAATTGTTGCTGACCTGGGGCTTCGCTCCCGGGTCGGTTTTCTTTTTGCTTCTGGCCCGCTCATGGGGGCCGGGGCAGGGAACACTGCTCCCAACAGGAATGTTTAAGAGGTATAACAAATGCAAGCTATTCCGATGACCTTACGTGGTGCCGAAAAACTGCGCGAAGAGCTGGATTTTCTGAAATCCGTTCGTCGCCCTGAAATCATCGCCGCTATCGCGGATGCGCGTGAGCATGGCGACCTGAAAGAGAATGCTGAATACCACGCGGCGCGTGAGCAGCAGGGCTTCTGTGAAGGGCGTATTAAAGATATCGAAGCAAAACTGTCCAATGCGCAGGTTATCGATATCACCAAAATGCCTAACAATGGCCGCGTCATTTTTGGTTCAACCGTTACCGTGCTGAACCTGGACAATGACGAAGAGCAGACTTATCGCATCGTGGGTGATGATGAAGCGGACTTTAAACAGAATCTGATTTCGGTGAACTCCCCGATTGCTCGCGGCCTGATTGGCAAAGAGCAGGATGATGTTGTCACTATCCGCACCCCGGGTGGCGAAGTGGAATACGAAATTATTAAGGTTGAATACCTGTAATTCGCATCTCGACTAAGATGTTGATACATTGTAAAGAAAAGAAAAAGGCCGCATAGCGGCCTTTTATCAACTCAAGGAGCGTGGCATTTTGCTCACCTGCTGACAGAAATCCCTCGTTTTACACAGAAAATGTGTTCGATTCAGGATATCCTTAGCGTGGCAGCGAGATTTTACGCTCGTTAGATGGGCGATAGAGCACCAGCGTTTTACCGATGACCTGTACATTACAGGCACCCGTTTCACGCACGATGGCTTCCACGATCAGGTTTTTAGTGTCTCGGTCTTCAGAGGCGATTTTCACCTTGATCAGCTCGTGGTGTTCCAGCGCTTGTTCAATCTCGGCAAGCACCCCTTCGGTCAAACCATTGTTGCCAAGCATGACTACAGGCTTGAGCGGATGTGCCAGACCTTTAAG
Source organism: Enterobacter sp. J49 (assembly GCF_002148625.1). Taxonomy (NCBI): domain Bacteria; kingdom Pseudomonadati; phylum Pseudomonadota; class Gammaproteobacteria; order Enterobacterales; family Enterobacteriaceae; genus Enterobacter; species Enterobacter sp. J49. Next base: position 104,330 of record NZ_MWPY01000035.1, read on the forward strand.
GTGCTGTTTTTGTTTAGTACTCAGATTCATCGTATATTTTTGCTTACGTTGGGATTGAAAACGGTTCATTCTACCGCCATCTCCCTTATATCGCCAAATAGCTGCGTAGAAATTTACGTCACAGGCAAGTAACGATGAACCAGGACGGAAATGTTAAATGACAGGTAAAAAGCGTTCTGCCAGCTCCAGCCGCTGGCTTCAGGAACACTTTAGCGATAAATATGTTCAACAGGCACAGAAAAAGGGGTTGCGTTCCCGTGCCTGGTTTAAACTTGATGAAATACAGCAAAGTGACAAACTTTTTAAGCCGGGAATGACGGTTGTCGATCTCGGTGCAGCACCTGGCGGATGGTCCCAGTATGCGGTTACGCAGATCGGCGGAACGGGCCGAATCATCGCATGCGACCTTTTACCAATGGATCCCATCGTCGGTGTCGACTTCCTTCAGGGCGACTTTCGTGATGAATTAGTGCTGAAAGCGCTACTTGAGCGTGTAGGTGATAGTAAGGTCCAGGTTGTCATGTCAGATATGGCACCAAATATGTGTGGAACACCGGCGGTGGATATCCCCCGCGCCATGTATTTGGTGGAGCTAGCGTTAGAAATGTGTCGTGATGTACTAGCGCCTGGTGGTAGTTTTGTTGTGAAGGTGTTTCAGGGCGAAGGTTTCGAGGAGTATCTTAAGGAAATTCGCTCCCTGTTTGCGAAGGTTAAAGTTCGTAAGCCGGACTCTTCCCGGGCCCGTTCCCGAGAAGTGTATATTGTAGCGACCGGGCGAAAATGATAACCCGCGTCTTTCAGACGAAAGTTTGAATGACACGGGATATAGAGTATCCTGACGCTGTTTTTAACACAGTTGTAATATGAGGTTAATCCCTTGAGTGACATGGCGAAAAACCTAATACTCTGGCTGGTCATTGCCGTTGTGCTGATGTCAGTATTCCAGAGCTTTGGGCCCAGCGAGTCGAATGGCCGCAAGGTGGATTATTCTACCTTCCTGCAGGAGGTCAATCAGGACCAGGTTCGCGAAGCGCGTATCAACGGACGTGAGATCAACGTTACCAAGAAAGATAGTAACCGTTACACGACTTACATCCCGGTGAACGATCCTAAGCTGCTTGATAACCTTCTGACCAAAAACGTCAAGGTGGTAGGCGAGCCGCCAGAAGAACCAAGCCTGCTGGCTTCTATCTTCATCTCCTGGTTCCCGATGCTGCTTCTTATTGGCGTCTGGATCTTCTTTATGCGCCAGATGCAGGGCGGCGGTGGCAAAGGTGCCATGTCGTTCGGTAAGAGCAAGGCGCGTATGCTAACGGAAGATCAGATCAAGACCACATTTGCCGACGTTGCAGGTTGCGACGAAGCAAAAGAAGAAGTGGGCGAACTGGTTGAATACCTGCGCGAGCCGAGCCGTTTCCAGAAACTGGGCGGTAAGATCCCGAAAGGCGTTCTGATGGTAGGGCCTCCGGGTACCGGTAAAACCCTGCTGGCGAAAGCCATCGCGGGTGAAGCGAAGGTGCCGTTCTTTACTATTTCAGGTTCTGACTTCGTTGAAATGTTCGTGGGTGTTGGTGCATCTCGTGTGCGTGACATGTTCGAGCAGGCCAAAAAGGCAGCACCGTGCATTATCTTCATCGATGAAATCGACGCCGTAGGCCGCCAGCGTGGCGCAGGCCTGGGCGGTGGTCACGATGAACGTGAACAGACGCTGAACCAGATGCTGGTTGAGATGGATGGCTTCGAAGGTAACGAAGGTATTATCGTTATCGCGGCGACTAACCGTCCGGACGTTCTTGACCCTGCGCTGCTGCGTCCAGGCCGTTTTGACCGTCAGGTTGTGGTTGGTCTGCCGGATGTACGTGGTCGTGAACAGATTCTGAAAGTTCACATGCGTCGCGTACCGCTGGCACCTGATGTCGACGCGGCGATCATCGCGCGTGGTACGCCGGGCTTCTCCGGTGCTGACCTGGCAAACCTGGTCAACGAAGCTGCACTGTTTGCTGCTCGCGGTAACAAACGCGTTGTGTCGATGGTGGAGTTCGAGAAAGCGAAAGACAAAATCATGATGGGTGCGGAACGTCGCTCCATGGTGATGACGGAAGCGCAGAAAGAGTCCACGGCTTACCACGAAGCCGGTCACGCGATTATCGGTCGCCTGGTGCCGGAACACGATCCGGTGCATAAAGTGACGATTATTCCGCGTGGTCGTGCGCTGGGTGTGACGTTCTTCCTGCCGGAAGGCGATGCCATCAGCGCCAGTCGTCAGAAGCTGGAAAGTCAGATTTCAACCCTTTACGGCGGTCGTCTGGCAGAAGAGATTATTTACGGTGCGGAACATGTTTCGACCGGTGCGTCCAACGACATTAAAGTCGCGACCAACCTGGCGCGTAACATGGTGACCCAATGGGGCTTCTCCGAGAAGCTGGGTCCCCTGCTGTATGCGGAAGAAGAAGGCGAAGTGTTCCTGGGCCGCTCCGTGGCGAAAGCGAAACACATGTCCGATGAAACCGCACGTATCATTGACCAGGAAGTGAAGCTGCTGATCGAGCGTAACTACAATCGCGCCCGTCAGATCCTGAACGATAACCTGGACATTCTGCATTCGATGAAAGATGCGCTCATGAAATATGAAACCATTGATGCTCCGCAGATTGACGACTTGATGGCTCGCCGCGAAGTGCGTCCGCCAGCGGGTTGGGAAGACCCAGGCGCTTCCAACAATTCTGACAACAATGGCACACCGCGTGCGCCGCGTCCGGTCGATGAACCGCGTACGCCGAACCCGGGCAACACCATGTCAGAACAGTTGGGCGACAAGTAAGTCACTGCTGTTGAAGTCTATGTTTGCACCTCAAACCCTGGAGCTTGCTCCGGGGTTTTTCTTTTCTGTAAAACCATATTGATACCAGGGATTTGACCATGAAACTATTCGCCCAGGACTCGCATCTCGATCTCTCACATCCGCATGTGATGGGTATCCTGAATGTCACGCCTGACTCCTTCTCTGACGGCGGCACGCATAACACGCTTATCGAGGCTGTGAAGCACGCAAATTTGATGATTAACGCGGGCGCCACCATCATTGACGTAGGTGGGGAATCGACGCGCCCGGGGGCGGCAGACGTTTCGGTGGAAGAAGAACTGGCGCGCGTGGTGCCTGTGGTTGAAGCTATCGCACAGCGGTTCGAAGTGTGGATCTCCGTCGATACGTCTAAACCTGAAGTGATCCGTGAAGTCGCGAGAGTGGGTGCTCACATCATCAATGATATTCGCTCGCTGACGGAGCCTGGCGCACTGGAGGCGGCCGCGGAGACCGGGCTACCGGTTTGCCTGATGCACATGCAAGGACAGCCGAAAACCATGCAGGAAGCGCCAAAGTATGACGATGTTTATGCCGACGTAAATCGCTTCTTTATTGAGCATATTGCACGTTGTGAACGTGCGGGTATCGCAAAAGAGAAATTGCTGCTCGACCCGGGGTTCGGTTTCGGTAAAAATCTCTCTCACAATTATGAGCTGCTTGCGCGCTTATCGGAATTCCATCATTTCGACCTGCCATTGCTGGTTGGTATGTCGAGAAAGTCGATGATTGGTCAGTTACTGAATGTAGGGCCGAGCGAACGTCTGAGCGGAAGTCTGGCCTGCGCTGTAATTGCGGCGATGCAGGGCGCGCACATTATTCGTGTCCATGACGTTAAAGAAACAGTAGAAGCCATGCGTGTAGTGGAAGCTACACTGGCAGCGAAGGAAAACAAACGCTATGAGTAATCGTAAATATTTTGGTACCGATGGTATTCGTGGGCGCGTGGGTGATGCGCCAATCACCCCTGATTTTGTCCTGAAACTGGGCTGGGCAGCGGGTAAAGTCCTTGCACGTCATGGCTCCCGTAAAATCATCATTGGTAAAGATACCCGTATCTCCGGGTATATGCTGGAGTCAGCGCTGGAGGCCGGTCTGGCTGCCGCGGGGCTTTCCGCTTCCTTCACTGGCCCAATGCCAACGCCTGCTGTGGCATATCTGACGCGTACTTTCCGTGCTGAAGCAGGGATTGTGATTTCGGCCTCGCATAACCCGTTTTATGACAACGGCATTAAATTCTTCTCCATCGATGGCACCAAGCTGCCGGATGAAGTGGAAGAGGCGATCGAAGCGGAGATGGAAAAAGAGATCACCTGTGTCGACTCCGCCGAGCTGGGTAAAGCGAACCGCATTGTCGATGCCGCGGGTCGTTACATCGAATTCTGCAAAGGTACTTTCCCGAACGAACTGAGCCTGGCCCATCTTAAAATTGTGGTGGACTGCGCCAACGGTGCGACCTATCACATTGCGCCGAATGTTTTCCGCGAACTGGGTGCGAACGTGATTACCATCGGGTGCGAGCCTGATGGCCTGAATATTAACGAACAGGTGGGTGCGACTGACGTTCGTGCTCTGCAGGCGCGCGTTCTGGCGGAAAAAGCCGATCTGGGCATCGCACTGGATGGCGACGGCGATCGCGTGATCATGGTCGATCACGAAGGTAATAAGGTCGACGGCGACCAGATCCTCTATATCATTGCGCGTGAAGGTCTGCGTCAGGGCCAGTTGCGCGGCGGTGCAGTAGGCACGCTGATGAGCAACATGGGTCTGGAGCTGGCGCTGAAACAGCTGGGTATTCCGTTTGTCCGTGCAAAAGTGGGCGACCGCTATGTGCTGGAAAAACTGCAGGAAAAAGGCTGGCGCATCGGGGCTGAAAACTCAGGCCACGTGATCCTGCTGGATAAAACCACCACCGGAGACGGTATCGTCGCTGCGCTGCAGGTTGTTGCCGCCATGGCGCGCAACCATATGAGCCTGCACGATCTCTGCAGCGGCATGAAAATGTTCCCGCAGATCCTGGTGAATGTGCGTTTCACCGCCGGTAAAGGCGACCCGCTGGAAAATGAAAATGTGAAAGCGGTGATGGCTGACGTTGAAGCCGCGCTGGGCAACCGTGGGCGTGTGCTGCTGCGTAAGTCTGGAACTGAACCGCTGATCCGCGTAATGGTGGAAGGCGAAGACGAGGCGCAGGTGAATGAATTTGCGCACCGTATTGCGGATGCCGTAAAAGCTGCATAGTTTTTCACGTTAAGTGATTAAAAAGGCGGCGTTTGCCGCCTTTGTTTTGAGCAATTGATGGCTTTTTGCTGTTTTTTTCCGCAGTTGATACAATGCGTCAAAATTGCCCTTGCGAAGCACATTCGCTTTGGTTAGTATTCACACCCGCTTCAGTGGGAAACAAAAATCCTGCTAATTGGTCGAAGCATTGGTATGCGGCAAATCCGCAAGGAACAGGTTGATTATGTACGAAGCTCTTTTAGTTATTTTCCTTATTGTAGCCATCGCTCTCGTAGCGCTGATCATGCTGCAGCAAGGTAAAGGCGCTGATATGGGAGCCTCCTTCGGAGCAGGCGCTTCCGGTACGCTGTTCGGTTCAAGTGGTTCTGCGAACTTCATGACCCGCACAACGGCGATTCTGGCTACGCTGTTCTTCATCATCAGTCTGGCGCTTGGCAATATCAACAGCAACAAGACCAGCAAAGGAAGCGAGTGGGAAAATCTGAGCGCGCCAGCGAAAACTGAGCAGACTCAGCCAGCTGCACCGGCTAAGCCGACCAGCGATATCCCGCACTAAGTATTCAGTACCGAGGTGGTGGAATTGGTAGACACGCTACCTTGAGGTGGTAGTGCCCTAACGGGCTTGTGGGTTCGAGTCCCATCCTCGGTACCAATATTCCAGAAGAAAGACGTCGAAAGACGTCTTTTTTTTCGTCTGTAGATTTCGTCTGTAGAAGGAGCGTTTTCGTCGGCAGGTACGTTCGTGCCAGCGGGACCGGTTCTGCAGCGATCGTAAAAAAGGCGCCCACTGGGCGCCTTTTGCATTTCTGCGTAAGCCTTACTTCTTAACGCTGTGCTCCAGGTTTTCAACCTGCGGCAGGCCATTACCGGCGCTTGCGGAGAGCAGGCCATTCTCAACGTAGTTGAACAGCTTCTCACGGGTATCGGTGATGTCCAGGTTACGCATGGTCAGCTGGCCAATACGATCGTCCGGAGAGAACACGGATTCACCTTTCTCCATGGTCAGACGTTCTGCTTTATAAGTCAGGTTGTCGGACATGGTGTTCAGAATAGAGTAGTCATTCCCGCGACGCAGCTCCAGCGTCACTTCACCGGTGATCGCGCTTGCCACCCAACGTTGCAGTGCATCACGCAGCATCAGGGCCTGTGGGTCGAACCAACGGCCCTGGTACAGCAGTTTACCCAGCTGACGACCATGAGAGTGATACTGCTCGATGGTGTCTTCGTTGTGAATACCGGTCAGCAGACGCTCATAAGCGATGTGCAGCAGCGCCATCCCAGGGGCTTCATAGATGCCACGGCTTTTTGCTTCGATAATACGGTTTTCAATTTGATCGCTCATGCCCAGACCGTGACGGCCACCGATACGGTTAGCTTCCAGCATCAGTTCCACATCGTCAGAGAAGGTCTTGCCGTTCAGGGCAACCGGATGGCCGCGCTCGAAACGCACGGTAACTTCTTCCGCCTGGATTTTGACGTTTTCGTCCCAGAACTTCACACCCATGATCGGGTTAACGATCTTCACGCTGGAGTTCAGGAATTCCAGGTCCTTCGCTTCGTGCGTCGCACCCAGCATATTGGAATCGGTAGAGTAGGCTTTCTCAACGGACATCTTATAGTCGAAGCCACAGGCGATCATAAACTCGGACATTTCATGACGGCCGCCCAGCTCGTCGATAAAGTCGGTATCGAGCCACGGTTTATAAATCTGCAGCTCGGCGTTGGTCAGCAGGCCATAACGATAGAAACGTTCGATATCGTTTCCTTTATACGTACTGCCATCACCCCAGATGTTTACGCCATCTTCTTTCATGGCGGCAACCAGCATGGTACCGGTCACTGCACGGCCCAGCGGGGTGGTATTGAAATAGGTCAGGCCGCCGGTGGTATTATGGAAAGCACCACACTGAATAGCAGCAATACCTTCAGCGACCAGTTGCTTACGGCAGTCAATCAGGCGCGCGTTCTCTGCGCCATACTCTTTAGCGCGACGAGGGATTGCATCATAATCGTCCTCATCCGGCTGACCCAGGTTCGCAGTATATGCATACGGAACCGCTCCCTTCTGGCGCATCCACAGCAGTGCAGCGCTGGTATCCAGGCCGCCTGAAAAAGCGATGCCAATACGTTGTCCTACCGGAAGATGCTTGAGAATCGTCGTCATAAAATAAAACCCTGCTTGATTGACTGATTAAGAGACCGCTTTCGCTCTCGATGCATGTTTATGCAAAATAAGTGAGTATTCATTTAATCATCTTTTGTCGATGACCGGAAGAGACTCGTGCGTTTTTTGTAAAATTTTCCCTTTGTTTGACCTGGCGGAAACTGGCTTGACAGGTGGGGTTCACTATCAATATACTAAACGCCGATTTTACGTCCCGTCTTCGGTACCAAATCCCAGCATTATTTGCAAATTCTCTCCAAAACGCGTAGAATTTGCCACGTTTCAGGCGCGGGGTGGAGCAGCCTGGTAGCTCGTCGGGCTCATAACCCGAAGGTCGTCGGTTCAAATCCGGCCCCCGCAACCACTTTCCCATAAAGTTCTTTTTCAAATATACTGTGAAGACTTAGAGCCTTCGTAGCTGGATTTGAAAAAATTCTTTCGGAGAGTGCTCCAGGCCGCAGTTGCGGCTATAGGGTTCAGTTATCTAAAGCCCCGATTTATCGGGGTTTTTTGTTATCTGACTACAGAATAACTGGGCTTTACGCCCTTTTTTTATGTCTTGGGGGTGGGCTTGTCCACATTAGAGCAAAAATTAACAGAGATGATTACTGCACCGGTCGAAGCACTGGGCTACGAACTGGTCGGCATCGAATTCGTTCGCGGCCGTACATCGACGCTGCGCATCTATATTGATAGTGAAGATGGCATCAATGTTGATGATTGTGCTGATGTTAGCCACCAGGTGAGTGCGGTTCTTGATGTTGAAGACCCGATTACCGTTGCGTACAACCTGGAAGTTTCCTCACCCGGCCTCGATCGCCCGATGTTCACGGCCGAGCACTATGTGCGCTTTACCGGTGAAGAAGTGGCTCTCGTTCTGCGTATGGCCGTACAGAACCGCCGTAAATGGCAGGGAATTATCAAAGCCGTTGATGGTGAAATGATCACGGTTACAGTCGAAGGCAAAGATGAAGTGTTCGCGCTGAGTAATATCCAGAAGGCGAACCTGGTTCCCCACTTTTAACAGTCTGGATTGAGGTGAAAAGCCCGCGATGAACAAAGAAATTTTGGCTGTTGTTGAAGCCGTCTCCAACGAGAAATCACTGCCGCGTGAGAAGATTTTCGAAGCGCTGGAAAGTGCACTGGCTACAGCAACCAAGAAAAAATACGAACAAGAGATCGATGTTCGCGTAGAAATCGATCGTAAAAGCGGTGACTTCGATACATTCCGTCGTTGGGTAATCGTTGAAGAGGTGACCCAGCCGACGAAAGAGATCACCCTGGAAGCGGCGCGTTTTGAAGACGAAAGCCTGAACGTGGGTGACTATGTTGAAGATCAGATTGAATCTGTCACCTTCGACCGTATCACCACGCAAACCGCAAAACAGGTTATCGTCCAGAAAGTCCGTGAAGCTGAGCGCGCGCTGGTTGTCGATCAGTTCCGCGATCAGGAAGGTGAGATCATTACCGGCGTGGTGAAGAAAGTAAACCGCGACAACATCTCTCTGGAAATCAAATCTGAAGGGCTGCCAGGTAACGCTGAAGCCGTTATCCTGCGTGAAGACATGCTGCCGCGTGAAAACTTCCGCCCGGGTGACCGTATTCGTGGCGTTCTGTATGCCGTACGCCCTGAAGCGCGTGGTGCACAGCTGTTTGTGACCCGTTCCAAGCCAGAGATGCTGATTGAACTGTTCCGTATCGAAGTACCGGAAATCGGCGAAGAAGTTATCGAGATTAAAGCGGCTGCCCGCGATCCGGGTTCACGCGCGAAAATCGCGGTGAAAACCAACGACAAGCGTATCGACCCGGTCGGTGCTTGCGTAGGTATGCGCGGTGCGCGTGTTCAGGCGGTTTCTACCGAACTGGGCGGCGAGCGTATCGATATCGTCCTGTGGGACGACAACCCGGCGCAATTCGTGATTAACGCAATGGCTCCGGCGGATGTGGCGTCTATCGTTGTTGACGAAGACAAACACACCATGGATATCGCTGTTGAAGCGGGCAACCTGGCGCAGGCAATCGGCCGTAACGGTCAGAACGTACGCCTGGCGTCACAGCTGAGCGGCTGGGAACTCAACGTAATGACCGTTGATGACCTGCAGGCTAAGCATCAGGCTGAAGCCCATGCGGCGATCGATACCTTCACGAAATACCTGGATATTGACGAAGATTTCGCCACTGTTCTGGTTGAAGAAGGTTTCTCTACCCTTGAAGAACTGGCCTATGTGCCAATGAAAGAGCTGCTGGAAATCGACGGTCTTGATGAAGCCACCGTTGAAGCCCTGCGTGAACGCGCTAAAAACGCACTGACCACCCTGGCACTGGCTCAGGAAGAAAGCCTTGGCGATAAGAAGCCGGCTGATGACCTGCTGAATCTGGAAGGTCTTGATCGTGCGATTGCGTTCAAGCTGGCTGCCCGTGGTGTTTGTACGCTGGAAGATCTCGCTGAGCAAGGCGTTGATGACCTGGCCGATATCGAAGGTTTAACCGACGAGAAAGCCGGCGAACTCATCATGGCCGCACGTAATATTTGCTGGTTCGGCGACGAAGCGTAATAAACTGTAGCAGGAAGGAACAGCATGACTGATGTAACTGTAAAATCGCTGGCTGCCGAGATTCAGACCTCCGTGGACCGCCTGGTACAGCAATTTGCTGATGCAGGGATCCCGAAGTCCGCTGATGACTCGGTGAACGCGCAAGAAAAACAAACCTTGTTAGCGCACCTGAACCGTGAACACGGTTCGACGCCTGACAAGCTGACGCTGCAGCGCAAAACGCGTAGCACGTTGAATATCCCTGGTACCGGTGGTAAAAGCAAATCGGTACAAATTGAAGTCCGCAAGACACGCACCTTTGTAAAACGTGATCCGCAAGAGGCAGAACGCCTTGCTGCGGAAGAGCAGGCACAGCGTGAAGCGGAAGAACAAGCTCAGCGTGAGGCAGAAGCGACTGCCAAACGTGAAGCAGAATTAAAAGCTGAACGTGAGGCCGCAGAAAAAGCGAAACGCGACGCAAGTGATAAAGTGAAGCGTGAAGCTGCGGAAAAAGACAAAGTGAGCAATCAACAGACCGACGAAATGACAAAAACCGCCCAGGCTGAAAAAGCCCGCCGTGAAAATGAAGCTGCCGAGCTGAAGCGTAAAGCGGAAGAAGAAGCCCGCCGCAAGCTTGAAGAAGAAGCTCGCCGTGTAGCTGAAGAAGCGCGCCGTATGGCTGAAGAAAACGAGAAGAACGGTGTGAACCCTGCTGAAGCGTCTGAAGACACCAGCGATTATCACGTCACCACTTCTCAGCATGCGCGCCAGGCAGAAGACGATAACGACCGTGAAGTTGAAGGTGGTCGTGGCCGTACTCGCAGCACCAAAGCTGCTCGCCCAGCCAAAAAAGGCAACAAGCACGCTGAATCTAAAGCTGACCGTGAAGAAGCACGTGCAGCGATCCGCGGTGGTAAAGGCGGCAAGCGTAAAGGTTCCGCACTGCAGCAGGGCTTCCAGAAGCCAGCTCAGGCTGTTAACCGTGACGTAGTGATTGGTGAAACCATCACCGTTGGCGATCTGGCCAACAAAATGGCGGTTAAAGGCTCTCAGGTCATCAAAGCGATGATGAAACTGGGCGCAATGGCCACCATCAACCAGGTTATCGACCAGGAAACTGCGCAACTGGTAGCCGAAGAGATGGGCCACAAAGTTATCCTGCGTCGTGAAAACGAGCTGGAAGAAGCAGTAATGAGCGACCGTGACACCGGTGCAGCGGCAGAACCGCGCGCGCCTGTAGTGACCATCATGGGTCACGTTGACCACGGTAAAACCTCTCTGCTCGACTACATTCGTTCGACGAAAGTGGCCTCCGGTGAAGCGGGTGGTATTACCCAGCACATCGGTGCGTACCATGTAGAAACCGACAACGGCATGATCACCTTCCTGGATACCCCGGGCCACGCAGCGTTTACCTCTATGCGTGCTCGTGGTGCTCAGGCAACGGATATCGTTGTACTGGTTGTTGCTGCAGATGACGGCGTGATGCCACAGACCATTGAAGCTATCCAGCACGCGAAAGCGGCGCAGGTGCCTCTGGTGGTTGCAGTGAACAAGATCGATAAGCCAGAAGCTGACATGGATCGCGTTAAAAACGAACTCTCCCAGTACGGTGTTATGCCGGAAGAGTGGGGCGGTGAAGCGCAGTTCATCCCTGTATCTGCGAAAGCCGGTACCGGTATCGACGACCTGCTGAACGCTATCCTGCTGCAGGCTGAAGTTCTGGAGCTGAAAGCGGTTCGTAAAGGTATGGCGAGCGGCGCGGTTATCGAATCCTTCCTGGATAAAGGTCGTGGTCCGGTTGCAACCGTTCTGGTTCGTGAAGGTACGCTGCATAAAGGCGATATCGTTCTGTGTGGTTTCGAATACGGTCGTGTTCGTGCGATGCGTAACGAACTGGGTCAGGAAGTTCTGGAAGCAGGTCCGTCCATTCCAGTGGAAATCCTGGGCCTGTCCGGTGTGCCGGCTGCGGGCGATGAAGTGACCGTCGTACGTGACGAGAAGAAAGCGCGTGAAGTTGCACTGTATCGTCAGGGCAAATTCCGTGAAGTTAAACTGGCTCGTCAGCAGAAATCTAAACTCGAGAACATGTTTGCGAACATGACCGAAGGCGAAGTTCACGAAGTGAACATCGTTCTGAAAGCCGACGTTCAGGGTTCTGTGGAAGCGATCTCCGACTCCTTGCTGAAACTGTCTACTGACGAAGTGAAAGTGAAGATCATCGGTTCTGGCGTAGGGGGTATCACCGAAACCGACGCCACCCTGGCTGCTGCATCGAATGCAATCCTGGTCGGCTTCAACGTACGTGCTGACGCGTCTGCACGTAAAGTGATTGATGCTGAAAGTCTGGATCTGCGTTACTACTCCGTCATCTATAACCTGATCGACGAAGTGAAAGCTGCGATGAGCGGCATGCTGTCTCCAGAGCTGAAACAGCAGATCATCGGTCTGGCTGAAGTGCGTGACGTGTTCAAATCACCGAAATTTGGTGCGATCGCGGGCTGTATGGTTACCGAAGGTATCATCAAACGTCACAACCCAATCCGCGTACTGCGTGACAACGTGGTTATCTACGAAGGCGAGCTGGAATCCCTGCGCCGCTTCAAAGATGACGTTAACGAAGTCCGTAACGGCATGGAATGTGGTATCGGCGTGAAGAACTACAACGACGTTCGCGTTGGCGACATGATCGAAGTGTTCGAGATCATCGAAATTCAGCGTACGATTGCTTAATCATCGATGCAGGCCGGGTAAGCAAAGCGCCACCCGGTAATAATTTTAAAAGGGGCTTTTTGCCCCTTTTTTGTCTGGAGAATTTATTATGGCGAAAGAATTTGGTCGCCCGCAGCGCGTAGCGCAAGAAATGCAGAAAGAGATCGCCCTCATCCTGCAACGTGAAATTAAAGATCCACGCGTGGGTGTGATGACCACCGTGTCCGGCGTGGAAATGTCCCGCGACCTGGCGTATGCCAAAGTGTTCGTGACCTTCCTGAACGATCAGGACGAAGCCGCGGTTAAAAACGGCATTAAAGCGCTGCAGGAAGCCTCTGGTTACATCCGCTCTCTGCTCGGCAAAGCGATGCGTCTGCGTATCGTGCCTGAGCTGACCTTCTTCTACGACAACTCTCTGGTCGAAGGTATGCGCATGTCTAACCTGGTGACCAGCGTGGTGAAACATGACGACGAACGTCGTGTTAACCCAACGGACGACAGCAAGGAGGACTAATGAGTCGTCCTCGTCGTCGCGGTCGCGACGTGCATGGTGTGCTGCTGCTGGATAAACCCCAGGGCGCTTCCAGCAACGACGTGCTGCAAAAAGTTAAGCGTATTTTTAACGCCAACCGTGCGGGCCACACGGGCGCGCTCGATCCGCTGGCGACCGGCATGCTGCCGATCTGCCTGGGGGAAGCGACAAAGTTTTCCCAGTACCTGCTGGACTCCGATAAGCGCTATCGGGTCATCGCCCGATTAGGCCAGCGCACGGACACCTCCGATGCCGATGGTCAGGTGGTAGAAGAGCGTCCGGTGACCTTCAGCGCAGAGCAACTTGATGCTGCGCTGGAAAGTTTCCGTGGCGACACGCTGCAGGTACCGTCAATGTATTCGGCGCTGAAGTACCAGGGTAAGAAACTGTACGAATATGCGCGCCAGGGCATTGACGTTCCTCGTGAACCCCGTCCGATTACCGTGTACGAACTGCTCTTTATTCGTCACGAAGGCGATGAGCTGGAGCTGGAAGTTCACTGTTCGAAAGGCACCTATATTCGTACCATCATTGACGACCTGGGTGAAAAGTTGGGTTGCGGTGCGCACGTGATTTACCTGCGTCGCCTGGCTGTCAGCACGTACCCGGTTGAGCGAATGGTGACCCTTGAACATCTGCGCGAGTTGGTTGAGCAGGCGGAAGCGCAGGAGATTGCGCCGGCCGATTTGCTCGATCCGCTGCTGATGCCAATGGACAGCCCGGCGGCCGATTTCCCGGTTGTTAATCTTCCTTTAACATCCTCCGTTTACTTTAAGAACGGAAACCCGGTTCGTACCACCAGTGCTCCTTCTGAAGGTCTGGTGCGCGTGACCGAGGGGGATGAAGGTAAGTTTATCGGCATGGGTGAAATGGATAGCGAAGGGCGCGTCGCGCCGCGTCGCCTGGTCGTTGAGTATCCGGTTGAAGCCTGATAGCGATAACGGCTCGCCTTGCGATAAGCAGGGGAGACGAGTAGAATATCGCGGCTTAACGTTCGGCAAATTGTTTAACATATTGCGGGACGTATACTGGGATTGCTGAATTAGAGATCGGCATCCTTACATTCTTTATATTCTGGAGTTTGAAAATGTCTCTAAGCGTTGAAGCTAAAGCTAAAATCGTTTCTGAGTTTGGTCGTGGTACTAACGACAGCGGTTCTACCGAAGTTCAGGTTGCACTGCTGACTGCACAGATTAACCACCTGCAGGGTCACTTTGCAGAGCACAAAAAAGATCACCACAGCCGTCGTGGTCTGCTGCGTATGGTTTCTCAGCGTCGTAAACTGCTCGACTACCTGAAACGTAAAGATGTTGCACGTTACTCCGCGCTGATCGAGCGTCTGGGTCTGCGTCGCTAAGTCTTGCGAGTTTCAGAAAAGGGGGCCTGATGGCCCCTTTTTTCAACCAGACGGCAGCAATTCACTGGAAACTATTGTATTGTTGCTATAAATGATCTTCATTGCAGAGGTTCGCGCGGCTAATGAGAGGCTTCACCCATGGGGGTGTTGGTTGTCATTAGTCGCGAGGATGCGAAGAAGGTCGGGTTAAAACGTCAGCACACCGGTGGTGTGCTGTCATACATTTAAGAAAGGACAGAACTTTGCTGAATCCGATCGTTCGTAAATTCCAGTATGGTCAACACACCGTCACGCTGGAAACCGGCATGATGGCACGTCAGGCTACTGCTGCCGTTATGGTAAGCATGGATGACACTGCGGTATTCGTAACCGTAGTTGGCCAGAAAAAAGCAAAACCAGGTCAGGACTTCTTCCCGCTGACCGTTAACTACCAGGAGCGTACCTACGCTGCCGGTAAAATTCCGGGTGGCTTCTTCCGTCGTGAAGGCCGTCCAAGCGAAGGCGAAACCCTGATTGCGCGTCTGATTGACCGCCCGGTTCGTCCGCTGTTCCCGGAAGGCTTCGTGAACGAAGTGCAGGTTATCGCGACCGTTGTTTCCGTTAACCCACAGGTTAACCCGGATATCGTTGCGATGATCGGTGCTTCCGCGGCCCTGTCACTGTCTGGTATTCCATTCAATGGCCCAATCGGTGCTGCACGCGTTGGTTACATCAACGACCAGTACGTGCTGAACCCAACGCAGGAAGAGCTGAAAGAAAGTAAGCTGGACCTGGTTGTTGCTGGTACTGAAGCGGCTGTGCTGATGGTTGAATCCGAAGCGGAACTGCTGAGTGAAGACCAGATGCTGGGCGCGGTGGTCTTTGGCCACGATCAGCAGCAGATCGTTATTCAGAACATCAACGATCTGGTTAAAGAAGCGGGCAAACCACGTTGGGACTGGCAGCCTGAAGCCATCAACGACGCGCTGAATGCACGCGTTGCTGCGCTGGCTGAATCTCGTCTGAGCGATGCTTATCGCATCACCGACAAACAGGAGCGTTATGCTCAGGTTGACGTGATCAAAGACGAAACTATCGCAACGCTGATTGCTGAAGACGAAACGCTGGATGCTAACGAGCTGAGCGAAATTCTGCACGCTATCGAGAAAAACGTGGTTCGTAGCCGCGTCCTGGCGGGTGAGCCGCGTATCGATGGCCGCGAAAAAGACATGATCCGTGGTCTGGACGTGCGTACTGGCGTTCTGCCACGTACTCACGGTTCTGCACTGTTCACCCGTGGCGAAACGCAGGCGCTGGTTACCGCGACCCTGGGGACAGCACGTGACGCGCAGAACATCGACGAACTGATGGGCGAGCGTACTGACAGCTTCCTGTTCCACTACAACTTCCCTCCATACTCTGTAGGTGAAACCGGTATGGTGGGTTCGCCTAAGCGTCGTGAAATTGGTCACGGTCGTCTGGCGAAGCGTGGTGTGCTGGCAGTGATGCCGGATGCTGACAAATTCCCGTACACCGTTCGTGTGGTTTCTGAAATCACCGAATCTAACGGTTCTTCTTCCATGGCTTCCGTGTGTGGCGCATCTCTGGCGCTGATGGATGCAGGCGTGCCAATCAAAGCCGCCGTTGCGGGTATCGCAATGGGCCTGGTGAAAGAAGGCGAGAACTTTGTTGTTCTGTCTGACATTCTGGGCGACGAAGACCACCTGGGCGATATGGACTTCAAAGTTGCGGGTTCCCGCGACGGTATCTCTGCGCTGCAGATGGATATCAAAATTGAAGGCATCACCAAAGAGATCATGCAGGTTGCGCTGAACCAGGCTAAAGGTGCTCGTCTGCACATCCTGGGCGTGATGGAACAGGCGATCAACGCACCACGCGGCGATATTTCTCAGTTCGCTCCGCGTATCCACACCATCAAGATCAATCCAGACAAGATCAAAGATGTTATCGGTAAGGGCGGTTCCGTTATCCGTGCTCTGACCGAAGAGACTGGCACCACTATCGAAATCGAAGATGACGGTACGGTGAAAATTGCAGCGACCGACGGCGAGAAAGCGAAATTCGCTATTCGTCGCATCGAAGAAATTACTGCAGAAATCGAAGTGGGCCGTATCTACAATGGTAAAGTGACCCGTATCGTTGACTTTGGCGCGTTTGTTGCCATCGGTGGCGGTAAAGAAGGTCTGGTTCACATCTCTCAAATCGCTGACAAGCGCGTTGAGAAAGTGACCGATTACCTGCAGATGGGTCAGGAAGTCCCGGTTAAAGTTCTGGAAGTTGACCGCCAGGGCCGTATCCGTCTGAGCATTAAAGAAGCAACCGAGCAGTCTCAGCCGGCTGCTGCGCCAGAAGCATCGGCAGCAGAACAGCAAGGCGAGTAAGTTGCATTTGCCCTCCGCTTCGGCGGAGGGCCTATTATCAGGCAGGACGCCTTGTTAAGCCGCCGGGGGACAGGACGTTCATCCAATAGTTGTCTTCGGGAGTGGGAAATGAAGCCTTTTTTGCGCTGGTGTTTCGTTGCGACAGCTTTAACGCTGGCAGGATGCAGCAACTCTGCCTGGCGTAAGAGCGAAGTCCTCGCAGTGCCATTGCAACCGACTTTGCAGCAGGAAGTGATTCTGGCACGCATGGAACAAATTCTTGCCAGTCGGGCTTTAACCGATGACGAACGCGCACAGCTTTTATATGAGCGCGGAGTGTTGTATGATAGTCTCGGTCTGAGGGCATTAGCGCGGAATGATTTCTCACAAGCGCTGGCAATCCGACCTGATATGCCTGAAGTATTCAATTACTTAGGCATTTATTTAACGCAGGCAGGCAATTTTGATGCTGCCTATGAAGCGTTTGATTCTGTACTTGAGCTTGATCCAACTTACAACTACGCGCACTTGAATCGCGGTATCGCCCTGTATTACGGCGGTCGTGATAAGTTAGCGCAAGATGATCTGCTGGCGTTTTATCAAGACGATCCTAATGATCCTTTCCGCAGTCTGTGGTTATACATCGTTGAGCAGAAGCTCGATGAGAAGCAGGCAAAAGAAGCACTGAAACAGCGCTTCGATAAATCGGACAAGGAACAGTGGGGATGGAACATTGTCGAGTTCTACCTGGGCAACATTAGCGAAGCAACGCTGATGGAACGCCTCAAGGCGGACGCAACGGATAACACCTCGCTCGCTGAGCATCTCAGTGAAACCAACTTCTATTTAGGTAAGTACTACCTAAGTCTGGGGGATAAGGACAGCGCTACGGCACTGTTCAAATTAGCGGTTGCTAACAACGTACACAACTTCGTTGAGCACCGTTATGCATTGTTGGAATTATCGCTCTTGGGCCAGGAGCAAGACGACCTGGCAGAATCGGACCAGCAATAGCTGACGACATAAACATCAGCCCGTAATCTTTTGATTGCCATCACCTTAACTGGTGAGGGCGTTGTTGTTCGTCAATACATCTACTTTGAGCCGGTTCACACTTTTCAATGAAAATTGCTAATCATTTTCACGATGAGCTAAGTAGACTGGCCGCCATTGACATTGAGGCACTCGTACTACATGGCTGAATTCGAAACCACTTTTGCAGATCTGGGCCTGAAGGCTCCTATCCTTGAAGCCCTTACCGATCTGGGTTACGAAAAACCATCTCCGATCCAGGCAGAATGTATCCCACATCTGTTGTCTGGTCGTGACGTGCTGGGCATGGCCCAGACTGGTAGCGGCAAAACCGCAGCGTTCTCGCTGCCGCTGCTGCACAACATCGATCCGGAACTGCGTGCACCGCAGATCCTCGTCCTGGCTCCAACCCGTGAACTGGCTGTTCAGGTTGCAGAAGCTATGACTGATTTCTCTAAACATATGCGCGGCGTAAACGTGGTGGCCCTTTACGGTGGCCAGCGTTATGACGTGCAGTTACGTGCCCTGCGCCAGGGTCCACAGATTGTTGTCGGTACGCCGGGCCGTCTGCTGGATCACCTGAAGCGCGGTACTCTTGACCTCTCTAAACTGAGCGGTCTGGTACTGGATGAAGCAGATGAAATGCTGCGTATGGGCTTCATCGAAGACGTAGAAACGATTATGGCGCAGATCCCGGAAGGTCATCAGACCGCTCTGTTCTCTGCAACCATGCCAGAAGCGATTCGTCGCATTACCCGCCGCTTCATGAAAGAGCCGCAGGAAGTGCGCATTCAGTCCAGCGTGACCACTCGCCCGGACATCAGCCAGAGCTACTGGTCTGTATACGGTATGCGTAAAAACGAAGCGCTGGTTCGTTTCCTGGAAGCGGAAGATTTTGATGCGGCGATTATCTTCGTTCGTACCAAAAACGCGACCCTGGAAGTGGCTGAAGCGCTGGAGCGTAGCGGCTACAACAGCGCAGCGCTGAACGGTGACATGAACCAGGCTCTGCGTGAGCAGACGCTGGAGCGCCTGAAAGACGGTCGTCTGGATATCCTGATTGCAACCGACGTGGCAGCACGTGGTCTGGACGTTGAGCGTATCAGCCTGGTTGTTAACTACGATATTCCAATGGACTCCGAATCCTACGTTCACCGTATCGGTCGTACCGGTCGTGCGGGTCGTGCAGGTCGTGCGCTGCTGTTCGTTGAGAACCGCGAGCGTCGTCTGCTGCGTAACATTGAACGCACCATGAAGCTGACCATTCCAGAAGCGGAACTGCCAAATGCAGAACTGCTGGGCAAGCGCCGTCTGGAAAAATTCGCCGCGAAAGTACAGCAGCAGCTGGAAAGCAGCGACCTGGACCAGTATCGTGCGCTGCTGGCACAGATTCAGCCTACCGCTGAAGGCGAAGAGCTGGATATGGAAACACTGGCCGCAGCACTGCTGAAAATGGCACAGGGCGAACGTACCCTGATCGTGCCACCAGATGCACCGATGCGTCCTAAGCGTGAGTTCCGTGATCGTGACGAGCGTTTCGAACGTCGTGGCGACCGTAACGATCGTGGTCCACGTGCTGACCGTCCAGAGCGCAGTGGCGAAGAGCGTCCACGTCGTGAGCGTCGTGACGCTGGCGAAATGGAACTGTACCGCATTGAAGTGGGCCGTGATGATGGTGTTGAAGTTCGTCATATCGTTGGCGCGATCGCTAACGAAGGCGACATCAGCAGCCGTTACATCGGTAACATCAAGCTGTTCGCATCTCACTCTACCATCGAGCTGCCAAAAGGCATGCCGGGCGAAGTACTGCAGCACTTTACTCGCACCCGCATCCTGAACAAGCCGATGAACATGCAGCTGATGGGCGATGCCCAGCCACGTACTGACCGTGGTGGCGAACGTCGTGGCGGTGGTCGTGGTTTCGGTGGCGAACGTCGTGAAGGCGGTCGTAGCGAAGGCAACCGCGCTGGCGCAGGCGAAGGTCGTCGTTTCTCTGGCGAGCGTCGCGAAAGCCGTGGCCCACGTCGTGAAGAAGGTACCGCTCGTCGTCGTTTCGGTGACGCGTAAGTCTTTCGTTTCTGACGTAAAGTAATCTATACAGCCCCGATAAACACTGTCGGGGCTTTTTTTATTCCTTTTGTACTCTTGTACTGGTACAGTGCTGCACATTAACATGCATAACCGCATTATTGACTGGAGAAAAGGCTGTATGGCGACACTTACCACCACCCAAACGTCACCTTCGCTGCTTGGCGGCGTGGTGATCATCGGCGGAACCATCATTGGTGCCGGGATGTTCTCCCTGCCTGTGGTTATGTCCGGTGCGTGGTTCTTCTGGTCGCTGGCGGCACTGGTGTTTACCTGGTTCTGTATGCTTCATTCCGGGCTGATGATCCTCGAAGCCAACCTGAACTACCGCATTGGCTCCAGCTTCGACACCATCACTAAAGACCTGTTAGGCAAAGGCTGGAACCTGATAAACGGCCTCTCCATTGCCTTTGTGCTCTACATCCTGACTTACGCGTACATCTCAGCGAGCGGCTCCATTCTGCATCACACATTCTCGGAGTTGTCGCTGAACGTGCCGGCAAGAGTGGCGGGCTTGTGCTTCGCGCTGGGCGTCGCGTTTATCGTCTGGATGAGCACCAAAGCGGTGAGTCGCATGACGGCGATTGTGCTGGGCGCGAAGGTGATCACCTTCTTCCTGACCTTCGGCAGCCTGCTTGGGCACGTTACGCCGGCCACGCTGTTCAACGTGGCGGAGACGAATACCGCTTACACGCCGTACCTGCTGATGACCCTGCCGTTCTGTCTGGCATCATTTGGTTACCACGGTAATGTGCCGAGCCTGATGAAGTATTACGGTAAAGATCCACGCACGATTGTGAAGTGCCTGATCTACGGCACGCTGCTGGCACTGGCGCTGTACGTGATTTGGCTGCTGGGGACGATGGGCAATATCCCGCGTCCTGAATTTATCGGCATTGCGCAGAAGGGCGGTAACATTGATGTGCTGGTACAGGCGTTGAGCGGCGTACTGAACAGCCGCAGTCTGGATCTGCTGCTGGTGGTGTTCTCTAACTTTGCCGTCGCGAGCTCTTTCCTCGGCGTGACGCTGGGCCTGTTTGACTACCTGGCCGATCTGTTTGGTTTTGATGATTCTGCTATGGGGCGCTTTAAAACCGCGCTGCTGACTTTCCTGCCACCGATTGTTGGCGGTCTGCTGTGGCCGAATGGTTTCCTCTATGCCATCGGCTATGCCGGGCTGGCGGCGACCATCTGGGCGGCGATTGTGCCTGCGCTGCTGGCACGCAAATCACGTAAACGCTTCGGCAGCCCGAAATTCCGCGTCTGGGGCGGAAAGCCGATGATTGCGCTGATTCTGGTGTTCGGTATTGGCAACGCGCTGGTGCATGTCCTGTCGAGTTTTAACCTGCTGCCGGTGTATCAGTAACACCACCTGTCACCCTCTCCCGACGGGAGAGGGGAACAAACCGCGCTAACCTGACACTTCCTCTTTCACCTGCATCGCCAGGTCAAACGAATGCAAGCGTGCCTGATGATCGAAAATCTGGCCGTTAACCATAATTTCATCCGCCTGCGTCTCACGCAGCACCGCCTCCAGCCCGTGACGCACTTTTGCCTTATCCCCCACCAGCGACATGCTCAGCGCCTGTTGAACGCCATACTGTTCGGATGCCGACCACAGCTGATGCATATTCTCCACCGGCGGCGGCAGCTGGCCGGTCTCACCGCGACGCAGCTTCACAAAAGCCTGTTGCATGGAGGTGAACAGGAATTCCGCATCGCGATTGCTGTCGGCGGCAACGATGTTGATGCACACCATCGCATACGGTTTTTCCAGACGCTCTGAAGGTTTGAAGTTTGTGCGATAGAGGTGAAGCGCCTGGTGGAGCATATCTGGCGCGAAGTGTGAGGCAAAGGCGAACGGCAGCCCCAGCTGCGCGGCAAGCTGCGCGCTGTACAGGCTTGAGCCCAACAGCCACACCGGGATCTTCTCACCGTAGCCTGGCACCGGGCGCACGTGCGGGTTAGGGTCACGCGCGTCAAACCAGTCCACCAGTTCAGCCACATCGCGCGGGAAGTTATCGATGTCGCCGCTCATATGGCGACGCAGGGCGCGCATGGTCGGCTGGTCGCTGCCCGGCGCACGCCCAAGACCCAGGTCGATACGGCCAGGATAGAGGGTATTCAGCGTACCAAACTGCTCGGCAATCACCAGCGGGGCATGGTTCGGCAACATCACGCCACCGGAGCCAAGATGCAGCGTGGTGGTGTTCGCCGCCAGGTAACCAATCAGCACGGAGGTCGCGGCACTGGCGATACCAACCATATTGTGGTGCTCAGCCAGCCAGTAACGGTGATAACCGCGTTTTTCTGCCAGGCGAGCGAGATCGAGAGAGTGGGTAAAGGCTTCTCGTGCTGAGGCCCCTTGAGGGATCGGCGCCAGATCCAGCACCGAAAACGGAATGGTTTTATCAGTCATAACAGCTCACTTTGTCGACGGTGAATCTTTTAATAGTGCATTAAAATTTAATAACCGTTGTTAACAAAGTGAGCTTTTACATTTCTTCTTCAGCCCTGTAGCACCAGCCCGGGGAGGCGTTTCCAGTAGCCGTTACAGTCGCTGTTAGCGGTTAACGGCAGCGGAGCATCACCGTTTTCATTGGCGCGGAAGGCATCCAGCATGGCGAATACGCCCGTATCCACCGGTGACAGGCGCACCATGTCGACCAGACCGTTCATCGACGCCAGTTCATTGCCGAGGTTATACACATAGCCGCTCATGGTCTGGATACCGTTCAGGACGAACACCTGCTGATTTTCCTGCGACAGCATGCTGCGCCCGTTCGGGTACTTGATGCAGCAGGTTTCACACTCGTCTTTCGGGCGGTCTTCAGAGCGGGCGGTGAAACAGCGGGCAGAATAGGCCAGCGGCAGATGACCATAGCTCAGCACTTCCACCTCGAACTGATTGCGAATGCCCAGCGTTTCGCACTGGTTGAGCAGGTTAGCCAGCCAGTCGCGCGAGAGTTCGACCGGCATGCACCAGCGCGTCATCCCCTGTTTAAGCAGCAGGCGCAGCGTCACGGCGTTATAGCAGTTCAGCGCATGGCCTGCGACAAACGGCAGTCTGCGTTCGGCGCACATGTTCACTACGCCCAGATCGCTGGCTTCCAGCAGGAATTCACCGTTCTCTACGTAGCGTTTGAGTTCACCCAGTTCGGAGGAGGCCTGGACGAGTGCGAGCGTTGAGAGCACCACCTGTTTACCGCTTCCGGCGAGGCTTTTCGCCATATCCAGCCAGTCGCCCGCTTTGGTGGCGCGGCGCTTGCTGCATACCGCTTCACCGAGGTAAATCACATCTGCGCTGCTGGTTGCGGCCTGGTGGTAAAAATCTTCCAGCGTCTCTTTTGGCCAGTAGTAGAGCACCGGCCCTAATGAATATTTCATGATTATCTCACTGCCATTTACGGTGATACGCGCCAAGCGTGGTTTGTGTACCCTCGGACATCGCACCGAGTGTCTCCATCCACGCCGGTTGCGGTGCGTAGTTCTGCGGGTCTGCCATGCAGCGATCGATAGCCTGGCGCCAGACTTTCGCCACCTGGCTTACGTACGCCGGGCTGCGCTGGCGGCCCTCAATTTTCACCGAGGCGATATTGGCGGCCAGCAGTTCTGGCAGCAGTTCCAGCGTATTAAGGCTGGTTGGCTCTTCCAGCGCGTGGTAACGCTCGCCGTCTACCAGATAGCGGCCTTTGCACAGCGTCGGATAACCGGCATTTTCGCCGTCCTGATAGCGGTCAATCAGCACGTCGTTCAGGCGCGATTCCAGCCCCTGCGGTGTCTGTTGCCAGCGAACAAAGCGGGCGGGTGAGCAGGCCCCAACGGTATTGGGGGATTCGCCGGTTAAATAGGAGGAGAGATAGCAACGGCCTTCGGCCATGATACACAGGCTGCCAAAGGCAAAAACTTCCAGTGGTACTGGCGTGACGCGCGCGAGTTGCTTAACCTGATGAATAGAGAGCACGCGTGGCAGCACCACGCGGGCAACATCAAAGTGACGATGATAAAAACGCACCGCCTCTTCGTTAGTGGCAGATGCCTGAACGGAGACGTGACGCTCAATATGGGGATAGCGTTCTGCCGCATACTCAAGCATAGCGAGGTCGGCGAGGATCAGCGCATCGGCGCCCAGCTGTGCTGCCATATCCACCGCGCGTTGCCAGCGGGCGTAGCCATCAGGATGGGCGAAGGTATTGATGGCGATATGCAGTTTGCGGCGGTGCTGGTGGACGAAGGTAACGGCTTCCTGAAGCTTTTTCTCCGTAAAGTTGAGGCCAGCAAAATGGCGGGCGTTGGTATCATCTTTCAGCCCGATATAGACCGCATCGGCCCCATTTTCGATGGCCGCCTTAAGCGCCGGAAGATTTCCGGCTGGGCAGAGCAGCTCCATAATTTATCCTGATGTAGTCGATCGCAAATTTGTTAACGAGCTGGGATTTTAATTAACCCATACGCGACAATTTTTGATTTAAGGCAGCTAATGGCGTATTGATGGCACCAATAATGAGATACACCTGACGACAGTTTGTTGATTTACGCCGCTATGTTGTGCTTCGGATATGGCAAAATAGCAGGACTATAGCTATCAGGGAGTAAAGCTCGTGCTGGATAAACTGCGTTCACGTCTCGTACAATTTGGTCCATCAATGCTGAGCGTGCCGGTAAAACTGGCCCCGTTCGCGCTTAAACGCCAGGTGCTGGAGCAGGTGCTGAGCTGGCAATTCCGCCAGGCACTGCAGGACGGTGAGCTGGAGTTCCTGGAAGGGCGCTGGTTAAGCATTGACGTCCACGATATCGGGCTGCG
This sequence comes from Enterobacter sp. J49, assembly GCF_002148625.1. Lineage (NCBI taxonomy): Bacteria > Pseudomonadati > Pseudomonadota > Gammaproteobacteria > Enterobacterales > Enterobacteriaceae > Enterobacter > Enterobacter sp. J49. The sequence continues at coordinate 129,011 of NZ_MWPY01000035.1, forward strand.
CTGGTTTACCTCTGTTGAGAATGACCAACTGATCGTCCGTGAGTCCGCCGACGCGGATGTGAGCTTTAGCGCCAGCGCCAGCGATCTGCTGATGATCGCCGCGCGTAAGCAGGATCCGGACACACTCTTCTTCCAGCGCCGCCTGGTTATCGAAGGCGATACGGAACTTGGTCTGTACGTAAAGAATTTAATGGATGCCATTGAGCTGGAGCAGATGCCGAAAGCGCTGCGTGTGATGTTGATGCAAATGGCAGATTTCGTTGAGGCGGGGCTGAAAACCCCGCCGGAAAGTAAACACACTTCAGTAGGTGAGCCATGCTGATTCGAGTCGAAATTGGGATTGATGCACCGGGTATCGATGCGTTGTTACGCCGCTCTTTTGCGCGGGATGACGAAGCGCAACTGGTCCACGATCTCCGCGAAGACGGCCTGATTACGCTGGGGCTGGTTGCCACCGATGACGAAGGTCAGGTGGTGGGCTACGTTGCCTTCAGCCCGGTTACCGTTCAGGGCGAAGAGCTACAGTGGGTAGGAATGGCACCGCTAGCGGTTGATGAACACTACCGCGGCCAGGGGCTGGCGCGCCAGCTGGTTTACGAAGGGCTGGACTCGCTCAACGAATTTGGCTATGCCGCCGTGGTGACTCTGGGAGATGCTACGTTCTATGGCCGTTTAGGCTTCGAACCGGCAGCGCATTACGATCTCCGCTGCCGCTGGCCGGGAACGGAATCCGCCTTCCAGGTGCACCGTCTGGCGGATGACGCGTTTAACGGCGTGAACGGTCTGGTTGAGTACCACGACCATTTCAATCGCTTTTAATCAGGCTCTCGCGAAGCGCCTCAAAGGAGCCGTCTCCGGTGACGAGGCGCTCTTTCTGACGCTTCGTCAGTTGCTTAATGCGGTATTCCATTCTGAGCGCCAGCGATCTGTCGCCAACGGGCGCCGAAAAGGCGAGCTGTAATTCCCCTTTCCCCCGCAGTGCTTTGGCACCTTTCCCCGTTTGATGTTGCAGAAAACGCCGCGCCACATCGGTAGTGATCCCGGTGTACAGGGCGTTATCGGCGGTACGAACAAGATAGAGAAACCAGCACACGGTAAACAGATTCAGTATGTTAAGGTGAACGCACCTTAGCATGAGAGAGAGCGAAAATGGAAACTCTGACCACCATTAACCGCTGGCTGGCAAAACAGCATGTCGTCACCTGGTGCGTGTATGACGAAGGTGAAATGTGGTGTGCAAACGCGTTTTATTACTACGATCCTGAGCGTGTCGCCTTTTATGTCCTGAGCGAGGATAAAACCCGTCATGCGCAAATGTCGGGTCCCCAGGCGAAGGTGGCGGGCACGGTGAACGGCCAGCCTAAAACGGTCGCGCTGATTCGTGGCCTGCAGTTTAAAGGGGAGATCCGCCGCCTGGACGGAGAAGAGAGCGACGCGCAGCGAAAACGCTACACGCGCCGCTTTCCGGTTGCCATTGCGCTAAAAGCTCCGGTGTGGGAAATCCGCCTTGATGAGCTGAAATTTACCGACAACACCCTGGGCTTTGGCACAAAGCTTCACTGGCTACGCGCCGAGCAGGCGTAGCGCTTCACGGTTAAACGCGGGCAGATCGTCCGGGGTCCTGCTGGTGATCAGCTGATCTTTGTCGTTCACAACTTCCTGATCGTAAAACTCAGCCCCCGCATTTTTCAAATCGATAACGATCGGTTTTACGGCCGTGAGTTTACGCCCGCGCACGACATCTGCGCTGATGAGCAGCTGCGGACCGTGGCAGATGGCAAAGACCGGTTTGCCCGTCGAGACAAAGTCTCGCGTGAAGGTCACGAACCGTTCATCCCCACGCAGGGAATCCGGTGAATGACCGCCGGGTAACAGCAGGGCATCGAAATCTGACGGGCTGACGTTATCGATGGTTTCATCGATGGTCACGCTGGCTTCGCCCTTATGGCCTTTCACCGTTTTACCCGCCTCTTTCTCAATGGTGATGACCTCATGTCCTGCCTTGCGAAATGCCTCGGCTGGCGAGGTGAATTCTGAATCTTCAAACTCGTCGGTGATCAAGACTGCGATTTTCTTGCCCATGCTTCCTCCGTTGTTTTGGCTTCAGACAGATTTTTCTCCGCTTGTGGTAAATACTTACCTGTAACAGACTTCTAAGTGTGGTCGACGACGCTGAGTTCGCAAACGGACAATTCTGTAAAGGGGAGATGAGATGAGTCAGGTACTGATTACCGGCGCGACCGGGCTGGTGGGCGGACATCTGCTGCGGCTGCTGCTTCAGGAGCACCGGGTTAACTATATTGCCGCCCCGACGCGTCGGCCTCTCGCGGATATCTCCGGCGTCTTTAACCCCCACGACCCGCAGCTTACCGATGCACTGGCGCAGGTACAGGATCCTGTTGATATCGCCTTTTGCTGCCTCGGTACAACGCTGCGTGAAGCGGGCAGTAAAGAGGCGTTTGTGCATGCGGACTACACGCTGGTGGTCGATACGGCGCTGACGGCTAAAAAGCTGGGGGCAACACATTTTGTGGTGGTCAGTTCGCTCGGTGCCAATGCCGGGTCACCTTTTTTCTACAACAAGGTGAAGGGCAAAATGGAAGAGGCGCTGATTGCCCAGAAGTGGGAGCAACTGACCATTGTTCGCCCCTCCATGCTGCTCGGGCACCGGGATGAACGTCGTTTTAACGAATCGTTTTTCGCGCCTCTGTTCCGCATCCTGCCGGGTAACTGGAAATCCATTGAGGCAGCGGACGTGGCGCGTGCGATGCTAAAAGAAGGGCTCTCGCCATCGCAGGAGGGCGTGAATATCATCCCGTCGGCAAAACTGCGTGAAATCGCACAGGGCGAGGCGTAAACTCCCCCGGCTAATAACCTACTACTCTCCGGGGAATGCTATGACTGGTCAGTCTTCATCTCAGGCGGCTTCACCTGTTCAATGGTGGAAGCCCGCGCTCTTCTTTCTCGTGGTCATCATCGGCCTCTGGTATGTGAAATGGCAGCCGTACTACGGTAAAGCCTTCACGGCCGCCGAAACGCACAGTATCGGAAAATCTATTCTCGCTCAGGCTGATTCCAGCCCGCTTCAGGCGGCGTGGGATTACGCCATGGTCTATTTCCTTGCCGTCTGGAAAGCCGCGGTACTGGGCGTCCTGCTGGGCTCGCTGATTCAGGTGCTTATCCCGCGTCACTGGCTGGTGAAAACCCTCGGTCAGCCCCGCTTTCAGGGTACGCTGCTGGGGACGATTTTCTCCCTGCCGGGCATGATGTGCTCGTGCTGTGCGGCGCCTGTGGCCGCCGGGATGCGTCGTCAGCGCGTCTCGATGGGCGGTGCGCTTGCTTTCTGGATGGGGAACCCGTTGTTAAACCCGGCGACGCTTGTGTTTATGGGCTTTGTGCTGGGCTGGCATTTCGCCATTATTCGTCTGGTGGCCGGGCTGCTGACGGTTCTGGTCGTGGCGACCCTGGTGCAACATCTGGTGAAAGACAAAACCGTAGCGCCTGCGTCAGTTGACGTGGATATCAGCGAACCACAGGGCGGCTTCTTCGCGCGCTGGGGCAGGGCGCTGTGGCAACTTTTCTGGAGCACCATCCCGGTCTATATCCTGGCGGTTCTGGTGCTGGGCGCGGCGCGCGTCTGGCTGTTCCCGCATGCGGACGGGGCTATCGACAACACGCTGCTGTGGGTCGTTGCAATGGCGGTTGCCGGTTGCCTGTTCGTGATCCCAACGGCCGCTGAAATTCCCATTGTTCAGACCATGATGCTGGCCGGGATGGGCACCGCGCCTGCACTGGCGCTGCTCATTACCCTGCCTGCAATCAGCCTGCCGTCGCTTGTCATGTTGCGTAAGTCATTCCCGGCGAAAGCGCTGTGGCTGACCGCGGGGCTGGTGGCGCTGAGCGGGGTGATGGTAGGAAGTATTGCACTGGTATAAAAAAAGCCCGGTAGCGTTACCGCTTACCGGGCTTTCTGTCAGACGTTCTGGTTACTTGATGTAGGTGAAGGCGGTGGTGACGTGTTTCACGCCGCTCACCCGGCTGGCGATATCGGCCGCCGCTTTTCCTTCACGGTCAGTGACCAGACCCAGCAGGAACACTTCGCCGTTTTCCGTTGTCACTTTCACGTTTGAGGATTTCACCTGGTCCGAGCCCAGCAGCTGGGAGCGAACTTTGGTGGTGATCCAGGTATCAGACGACGCGGTACCCAGGCTGATTGGCTGCCCCTGACGGATTTCATTGAAGACTTCCGTGGTGCCCTCAACGCCCATTGCGATCTGTTTTGCGCGGCTGGAGAGTTCGGTATTCGGCGACTGGCCCGTCAGCAACACTTTGCCCTGATAGGCCGTGACGTTGATACGCGCTTCTTTCTTGATTTGTTCGTCTTTCGACAGCGCACTGTTGACGCGCAGCTCCAGCGTACCGTCATCGACCTGTGTCCCTACGGAACGCGGGTCGGTTGCCGCTTTAGTACCAACCGCGGCGGTACCCACGACAGCCGCAGCGATACATCCCTGAAGCAGTAATGCAGACATAAGGACTGCGAGGGTCGATAAAGCCTTCATAAGAACTCCTTAATCATCCTGGTGAGGGAAAAGCGTGTTATCGATCAAATCGCATAAGCAGTTCACCGTGAGCATATGCATCTCCTGAATGCGCGCGCTACGGTGAGAGGGAATGCGGATTTCCACATCCTGCGGCCCAAGCAAACCCGCCAGCTCACCACCGTCATAGCCTGTTAAGGCAACGATAGTCATGTCGCGGGTGACGGCGGCTTCAACGGCTTTGACAATGTCCCGGCTGTTGCCGCGCGTGGAGATTGCCAGCAGAACATCTCCGGCATGACCCAGGGCTCGCACCTGCTTTGCGTAAATCTCATCATGCAGACGATCGTTAGCAATCGCTGTTAAGACCACATTATCGGTATTAAGTGCAATGGCGGGTAAACTCGGTCGTTCTGTTTCAAAACGATTGATCATGCTGGCAGCAAAATGCTGTGCGTTGGCGGCTGAAGTGCCATTGCCACAACAGAGGATTTTGTTGCCATTGAGCAGGGATTGCACCAGCGTCATGGCGGCACGAGAGATAGCGTCCGGAAGGGCTTCCGCCGCTGCAATCTGAGTCTGGATGCTTTCAGTGAAGCACACTTTAATTCTTTCGAGCACGTTATCCCTTTTAAATCTTAATTATGCGTCTTCGCCAAAAGCGTTTTTCAGCCATTCGATCGCATTGCCGGTGAAGGCTACCACATCGAACCGGCAATCCACAGTATCAAAACTCCCATTATGGCGGGCAAGCCACAAGTGGGCAGTCTGTAATAATTTATGTTGTTTGGCGAACGTCACGCTGGCGGCAGCGCCGCCAAAACGGGAAGACTGTCGGTAGCGAACTTCTACAAACACGATGACCTCACCGTCTTTCATGATGAGGTCGATTTCGCCGCCACGTCCGCGAACGTTAGCGGCGATAAAGTGCAGTCCTTTGCCTTCAAGCCAGCGACGCGCTTTTAATTCCCACGCGTCACCGGTCTCTTTACGGCTTAACTGGCCGGGACGATTTGTCCCTGCTGGTATTTGAGCCATGATAACTTCCTGTTAATCACACAATCTTGAGTGGCCGTCAGATCGCCGGTATTGCCGTTAAGCTCAAAGCCCGGCACCTGACGCATCTGGGTAAAGTGGTTCGCCAGCGCCCAGGCATCGACACCCATGGCATACAGACGTGCCAGAGAGTAGTCGTTGCGGACGGTGCTCAGCGCCTGCTGCATCAGTGCCGGGTTGCTGCCTGCGAGCATGGGAATCTCGCTGTACTGCAGGCCGTCCATCTCCAGACGGAAATCCGGGCCGGCGGTACCTTGCGCGCTGCGTGAACTGGCGTACAGCGTTGCGCCGCTCTGGCTACCGTTACGCATTGCAATCATCGGTTTGATGAAGGCGATTTCCTGCGGGGTGGCAACGATATACGCTGCATCCACTTTACCGCCACCGCTGATCTGCGCGTCGGTAGGTGGCGCAGGGATCGACAGACCGCCAATGGTCACACTCTGCTGCTGCGGCAGGCTTGCGCTGACCGGGCTGCCGTTGAGGGCAATGCCCGCTCCGCCATTGACGCCCGCGCGCAGTTCAGACGCGGAGCCGAATTTCTGCTGCAGCACAATACCGCCGCCCAACTTCTGCCACTCATCGGCAAAAGCATTAGCAACGCGATCCCCCAGCGTACTGCGTGGGATGAGCAACAGCGGAGCCTGTTTACCCTGCTCGTGAATATGACGCGCCGCATCGCGGGCTTCATCTTCCGGCGACAGCGCGAAGTAGCAAATATTGGCACGGTTCTGAACCTGCTCTGGCTGGTTGAGTGCCAGCACGTTCAGCGTGGTATTGCTCTTCATCAACTCTTCGACATTGTTTTTCAGCAGCGGGCCGACAACGATGCTCGCACCATCCTGTTGAACCTGCGCCAGTACCTGGTCAAGTGGCTTCGAACTGGTGTCGTAGATTTTCAGCTCAGCACCCGGGTTCGCGCTGGTGGTGGCCACCGACGGTGTTTGCGCGACAGGTTGTGCCGTTTGTTCTGCGGGCGGTGCAGGCTGAACGTTCTGCGGTTGAGGTTGTTCAGACGCGGTGTCAGTCGCCGGGGCTGCTTGAGTTTCAGCCGGCGCCGGCGTGGCGGGCGGTGCAGGCTGAACGTTCTGCGGTTGAGGTTGTTCAGACGCGGCGTCAGTCGCCGGAGCTGCTTGAGTTTCAGCCGGCGCTGGCGTTGCCGTCGTAGGGGCCGTTACCGGGTTCTGCATCGTTCCCTGTGCCGGCGTCTGCGCGGTGGTCAGGTCACTGGTTTCAGCGGCGGAAGGGCTGACCACGTCGTTCACGTTTGCCGCCTGTGCTGCCTGGGTCGGTACTGCGCTGCCCGTCACTGGCGTCGTGCCGTTTTTCGCGGCTTCAAAACCCTGTTGAATAGTGCGACCGAATACCGCAGCCTGACCGTTTAAGGGCAGAAGGAGTGCAATCTTGCTGGTCGAGGCCGGCTTAAAGTTCTGCACGTTTACCAGCTGCGTCGGCAGCATTTTCGCGCCCGGATTCTGCGGGTAGCGGGTCTGCCAGTCAGTGATACCGGCTTTCAGCATCTTAGGATCGTTGCGGTTGTTAAACCACATCTGCTGCAGATCCAGCCAGCCCTGCAGGACGTTTTCATCTGCATTGATCACCAGTGCACGCGCCTGTTCCTGCGTCATAGAGGCCAGCGCCTGCCACGTGGCATCGATATTTTTCTGCTTATCAGCCCCGCCGAGCAGAGGCTCCTGGGCGATCAGCGCACGGAGCAGCGTCAGGGAAGGGCGGCCCTGTTCAGCGGTAATGCCCGCCTGCCAGAAGCGAGCCTGCTGATTTTTGTCCAGCGCGCTCACGTCGATATCCCCGAGGATCTTTTTCGCGGCATCGTAATCTTTCAGCGCGACTTTCAGCTCGGCAGAGAGCAGGCTCTGCTCACGACGCTGAACATCATTCAGATCTTTTGGCAACCGGTTGAACAATTCGGCAGCCTGCTGGGTTTTCCCCTCTTTCAGCAGTGCACGAATGGCGAGTAATTGCCAGTTGGTCTTGGTATCATTTGAACTCTGCGACATTTGTTGCAGATAAAAGCCAGAGTCAGCCTGAGCAGAACCCTGCAAATGGGCGGTGCTCTGGTCGGGTGCCTGGGTGCCACAGCCTGCAAAGATCAGGGCTGCCAGCAGGAGCGGCACGCTGCGCGTGGCTTTTTTTCGAAGAAACGTTAACGGTACCATACTGTATCCAGTGATTTTTTTTACGCAATGCTCAATATTAAATCGGCAATACGGACGAAACAATGAAACAACACGAAACGGCAGATAATTCTCAAGGCCAGCTCTATATTGTACCTACTCCTATCGGGAATTTATCTGATATTACCCAACGTGCGCTTACCGTATTGCAGGCTGTTGATTTAATTGCCGCTGAAGATACCCGACACACAGGCTTACTGCTCCAGCACTTCGCCATTAGCGCGCGTTTGTTCGCGTTACACGATCACAATGAGCAACAAAAAGCCGAAACGCTGGTGGCGAAGCTGAAAGAGGGGCAGAACATTGCCCTGGTCTCCGATGCGGGTACGCCGCTGATTAACGATCCCGGCTACCATCTGGTGCGTACCTGCCGTGAAGCCGGGATCCGCGTGGTGCCGCTGCCTGGCCCATGTGCGGCTATCGCGGCGCTGAGCGCTGCGGGTCTGCCTTCCGACCGCTTCTGCTATGAAGGTTTCCTGCCTGCCAAATCCAAAGGCCGACGCGACGTGTTAAAAGCGCTGGAAGCTGAACCGCGCACCCTGATTTTCTACGAATCTACGCATCGCCTGCTGGAAAGCCTGGAAGATATGGTGACCGTCTGGGGGGAAGCCCGCTACGTGGTGCTGGCACGCGAGCTGACCAAAACCTGGGAAACTATTCACGGCGCACCGGTAGGAGAACTGCTGGCGTGGGTGAAGGAAGACGAAAACCGCCGCAAGGGCGAGATGGTGCTGATTGTCGAAGGACATAAGGCGCAGGAGGACGCATTGCCTGCCGATGCGCTTCGTACACTTGCGCTGCTGCAGGCTGAACTGCCGCTCAAGAAAGCGGCTGCGCTGGCGGCAGAGATCCACGGCGTGAAGAAAAACGCACTGTATAAGTATGCGCTGGAGCAGCAGGGGTAATATATCGGCCCGGCAATCACGCCGGGCCAGTTTATTTTACTTCGCGCGAATGGCCTCGTACACCAGCGTTTCCAGCGGCTGCAGCGTAATCACCACGGCCTTTTGATACTCTCTTGGTACGCTTGTGTTACTGCCGTACACGGCGTTCAGACTGAACTGCGCCATGCCCCCTGTCGGGATTTCAAAGTCTTTTGCCAAATCCAGATAATAGGTTTGCGGCTTGTCTGACGGGTTTCGCAAGCCCAGAATGGCTTTTTCTTTGCTCCAGGAGGCCCAGCCGTAAACCTCAAGCGCCGTCGGGTCGCCACCGATCCAATGCGTATCCACCAGCACGCTGGCGTTATTTCGCGCCCATTTTGCTGCCTGCGCCAGGGTGTCCCATTTCACCTTATTCAGCATTGATGGCGTGATATATAACTCCTGCAGTTGCGTCCCTGTGGCGAAGTAGCTCCAGACCTGATCGGCAAAATCGCTGTCCGTTTGCACCTTCTCCAGTCCGTAATAGGCATTTTCCGCGCTGACTATCCCGTGGTACATCAGCGAGTTCAGCGGGAACAGTGGGCCTTTACGCACAATAGAGCGGTATGTTTCAGCATCGCGGTAGGTCATCCACTGCTGTACCGGCGTGCCGGGGCCGTAAAGGTTGATGTCATCCCCCTGACGCCAGATGGAGTCGGCATAGAACAGCCAGGACGGGCTGGCGTCGGTACCGGTTGTCAGGTTGATAAACAGATTGGGGTTTGCGCTGCGCATGTTATGCAGCAGGGCGATAGACGCATCAAAATCGGACGCGAACTGGCTGCCAGTAATATGCGAATTGGCGTTGCCCATCCCGTCGAGCTTAAACGAGGTGATATGTTCGTTTTTAATCAGCTTGATGATCTGCTCGTTGAAGTTTTTAAAGTAGCGCGGGCCCGAGAGAGCCAGCTTCCCGTCTACCGTTTCAAAGCCGTATTCTTTGGCATGGGAGACGCGAATATCGCGCGGCTTATTATAACCTCCCCACGGTGAGAGCCACAGCCCGACGGAGCTGTGCAGACTGTCTGCTTTTTCCCTGACCTTACCAAAGCCGTGGCTGAAGGCCGGGCCAAACAGCCAGCGTCCGGTACGATCGTCCCAGCCATCGTCCAGCAGGAATGCATCCAGCGCCACGCCGCGTCCGGTGATAAATTCTTTATTCCACTCATCCATCCGCCCCAGCACATCCTGTTCGGTGTAGGGGTTAAAGAAGCCGATATCCATCCAGCTGTTATAGTGCAGATAGGGTTTGTACGCCCGTGGGCGCACGGCGTCGATAAACTGGTTTACGCTACGGCGCAGCTGACTGGTTTCCGGGAACGTACCAAAGTAGGTGGTAAAGCTGACCGGCGCGTCAGGCTGAACCGGCGTTTTCAGCTCCACGTTCAGATTGGTCGTCGCTTCATAGGCATACGTATTAACGATTGGCTTATCCGGCAGGATAAAGAACGAATCAGCAATAATGGGCGAGCTGTTGATGGCGCCATCAACGTACGGCGCCTGAGACTGCTTTTTCGTCGGGAAGAAGGTGATTTTCGCCACCTCTCGCGGCTGGCCGACGGCCGCAATGGTGTAATCAATACTGGCATATTTTCCCTTCACCAGATTCAGCTTCACCGCCACGTTAAAATCCGGACGGGTGAAATCAATGACAATCGCGTTGTCCTGTTTTTCTACATGCTTAATTGTAAAGTCTGCAGTATGAATTTTGGTCTCATCCGGCAGGGTCAGAAAGAACAGCTCCTGCGGCGTAAGCGGATGGTTAGCCGTTTTGTCTTTCACTACCACCGTTGAACTGGCGTCATCAAACGAGAGGGCAATAGAGTCGTTATCGAGCGCGTATTGCGCTGCCGCCGCGCCATGAGAAACACACAAGGCAAGCATCGAGAGTGTGAGCACTTTTTTCATCAGGTAAGATCCTTATTAGTAATGCTTCAGCATTCGGGTGATGGACTGCTCCAGCCAGTAGCGCTGGGTGCCGAAATTAATGCGCAGGTAGTGTTCGCCGTTTTGGACGTAGTGGCTGCCATCTTCGAGGACGACGCCAGCCTGATGGGCGAAATGTCGGGTCAATTCAGTGGCGCTACGTTCATCTGCGCTGACGTCAACCCACGCCAGATACGATGATTCCGGGTTCATCATTTTCCAGGCCGGGAAGTGGGTCTGGATGGCCTCTGCCAGATAGCCAGCGTTACGGCGCAGATAGCCGTTCAGCGCGTCGAGCCACGGCAAACCATGCTGGTAGGCAAGAATAATTCCCCATATCCCGAATATATTGGGTGAGGTGATGGCATTCTTCTCAAGCTGGTGGCGAAAGCGCTGGCGCAGGGTGGCATCCGGAATGATGGCGTAGGAGGTTTTCAGCCCGCCAAGGTTGAACGCTTTATTCGGGGAGGTCAGCAGGATCAGATTGTCCTGCGCCGCGCAGCCGGATGCCAGACAGCTGACGAAATGACCGTCCAGAATATGTTCGGCGTGGACTTCATCAACCACCAGAAGGGTGCCGTAGCGTTGACAGAGGTCTGAAACCTGGCGTATCTCATCGGCGTGCCAGATCCTGCCGGAAGGGTTATGCGGCGAGCAGAAGAACCACAGTTTTGGACGGTACGTTCTGAGCTGTTCTTCCACCAGATTAAAATCAAGCTGGTAGCGATTTTCTTTCACGCACAGTGGGTTTGCCAGTATCGCTACCCCCTGACGCTGGGCGGCCATGGCAAACGGATCGTACACCGGTGTGTTCATCATCACCGTGTCGCCAGGTTTACAAAACGCCTGAACCGTATAATGCAGCGTGGAGACGGTACCGTACGTCAGCGTGATCCACGATTTATCGACGTCAACCTGATGTCGTTCGCGCTGAAAGGCGATAACCGCATCGTAAAATTCGTCAAAGCACCAGGTGTAGCCGAAGGTGCCATGCTCCACGATGCGCTGGAAACCTTCTGTCACGGCAGGTGGGGAGGTGAAATCCATATCGGCAATCCACAGCGGGATAAAACCTTCAGGCACATCACCAAAGCGCGAGCGGACAAAGGCGTGATCCCATTTTCGACACCGGTCGCTTTTACGCTCAATGATTTCGTCAAAATTAAACACCACAACCCCCTGTTAAATTAAGGCTTCAATGCCGGTTTTTACGCTTTGCACCTGCGGGCCGATGATCACCTGGACGCTGTGCGCATCCAGCACCACGACGGACAATGCACCGGCCTCTTTTAACGCCTGCTGGTCGATGAGACTCATGTCTTTCACCACCAGACGCAGCCGGGTAATGCAATTATCAAGCGACTCGATGTTCTCTTTACCGCCGAGCGCACGCAGGATAAGCCCATGATCGTATTTCGATTTTCCGCGTGCCCGGGTATTGGCCTCGACGGCCTGCTGTGCACCCTGGGTGTCCACTTCACGGCCCGGCGTTTTAATATCGTGTTTGAGGATGTACCAGCGGAAGACGAAGAAGTAGAGGGCAAACCAGGCAATGCCTACCGGGAATACCAGATACCATTTGGTCGACATCCCTTGCATGACCCCGAAGATAAGCAGGTCCAGAATGCCGCCGTCGGTGTTGCCGATGGTCACCCCCAGCAGAGCCATGACCATCAGGGCCAGGCCCGACATCACAATATGGAAGGCGTAAAGGGCAGGGGCGATAAACAAGAACAGGAATTCAATTGGCTCGGAGATCCCGGTGACGACGGAGACCAGCACGCCGGAGAGCAGCAGGCCTTTAATCACCGGGCGGTTTTCCGGCCGGGCCGTGCGATAGATGGCGTATGCCACCGCCGGTAAGCCGAAGATAAAGGTCGGCATAAAGCCCTGCGACAGGAACGCGGTAACGTGCGGGCTGAACGGCAGACCCGCTTTCAGTTCGGCGTAGAAAATGTTCAGCGCCCCGGCGACTTCATGACCATTGACCATCTCAATACCGCCCGCGGGCGTGAAGCGCACCATCGCCAGCAAAATATGGTGCAGGCCAAAGGGTTTGAGCAGTAGTACCCCCACGCCGTAGAGGAACGGGCCGAACACGCTGGTGCTCTGGATAATATGGCCAATCCCGGTAATGCCCAGCGCAACGTACTCCCACAGCAGGGGAATAAACAGCCCCACCAGTGAGAGGGTGAGGGCGGTGATAATCGGCACAAAACGAATGCCGCTAAAGAAGGCGAACGCGTCGTGTAAAACGGTGTCCTGAAAACGTTCGTGCAGGAAAAAGGTAATGACCCCAACCACGATACCGCCCAGCACACCCATCTCCAGGGTTTGAATGCCCAGCACCATCGATTGCCCGACTTGTCTCATGGAGGCGGCATCGGCAAGCTGGTGGGTCGCAATCAGGTAATAATTGATGCTCATGTTCATCAGCATATAGCCAACAAACCCGGCAAAAGCGCCCACTGCTTTGTTGCGTCTGGCCAGCCCCATTGGGATCGCCATGGCAAACATGAGGGGAAGATAGGTAAAGGCGAAGCCGCCAACCATGGCAATAAAGCCAAAGGTGAGCTGAGTTAATTCGCCGCCCAGAAAGGGGAAACTTTTGAGGGTGGAGGGGCTGGTAACAGAACTACCGATACCCAGCAATAACCCCATAAAGGCCAGAAGGGAGACCGGGAACATAAAGGTCTTTCCCAGGCTCTGAAAAAACTCCCACGCTTTCGATTTAAACGACTTTTCCTGTGTCATGTAGGGACTCCTCGGAATTATTTATCGTAATGGAAGGCGCTGTCTGGCTTAAGGACGCGCCTTCATATTTGCGAGGCTTATAGTTATTTTTGAGTTATTGATGTTCTATGCGATGAGATCAGGCTTCCGCCGGGAGCAGCAATCGGTTCGCCGAGCCGCACACGGTGATTTTGCTTCTGACCACGTCTTTCATGGCATCCATGCCAACCCGCATGTAGAAACGCGGATCGTTGCCCTGCGGGTTCTCAGCAAACCAGGCCTTAACGGCGCCAGAGAACGCAATTTTTAGCTCGGTTGCCACGTTCACTTTGCAGACGCCCAGCTCTATGGTGCGGCGAACATCGTCATCCGGCACATCACTCGCCCCGTGCAGCACCAGCGGTACGCTCATCACGTCGCGGATTTCAGCCAGCCGTCGAAAGTCGATTTTTGGCCGTTTGGTATAGAGACCGTGAGCGGTTCCGATGGCCACGGCCAGGCTGTCGACGCCGGTCAGCGCAACGAAGCGTTTCGCTTCCTGCGGGTCGGTCAGAAACGCGCTTTCAGCGTCCACGCTCATGTCATCTTCCACGCCGCCCAGGCGGCCCAGTTCGGCCTCAACGCTGCAATCGTTGAGGTGGCAGAAGTCGACCACTGATTTCACCAGCTTTACGTTTTGCTCAAACGGATAGTGGCTGCCGTCGATCATCGCGCTGCGCACACCCGCGTTAACTTTGCGACGAATGTCGTCGAGCGATTCGTGATGATCGAGGTGCAGCGCCAGCGGCATGTCGTAAGTGGTGGAGTACGCGCTGCACAGGGCGTAGATCTCTTCCAGGGCAATGTGCTTAAAGGTGCCCGGCGTGCCCGCGAGTATCACCGGCGATCGCATTTCACTACACACTTCGAGGATCGCCTGGATCGTCTCCGCGTTATGGATGTTGAACGCCGGTACGGCGTAGCCTTTCGCCTGGGCGTCCAGCAGAAGATATTTTGTCGAAATAATACTCATGATCGGATCCTCTTAAGCCTGCCACGGATGAATAACGACGCCCTGCACGACACGGTTAACCGTGCCGCTGGCGGACGGTGTATCCGGGGTATTGCCCACACGAAGTGACTGAGACAGGGCAAAGACCTGGGCGTACATCAGGAAGCAGAAAGCCTGCTCCATATCGATAAACGTGCGGGCAGGGGGCAGCAGGATATGCGGGCCAGCCTCAATGACCGGATCGGTTTCGGCGGCAATGGCCACCACGCGCATGGCCTGACGATCGCGGCGCAGCTCAGCAAGCAGATCCAGATCGTACTGCCGCGTATAGGGGTGGCTGGAGACAAACACCACCACCAGCGTTTCGCGATCCACCAGCGATTTGGGGCCATGACGGAAACCGGTTGGGGAATCGTAGAACGCCGCCAGCTTGCCTGCCGTCAGCTCCAGCACCTTCAGCGCCGATTCACGAGCGGCCCCCTGCAGACCCCCGCTTCCCAGATAGACGATCCTTTTCCACGGATCGTTGCCAAAGACGCTCTGGCTGAAATCGCCCAGTGACGTGAGGATCGTCTGGCAGCGATCGGCCACATCGCGGAAGGTATGGCTGTTGATCGTCTCCGGGGCGAAGACTGCCAGGCAGCTTGCCATCATGGTGGTAATGCTGCTGGTCATCGCGAACCCGCGATCGTGTGTTTCGGCAGGCATCAGCAGCGCATACGCGTTATCGCTGTTTACCGCGGTCTGATAAAGGCTTCCCGCCTCATTACAGGTGATCGACAGGTGGTAGCACTCCGGCACACACTGGTTTGCCAGTTCAACGGCGGCTACGCTTTCCGGACTATTGCCGGAACGGGCAAACGACACCAGCAGCAGCGGGTGTGCGGCGCTCAGGTAGTCCATCGGATTCGTGACCAGATCGGTCGTCGGTACGGCGGTAATGTTTTTCCCGGTGTGGCTGGCGAGCCAGGGCGAAATGATGTCGCCGATAAAGGCCGAGGTGCCTGCCCCTGTCAACACGATCCGCAGCTCGTGCTTGCGCAGCAGCGGCGTCAGGAAGTTATCGATCGACGCGCGCAGGTTATCGATATTGTTGAGTGAGCGGATCCAGCTGGCAGGTTGCTGGCGGATCTCTTCTTCGGTCCATGTGCCGGTGGTGGCGGTAGTGTTGGTTTCTGACATAACTCAGTCCTTAGTCGTGTGAATTCCACATCAGACGCTGGCAAACGTGTCGCTATCTTTCGTTTCGTTTCACTTGTTCACTTAAGCAGTTAAATAAAATCTATAGAAAAGAAATCGAAAGTTCAATGAAAGAAAAGAAATAAAACGAAAAGTGTGATCGGCAAAGAAAAGGCAATGATTAAGGAAAGGAAAAGAAAGACCTTGCGATCGCTTGCCGCAAGGCCCAATAACGGGACAATGAAAGGTCTAAAGGGGGAGAGCCAAACCCTGGATCCAGATCTGCTGAAGGTGGAAACCTTCATCCAGCGCAATCATATTGGCACGCTTGCCCGGTTTTAATGAACCGAGCTGGTGATCAATACCCAGCAATCGGGCAGGGTGCAGCGAGGCCATATGGATCGCATCCGCTGGCGTTATTCCCGCCTGCGCCACCATATTGCGCACGGCGGCATCGAGAGACAGCGTGCTGCCTGCAAGCCCACCGGAAGCGGTGCGTACCACCCCACCGTGCATGTTGACCTCGTCGCCACACAGCCTGTAACGTCCGTCGGGCATCCCTGCGGCCTGCATGGCATCGGTAATCAGAACGATCCGCTCTTTGGCGCAGCAGGCGCACAGCCGCAAAGCGCCCGGGTGAACGTGATGCCCGTCGGCAATCAGTTCCAGCCATGCCCGCGGGTCCGTCAAGCCTGCACCGACCATACCGGGTTCACGATGATGGAGCCCGGTCATGCCGTTATAACAGTGCACCAGCCCATCAGCGCCCGCCTCAAAAGCGGCAAGCGTTTGATCGTACGTCGCGGCGCTGTGGCCGAGCATGACCCGTATCCCACGCTGCTTAAGGTGGCGAATGGCCTGCAACGCACCGGGTTTCTCCGGTGCCAGAGCGACAACCCTGAGGGTGTGTTGCGATACTTCAATCAGCGAGTCCAGTTCGCTGACATCCAGCTCACGAAACAGCGCAGGCGGATGTGCCCCTTTGTTCTGTGGCGTAAAATAGGGACCTTCAAGATAGCTGCCCAGTATCTGCGCGCCGGGACCCCCGGACATACAGCGCCGGGCGATGCGTGCGAGCGCCCGGTGGACAGTCTCCAGCGGTGCGGTGACGGTCGTCGGTAAAAAAGCCCCTGTGCCTTCACGCGCTTTATGCATCGCCAGCGTGTCCAGCACCTCTGGGGCATCATCCATCACATCCACACCCGCGCCACCGTGAACATGGGTATCGATATACGCCGGGCAAAGCTGGTCGGCATCCCGGGCATGCACGCCAGCTGGGATCGGCTCGATGGCGGTGATAATTCCGCTCTCCATGCGTAGCTGGTGATCCTCAAGCCAGCCCTGCTCGGTCAGCAGACGACGCGCGCGCAGCACCTGACTCATATCCCTTCCTCAGCGGGGGCTTCCTCACGACAGCGCCCCAGCTCATCCACCAGGCTGGTCAGGCCGCGATGCCCGCATTCCAGGGCCTGCAGACGAAAGGCTTCGCTGCTTAACCCGTCGCGCTCCAGCACCATCTCAAGCAACAGCTGCAGGTTTGTACCGGTAATCACCTCGCTGCCGGGTCTTTTCATGGCGAGCGTTGATGCCACCCGGAACGGCGTCCCCCCGAGCAGATCGGTGAGAAACACAATATCGTGCTGCCCGTCCAGTTCACTGACTGCCTGTTCAAGCTGCGCGGTCAGCCGCGCGGTGGTGGAGCTTTCAGGAAAATCGATGGCGATAAACTGCGGCTGCTCGCCGAGGATTTGTTTCATCGCCTGTTCAAGCCCGCTGGCAAACCCGCCGTGACCCGTCAAAATAATGCCTAACATTGCGACCTCTTTGCTTTACAGGAAGTGACAGAACTTACCGACAACCCCCAGCACCACGGTGATACCGATCAGGCGCAGTGGGGTCCAGCCGCGACGAACCAGCCAGAACATGGTCAGGGTATAGACCAGCGGCAGGAAAGCGGGCATCAGTTTATCGATAACGTCGGCTTGCAGCTTGACCACCGCATCCCCGGCCTTGATTTCAAGCGTGGTGTTGAGACGTACGTAGGTTGCCACCAGCGCGCCAATGACCGTCATCCCCACGATGGAAGCCGCGTGACCGACCTTTTTGGTATTGGCTTTAATCAGCGGGATGGCTGCCACACCCATCCGGTAGGCGTAATGTGCCAGGCCAAAACGCAGGCCAAGATGCACTACGTTAAACAGCACAATAAAGACCACCGCACCCAGTATGGAGCCTTGCAGGGCAAGGCTTGCGCCGATCCCGCCGCAAATTGGCAATAGCGTAAGCCAGAACATGGCATCGCCAATGCCGCCAAGCGGTGCCCCCACGGCGATCTTGGTGCTCTGGATACTGTTGACATCCTGCTTGGAGCGCTCCATCGCCAGGATGATGCCAATGACAAATGTCACCAGAAATGGATGCGTATTGAAGAAGCCCATATGGCCTTTCATGGCGCGGGCCAGATCCCGCTTGTTGGTATGGATCTTTTTCAGCGCGGGCAGGAGGCCATACAGCCAGCCGGAAGCCTGCATACGTTCATAGTTAAACGAGGCCTGCAGCAGCATCGAACGCCAGGCGACACGGTTAATATCCTTTTTCGTCAGCTCGGCACCAATATGTTGATCTTCATAGACGTTTTCATTCACGCCCGTGAGCAGCGTCTCTTCGTGTTCAGAAACGCCAGGCAGCGTAGTTTGATTAGATGCCATCTTCGAATTCCTCTTTCTGGGCTGCAGGTGTCGCCGGTTCAGGCGATTTACGCATCAGGTCAATCAGCGCCATTGCCAGCGCAGCCGCGGCAATCGCCAGCACCGGCAGTTTCAACCAGGCTGCGGCAACAAAGCCGATGATAAAGTAAGGGATATAGACGTTTTTCATCATGATTTTCAGCAATACGGCGAAGCCAATCGCGGGCATGATGCCGCCGGCGACGCCGAGGCCGTCAATCAGACGTTCCGGCAGCACATCAATGGCGGTTTTCGCGTGTTCAGCGCCAAAGTAGATCGGCAGGAAGGCACACAGAAAATAGAAGATACCGAGCGCCAGCAGTGCCAGATAGTTGACCCTTTCGATGCCGTTCGTGTCCGCATTGGCTGCCATGCGGTCACAGCGAGACATCACTCCGGACATGACGGAGAACAGGAAAGTGATCCCCATCTGTACCGCAACCGCAAACGGGACGGCGACCCCAACGGCGACATCCGGCTTCACACCGGTGCTGATCGCGAACGTGGTGCCGACAATCGTGCCGATAATGACGTTTGGCGGTTGCGCGCCGGCCAGCGGAGCCAGCCCCATCCAGACCAGCTCCAGCGTACCGCCCGTTAAAATACCGGTGTGCAGATCGCCCAGAATGAGGCCAACCAGCGGCCCGAGCACCACCGGGCGGTGCATGTGTGTTAACCCGTTAAACATATCCAGGCCCGCGATAAAGGCGAGAATGCCCAGCGCGAATGCCTGCAAGAGACTAATTTCCATTGTGAATCCCTCAGAGCAGTTTAAAGAGATCCAAAGCAGTCTCAGTCGGAACACCCTGAACGAAGCATTCCACTCCGGCGGCTTTCAGGCCGTTAAATGCGGCGATATCGTTCGCATCGACAGAGACCGTTTTGGCAATTTGTTTTTTGCCACTGGCGTAATGCAGGTTTCCTACGTTGATACGGGTGATGGGCACGCCGCCTTCGACCAGCGTCAGAAAATCCGCGGGTGATTTGCAGACCAGCAGAATTTTCTGGCGCTCGGCAGCGCGATGAATGTTGTCGATCACTTTTTGCAGCGACCAGAAACGCACGGCGATCCCTTCTGCGAGCACCATCTCCATCAGGTTTTGTTGAACCGGATCCTCAGCGACTTCATCATTAGCGACCAGCACCAGGTTGGCCCCCGCAAACCCAACCCATTGCACACCTACCTGACCGTGGATCAGGCGTTCATCGATGCGGCATAAGACAATGTTTGGCATAGCGCTTTCCTCTTTTTAATTATGCGTTTTGAGTCGTTACGCCTTCGCAGGCGGCGTGGTACTGCTGGAGTATGTCCTGAATGTGGTCGAGGATGAGGTCCCGTGGTGTCGACTTGAGAGCACCCTCGCGAACTTTGCTGTACTGCAACGGCAGGTACTGGCTGATCAGCGGCAGCGGGATCGGTTCGTCTGCCAGGTTGCGTACCAGTCGCGCAAAGGCTTCGTCGATCTGGCTGTCCGGCCAGTAATAGCGCACCCGATCGGAGTAGCTATACCCGCGTGCCAGGCGTCGCGCATTGCCATCACCGTGATAATGGCTTTGCCAGTATTCGGGGCGATCGAGCATCACGTTTTCCAGGACATGACGCAGGCCCGAACAGGCTTTTGCAGGCAGCAACTCTTCTTCAATGGCGGCCAGCGAGAACAACGCTTCACGCAGGGCAAAGGTTAGTGCCGGGCCAACTTTGAGGATGGCGAAGTGATCTTTCACCAGCTGGCGCAGCGCCTGCGGTGTCTGGTAGTCGGTAGAGTGCGCTTCAAATATCAGCGTGTCGTAAGCTTCAACCATATGGCTCAGGGCGACGGCGTTTTGCGGTTGATAGTCACACACGTGTGCGTGGTCAAACTCAACGCCAGGCTGAACCACCAGGCCAATAATGCGTGGCCAGATGTCGCTTAACCCTTCTTTCTCGAACGCGTGGCGGTGAGCTTCAAGGGTGGCACGCGCGGCTTCTGGGGTCGTGACGGCAAGCTCGGTGAGCGTTTCATGCGCGCCGCCCGGAACCGGCACTTCCGTACCGATGACATAGACCAGGTCAGCGACATCAGCGTGCGCCAGGCTGGTTTTCTCCGCAATTTTCGCCAGGCGCGCCGCGCGCTCGGCAACGATGGCGTCGGTTAACGGAACCGGATCGTCTTCGCAGGACATGCTGCAGTCGAGGTGGATCTTTTTAAACCCGGCAGCGACATAGCTTCTGATCAGATCCTCGGCATTCGCCATCGCCTGCCGGGCAGGCAGGTTTTGCCAGCGGTTTGGCCCTAAATGATCGCCGCCGAGGATCAGTTGCGATGTCGGGAAACCAAGGGATTCCGCCAGCTTACAGACGAACCCGTGAAAATCGGCGGGTGTCATACCGGTGTAACCGCCAAATTGATCCACCTGATTAGAGGTGGCTTCAATCAGCAGCGGCGTGTGATGCAGTTGGGCGTAACGAATTGCGGCTTCAAGTACCAGTGGATGTGCGGAACAAACGGCATAAATCCCGTTCGCATTCCCCCGTTTATGTTGTTCCACCATTTCTGTCAGATGTTTCACTTTCCTCTCCATTTCGGATGGTGATGGTTTTCATCTTTCGTTTTGTTTCATTTAATCCTGCATCATGGTGGTATAAAAATAAAACGAAAGATAATAGTTTTCCGATCTGTTTCACAAAAGAAACATAATGAAAGGTTTCAGCGACGAGAGAGTGCGCTGACTGGAAGCAGGCAGGGCTTGCATTCCCATAAAAGAAAGGCGTTAATAGACAAAACGAAATGAAACGAAAGACCATTTATTAAGGAGCTCGCATGAGCAGCACCGATTCATCCGCGGAGAAGCGCGTCACCGGCACCAGTGAAAGGCGAGAGCAGATCATTCAGCGGTTGCGGGCACAGGGAAGCGTGCAGGTTAACGATCTTTCTCATTTATATGGCGTTTCCACGGTGACGATCCGTAACGACCTGGCGTTTCTTGAGAAGCAGGGCATTGCCGTTCGTGCTTATGGCGGAGCGCTGATTTGTGAAGGCAATGCGCCTGGCACTGAACCCTCCGTGGAGGACAAAAGTTCGCTCAATATTGCAGTTAAGCGCAGTATCGCGCAGGCGGCCGCCGCGCTGGTGAAGCCGGGTCATCGCATCATTCTGGATTCCGGAACCACGACGTTTGAAATCGCCCGTATGCTGCGTCAGCACACGGATGTGATTGCCATGACCAACGGAATGAACGTGGCGAATGCATTACTGGAAGCGGAAGGGGTGGAGCTGCTGATGACCGGTGGGCACTTGCGCCGCCAGTCGCAATCCTTTTACGGCGATCAGGCTGAGCAGTCCTTACAGAATTACCACTTTGATCTGCTTTTTCTGGGGGTCGACGCCATCGACCTCGATCGCGGCGTCAGTACCCACAATGAAGATGAAGCCCGACTGAACCGGCGGATGTGCGAGGTGGCAGAGCGTATTATCGTGGTCACTGACTCCAGCAAATTTAACCGTTCGAGCCTGCATAAAATCATCGATACCCAGAGAATCGATATGATTATCGTCGATGAAGGAATTCCGCCTGAGAGCCTGGAAGGGTTGCGTAAGAGCGGAATAGATGTGGTGTTGGTGAAGGGCTAAGTTGCCCCCCTCTCTTTGGGAGAGGGGGAAAACGATCACGTCACCGGTGCCGGGTTAAACACCGCCAGCTGGTTATGTAATCCCCATTGATCGGAGAATGTCTTCTTACGGCCGCTTGCCACGTCCAGAATGAAGTGGAACAGCTTCCAGCCGACATCCTCGATACTCTCTTCGCCAGTGGCAATGGTGCCCGCGTTGATGTCCATTAGGTCATACCAGCGGTTTGCCAGCTCGGTACGGGTGGCCATTTTAATCACCGGTACCGCCATCAGCCCGTACGGTGTGCCGCGCCCGGTGGTAAAGACCTGCACCGTAATGCCGGATGCCACCTGCTGTGTGCCACAGACAAAGTCGCTGGCAGGGGTCGCGGCGTAAATCAGGCCGCGTCTGGTGGGGCGCTGGCCCGGGGAGAGCACTTCAACTATGGCGCTCTGGCCGGATTTGGCAATCGAGCCGAGGGCTTTTTCCACCACGTTCGCCAGACCGCCTTTTTTATTGCCTGGAGAGGGGTTGGCGCTGCGATCGGTTTGTCCCATGTCGAGATAGTTATCGTACCAGGCCATCTCCTCAAGCAGGCGTTTGCCCACCTCTTCATTAATGGCGCGTGGGGTGAGCAAATGGATGGCATCACGCACTTCGGTCACTTCGGAGAACATCACCGTGGCGCCACAGCGGACAAACAGATCCGAGGCATAGCCCACCGCCGGGTTCGCCGTGACGCCTGAAAACGCATCGCTGCCGCCGCACTGGGTGCCTATCACCAGCTCTGATGCCGGGCAGGTCTCGCGCTGGCGCTGGTTCAGTTTTTCCAGATGGCGCTCCGCCACCTGAAGGATATCGTCAACCATTGAACGGAATCCGACGTGATGCGCATCCTGTAAACGAACAATGCTGGCCTCGTCGACCGGAATGGCATTCACATCTTCGGTGCCCTGCAACAGACGCTCTGGCTGCAGCTTTTCGCAACCGAGACCAATGACCATCACTTCGCCACCGAAATTCGGGTTCAGGGCGATATTATGGATGGTACGAATCGGTACCACGGCCGCCGGAGCATTGATGGCCACGCCGCAGCCGTACAGATGGTTCAGACCTACCACGCCGTCGACATTCGGGTATTTCGGTAGCAGGTCGCGCTCAATGATTTTCACCACGTAATCCACCACGCCTGCCACACAGTGCACGCTGGTGGTGATACCGAGCAGATTCTTGGTGCCTACGCTGCCGTCCGCATTCCTGTACCCTTCGAATGTGTACCCTTCCAGTGGGGGCAGTGGCTCAGGAACCCGGGTGGCCAGGGGGAGCGTGTTCAGCGGCGGCGCTTCGGGTAGCTCAACCAGCGACTCCTCAATCCAGCTCCCCTGAGGAATAGCGCGAACCGCATACCCGATAACTTCGCCATACCGCACGATTTCACCGTGGGCCGGGATATCCACCAGAGCGACTTTATGCCCCTGCGGAATATGTTCAGTCAGCTCCAGCCCATCCGGGAAACGAGTGCCCGCTTTTAGACCGTTGTCGTTAACAATTATCGCCACATTATCCGTGTCGTGAACTTTGATATAGAACGCCGTCGGCGACGCTTGTCGAATTTCAATGTCGGCCATTGTTCAATATTCTCCAGCAAAATGTCTGATAGTAAATGCAGCCAGGGGATGTTTATTTTCTTATCGCAGAAATAAAGATGCGGCTTGAGTCAATAAAGAATGTCAGGAGACGAGATATCAAAATGTGATCCCGATCGCTCCTTAAACCCGGCGCAGATGCCACCCGGCCAGCAATGCCTGATTCTGTGCATCAGCGCCCATCGCGTTGTGCATATGCTCAAAATATTATCAAAACACGCCGCAATGCTTGAGCATTAAAACAATGTGCTGTCATGACGTGAGGATTATACTGAATGACGATTTTATAACGCCTAAATTATGTCAGGAAATAAATATAACGCTGACGCTGCGTCTGAAAATATAAATATGAACCTGAATAAGACTGCGGAATTAAAAAGGTAAACGTGATGAATAATGATATCTTCCCGAATAAGTTTAAAGCGGCCCTCGCGGCGCACCAGATCCAGATTGGCTGCTGGTCCGCGCTGGCAAGCCCCATCAGCACCGAAGTACTGGGCCTGGCCGGTTTCGACTGGCTGGTGCTGGACGGCGAACATGCGCCGAACGATATCAGCACCTTTATTCCGCAGTTAATGGCGCTCAAAGGGAGCCATAGCGCGCCAGTGGTTCGCGTCCCGACCAACGAGCCGGTAATCATCAAACGTCTGCTGGATATTGGGTTCTACAACTTCCTGATCCCGTTTGTGGAAACGGAAGAGGAGGCGGTGCAGGCCGTGGCGTCAACACGTTATCCGCCGGAAGGGATCCGCGGGGTCTCCGTTTCCCATCGCGCCAACATGTTTGGCACCGTCCCGGACTACTTCACACAGTCCAACAGCAACATCACCATCCTGGTACAGATTGAGAGCCAGCAGGGGGTCGATAACGTCGACGCTATCGCTGCCACCGACGGTGTGGATGGCATCTTCGTTGGTCCAAGCGATCTTGCTGCGGCATTCGGCCATCTGGGCAATGCGGGTCATTCTGAGGTGCAGCGCGCTATTCAGCACATCTTTGCCCGTGCCAACGCGCACGGCAAACCGTGCGGCATTCTGGCGCCGGTTGAGGCTGATGCCCGCCGCTATCTGGAGTGGGGCGCGACCTTCGTTGCCGTCGGTAGCGACCTCGGCGTATTCCGCTCGGCCACGCAGAAGTTAGCGGACGCCTTTAAAAAATAACCATCATTGAGGAAACGAATTATGACGCTGAAAGTGGGTTTTATTGGCCTTGGGATCATGGGTAAACCCATGAGTAAAAACCTCATCAAAGCAGGTTACTCCCTGGTGGTTGCAGACCATAATCCGCAAGCCGTGGCCGAGGTGATTGCCGCAGGCGCAGAAACCGCAGCAAACGCCAAAGCGATTGCTGAGCAGTGCGATGTCATTATCACCATGCTGCCAAACTCCCCGCATGTGAAAGAGGTGGCCCTGGGGGAGAACGGCATCATTGACGGTGCCAAACCCGGCCTGGTGGTAATTGACATGAGTTCTATCGCGCCGCTGGCAAGCCGTGAAATCAGTGAGGCGCTAAACGCGAAGGGCGTCGATATGCTGGATGCCCCGGTCAGCGGCGGAGAGCCCAAAGCCATCGACGGCACCCTGTCGGTGATGGTTGGCGGCGACAAAGCTGTTTTCGACAAATACTACGACCTGATGAAAGCCATGGCGGGATCCGTGGTGCATACCGGCGATATCGGGGCGGGTAACGTCACCAAGCTGGCAAACCAGGTGATTGTGGCGCTGAACATTGCCGCAATGTCGGAAGCGCTGACGCTGGCCACCAAAGCGGGCGTTAACCCTGATCTGGTGTATCAGGCGATCCGTGGCGGCCTGGCGGGCAGCACCGTGCTGGATGCCAAAGCGCCCATGGTGATGGATCGTAACTTCAAGCCCGGTTTCAGAATCGACCTGCACATTAAAGATCTGGCGAATGCCCTGGATACCTCTCACGGCGTGGGCGCGCAGCTGCCGCTGACCGCCGCCGTCATGGAGATGATGCAGGCCCTGCGAGCGGATGGTCTGGGCACTGCCGACCACAGCGCGATTGCGTGCTACTACGAAAAACTGGCGAAGGTGGAAGTCTCTCGCTAATAAAAACGGACGCGGGAACGCGTCCGCTATTTTTGCCGAGTGCGGTAACAGGCGACAACTATGAAAATCGTAATCGCGCCAGATTCCTGGAAAGAAAGCCTTTCTGCCTCCGGGGTTGCTCAGGCGATTGAAAAAGGATTTCGGGAAATTTTCCCCGACGCACTTTATGTTTCGGTGCCGGTTGCTGACGGCGGGGAAGGTACGGTTGACGCGATGATCGCCGCCACCCAGGGGACAGAACAGTATGCCAGGGTCACGGGCCCGTTGGGTGAACAGGTAAACGCCCGCTGGGGCATGTCCGGCGATGGCCGCACGGCATTTATTGAGATGGCCGCCGCCAGCGGTCTGGCACTGGTCCCGGCCACCCAACGTAACCCACTCGTCACCACGTCCCGGGGTACCGGGGAGCTTATTCTCAGCGCGCTGGATACAGGTGCCCGACATATTATTATCGGCATTGGCGGCAGTGCCACCAACGACGGCGGCGCCGGAATGATGCAGGCGCTGGGGGCCACGCTCTGCGACGCCAACGGTACTGAAATGGGTTATGGCGGCGGCAGCCTGATGGCGCTCAACAGCGTCGATCTCTCCGGCCTCGACGCCAGGCTAAAAGATTGCACAATCCACGTCGCGTGCGACGTCACGAATCCGCTGGTTGGCGAGAGAGGTGCTTCCCGTATCTTTGGCCCGCAAAAAGGGGCGACAGAGGAGATGATCCTCACTCTCGACGCTAACCTCAGCCACTATGCCGATGTGATAAAAAAATCTCTGCGAATTGACGTGAAACAGGTTCCCGGTGCGGGTGCCGCGGGGGGCATGGGGGCTGCCCTGATGGCCTTCCTCGGCGCGGAACTGAAGAGCGGTATTGAGATTGTCACCCAGGCACTTAACCTCGAAGAACATATTCACGACTGCACGCTGGTACTGACGGGCGAAGGGCGCATTGACAGCCAGAGCATTCAGGGCAAAGTGCCCGTCGGTATCGCCCGTATCGCCAAAAAATACCATAAGCCGGTGATCGGCATTGCCGGCAGTCTGACCCGGGATGTGGGGGTCGTGCATCAGTATGGCATCGATGCGGTATTCAGCGTGCTGAGCCGCGTCGAGTCGCTGGAAGAGGCTTACCGTGGGGCGTTTGACAATATTTACCGCGCCTCGCGCAATATCGCCGCCACTTTGCAGATAGGGATGCACGCCCAAGGGTGACAGCGGGGCACAAACCCTCTATACTGCGCGCCGAAGCTGACCAGACAGTCGCCGCTTCGTCGTCGTCCCCTTTCGGGGGGAGACGGGCGGAGGGGAGGAAAGTCCGGGCTCCATAGGGCAGGGTGCCAGGTAACGCCTGGGGGGGAAACCCACGACCAGTGCAACAGAGAGCAAACCGCCGATGGCCCGCGCAAGCGGGATCAGGTAAGGGTGAAAGGGTGCGGTAAGAGCGCACCGCGCGGCTGGCAACAGTCCGTGGCACGGTAAACTCCACCCGGAGCAAGGCCAAATAGGGGTTCACATGGTACGGCCCGTACTGAACCCGGGTAGGCTGCTTGAGCCAGTGAGCGATTGCTGGCCTAGATGAATGACTGTCCACGACAGAACCCGGCTTATCGGTCAGCTTCAACTTCTTACAAAACCCCGCTTCGGCGGGGTTTTTGCTATCTGCGCTAAATGAGATGAATGACTGTCCACTCCGCTTTCTAAGAAAGAACGCGGCTTATCGGTCAGCTTCAACTTCTTACAAAACCCCGCTTCGGCGGGGTTTTTGCTATCTGCGCTAAATGAGATGAATGACTGTCCACTCCGATTTCTAAGAAAGAACGCGGCTTATCGGCCAGCTTCAATTTTTTACACAACCCCGCTTCGGCGGGGTTTTTCTTTTATCGGCCTTAGAAATTGCAAGCAAGTGCCACCCGATGCATCGCTCACACGACATCAATTCTCATATTTGCGACATTAAGCACATTTCACTGCTTTCACCCCTTCAGTCTCTTTTTCACATCTGCTGGCGATCGTAATCACAAAATTTCGCGCTAAATAATCCTGATTCTGCAGTATTGTTAATTTGTTATGAATGTTGCTTTTATGATCGTGAATGTTTTCTTATTTGATATATGTATATTGAATTCAAAAACATTTAGCTCATGAATGTGTGATGCATTCCACTGTTTCCCGAAAGTCAGCAAAATCACCCCTGACAAATTTGATAAATTGAAAGAATGTTTTAAACGAATTACGGTTATTTATTAATCTTTAATTGCCTGAAAGATAGTCTTTATCGATTTTTTTAACGCCGAAAAATTTACCTGTGTTATCGCCATAAAATAAATTTATTACTGCTCTTTTTGTTGATCAATATCAGCGTTATGGCGTATTTATTTTAATGTAACTCATTGATAATAAGGTGTTTTAAAGGGTTGCCGTTATGCTGGTTAAGGGTGTGA
Organism: Enterobacter sp. J49; assembly: GCF_002148625.1. Taxonomy (NCBI): domain Bacteria; kingdom Pseudomonadati; phylum Pseudomonadota; class Gammaproteobacteria; order Enterobacterales; family Enterobacteriaceae; genus Enterobacter; species Enterobacter sp. J49. The sequence continues at coordinate 157,024 of NZ_MWPY01000035.1, forward strand.
AAAAGCAAATTGTGAGTAACAGCACATACCCCCGTCAGCCATATTGAGTAGAATCCACCCCGTCATAGGGAAATAAGCGCAGAATATTATGAACACTATTATTCTACCGAAAACACAGCACCTCGTGGTATTTCAGGAAGTCATTAAAAGTGGCTCCATTGGTTCTGCTGCAAGACAACTGGGCCTGACGCAACCTGCCGTCAGCAAAATTATCAGCGATATCGAATCTTACTTTGGCGTTGAAGTCATGGTGCGCAAAAACACCGGCGTTAAACTGACTGCGGCAGGCCAGGTATTACTCTCGTACTCTGAGTCGATCACCCGTGAGATGAAAAACATGGTGAGCGAGATTAACAGCCTCAGTTTCAGTACCGTCATGGATGTCTCATTTGGTTACCCGTCGCTCATTGGCTTCACCTTCCTGTCCGAAATGATCAAAAAATTCAAGGAAGTGTTCCCGAAAGCGCGCGTCTCGATGTACGAAGCTCAGCTGTCCTCTTTCCTGCCGGCCATTCGCGACGGCCGGCTGGATTTTGCCATAGGCACCTTAAGTGATGAAATGCTGCTGCAGGATCTTCACGTCGAGCCGCTGTTTGAGTCTGAGTTTGTCCTGGTAGCCAACAAATCACGAACGTGCACCGGCTCGACTACACTGGCATCACTCACGGATGAACAGTGGGTGATGCCGCAAACCGATATGGGCTACTACAAAGAACTTCTGACCACCCTGCAAGACAATCACATCAGCATTGAAAACATCGTCCAGACCGATTCCGTCGTGACCATTTACAACCTTGTCCTGAATGCCGATTACCTGACGGTTATTCCCCGCGACATGATTGCGCCATTCGGTTCCGACCAGTTTATTGTACTGCCGGTGGAAGATGAATTACCCATAGCGCGTTATGCCGCCGTGTGGTCAAAAAATTACAGAATTAAGAAATCGGCGTCAGTGTTAGTCGAACTGGCAAAACAATACGCGTCACTGACCAGTGAAAGACGACGATGATTAAATAACCCTCTGATAACGCGTTAACCTTTTTAAAAACACCCAGAGCTTATTTTATCCGTGCTCTGATACCCTGACTTTGCCTGAAGAAAATGAATTATTATAACGAGGATATTATGCATATTACCTACGATCTCCCGGTGACCATTGAAGATATTCAGGACGCCAGAAAACGACTGGCAGGCAAAATATATAAAACCGGCATGCCGCGCTCAAATTATCTCAGCGAACGCTGTAAAGGTGAGATATTCCTGAAGTTTGAAAATATGCAGCGTACTGGCTCCTTCAAGATCCGCGGTGCGTTTAATAAATTAAGTTCGCTGACCGAAGCTGAAAAACGTAAAGGCGTGGTCGCCTGTTCTGCAGGCAACCACGCGCAGGGCGTGTCGCTCTCCTGTGCAATGCTCGGTATCGACGGCAAAGTGGTCATGCCGATGGGCGCGCCGAAATCTAAAGTCGCCGCCACCCGTGACTACTCGGCTGAAGTGGTGCTGCACGGCGAAAACTTCAACGACACCATCGCCAAAGTCAGCGAAATCGTGGAGCTGGAAGGACGCATTTTTATCCCACCGTATGACGATCCGAAAGTGATTGCCGGCCAGGGCACCATTGGTCTGGAAATTCTCGAAGATTTGTATGATGTGGATAACGTGATTGTACCCATCGGCGGTGGCGGTTTAATTGCCGGAATTGCAACGGCCATTAAATCCATCAACCCGACCATTAATATTATCGGCGTGCAGTCTGAAAACGTACATGGAATGGCCACATCGTATCAGGCAGGAGAAATCATTAACCACCGCGTTACCGGGACATTAGCCGACGGATGTGATGTGTCTCGCCCGGGTAAATTAACCTTCGAGATTGTTCGTGAATTAGTCGATGACATTGTGCTGGTCAGCGAAGACGATATTCGTAACAGCATGATTGCCCTCATTCAGCGAAATAAAGTGGTTACAGAAGGTGCTGGCGCACTGGCCTGTGCGGCGTTATTAAGCGGCAAGCTTGATCACTATATTCAGGGTCGTAAAACCGTCTGCATTATTTCCGGCGGCAATATCGATCTCTCCCGCGTATCCCAAATTACCGGCTTCGTTGACGCATAAAGGATGAACTATGAGCAACACAGAAAGCATTATCGTTGGCCAGACAAAAACGTCCTCCTGGCGTAAGTCTGATACCACCTGGACGCTTGGCCTGTTTGGAACCGCCATTGGCGCAGGTGTGCTGTTCTTCCCGATTCGCGCAGGCTTCGGCGGCTTGATTCCTATCCTGCTGATGCTGGTTCTCGCTTTCCCGATTGCGTTTTATTGCCACCGGGCGCTGGCACGCCTGTGTCTGTCCGGCAGTAACGTGTCTGGCAACATCACCGAAACGGTGGAAGAGCATTTTGGTAAGACCGGTGGGGTGGTGATCACGTTCCTCTACTTCTTCGCCATTTGCCCGCTGCTGTGGATTTACGGCGTCACCATTACGAACACCTTTATGACCTTCTGGGAAAACCAGCTCCAGCTGCCCGCGCTTAACCGCGGCGTGGTGGCGCTGTTCCTGCTGCTGCTGATGGCCTTTGTTATCTGGTTTGGTAAAGACCTGATGGTGAAGGTGATGAGCTTCCTGGTGTTCCCGTTTATCGCCAGCCTGGTGCTGATTTCCCTGTCGCTGATCCCTTACTGGAACTCGTCGGTGATTGACCAGGTCAATCTGAGCGATATCGCGTTTACCGGGCATGACGGCATTCTGGTGACGGTCTGGCTGGGGATCTCCATCATGGTCTTCTCCTTCAACTTCTCGCCCATCGTCTCCTCGTTTGTGGTCTCGAAACGTGAAGAGTACGAACCCGAGTTCGGTAAAGCGTTTACCGAGCAGAAATGTTCCAAAATCATCGGTCGCGCCAGCTTGCTGATGGTCGCGGTGGTGATGTTCTTCGCCTTTAGCTGCCTGTTCACGCTCTCGCCGCAGAACATGGCCGATGCCAAAGCGCAGAATATTCCCGTGCTCTCTTACCTGGCGAACCACTTTGCGACCATGTCAGGCACTAAATCAACGTTTGCTACGGTGCTGGAATACGGTGCCTCCATCATTGCGCTGGTCGCTATCTTCAAATCCTTCTTCGGCCACTATCTGGGCACGCTGGAAGGGCTGAACGGCCTGATCCTGAAGTTCGGTTATAAGGGCGATAAGAAGAAAGTCTCCGTAGGCAAACTGAACACCATCAGCATGGTATTCATCATGGGGTCGACCTGGGTCGTTGCCTATGCCAACCCGAACATTCTCGACCTTATCGAAGCCATGGGGGCGCCAATCATCGCCTCTCTGCTGTGCCTGTTGCCGATGTATGCCATTCGTAAAGCGCCGGCAATGGCGAAATATAAGGGCAGACCCGAGAACATCTTCGTCACGGTTGTGGGCCTGCTGACCATCCTGAACATCGTCTACAAACTGTTCTAAACCCTGGCTCAGGAAGAGCGGAGTAACACCATGATTGAGTTTCCGGTTGTATTGGTTATTAACTGCGGATCGTCCTCTGTTAAGTTTTCAGTACTCGATGCCAGCAGTTGTGATGCCCTGATGACGGGCATTGCAGACGGGATTAACACTGAAAAAACCTTTATTTCCGTGAACGGGGGTGAGCCAGCCAGACTGGCTCACCATGACTACGAAGGGGCGCTGGCAGCCATCGCCCTGGAGCTGGAGAAGCGTGACCTGATGAGCAGCGTGGCCCTGATTGGCCATCGTATTGCGCACGGCGGCGACCTCTTCAGCGAGTCGACCCTTATCACGGAACAGGTTATTGAGCAGATCCGTCAGGTTTCCTCGCTGGCACCGCTGCATAACTACGCCAACTTAAGCGGCGTCGAGGCAGCCGAACGCCTGTTTCCGGGCATACAGCAGGTGGCGGTGTTTGACACCAGCTTCCACCAGACGCTGGCCCCGCAGGCCTATCTGTACGGGCTGCCGTACCGCTATTTTGAAGAGCTTGGCGTGCGGCGCTATGGCTTCCACGGTACGTCCCACCGCTACGTTGCCGGGCAGGCGCATGCCCTGCTCGGGATTTCGCCTGAGGACAGCGGGCTGGTGATTGCCCATCTCGGCAACGGGGCATCCATCTGCGCGGTACGCAATGGTGAGAGCGTGGATACCTCCATGGGCATGACGCCGCTGGAAGGGCTGATCATGGGAACCCGCTGTGGCGACGTTGATTTCGGCGCCATGGCCTGGATAGCCCAACAGACCGGACAGTCATTTGAGGATCTGGAACGCGTCGTCAATAAAGAGTCCGGCCTGCTGGGGATCTCGGGAATATCCTCCGATCTGCGAGCCCTCGAAAAGGCCTGGCATGAGGGACATCAGCGGGCACAGCTGGCGATCCAGACCTTTGTTCACCGTATCGCACGGCATATTGCCGGGCACGCGGCGTCGTTACACCGCCTGGACGGTGTGGTGTTCACCGGCGGGATTGGTGAGAACTCCAGACTGATCCGCACGCTGGTGGCGGAACACCTGGCCGTCTTTGGCATCACCCTCGATGAAGCCAAAAATGCCCTGCCGGGCAGCGCAGGTGAGCGTGTGATCACTACCGATTCGTCCCGCGTGGCCTGCGCGGTGATCCCAACCAACGAAGAAAAAATGATCGCGCTGGATGCCCTCCGTCTTGGGAAGGTCACTCCGGCTGCGGCTTATGCCTGACAGAGCGAGAAATTCATGAAAGTAGCAATCGATACGCGCGTTGCCCCTTACAGCGACGCATGGGCCGGGTTTCGCGGTGAAGAGTGGAAAGACACCGTCAACGTGCGCGATTTTATTCAGCATAACTATACCCCTTATGAAGGCGACGAAACTTTCCTCGCGCAGGCGACGCCAGCAACGACGGCGCTCTGGGAGAAGGTAATGGTGGGCATTCGTCAGGAGAATGCCACCCATGCGCCGGTGGATTTTGACACCAACATTGCCACTACCATCACGGCCCACGGACCGGGCTATATTGACCAGCAGCTGGAGACGATCGTCGGCCTGCAAACCGATAAGCCGCTCAAACGTGCGCTGCATCCGTACGGCGGGATCAATATGATCCGCAGTTCATTCGAAGCCTATGGCCGCGAGATGGATCCGCAGTTCGAATATCTTTTTACCGAACTGCGCAAAACCCATAATCAGGGTGTCTTTGACGTTTACTCCCCCGAGATGATGCGCTGTCGTAAATCAGGCGTGCTGACCGGGCTACCGGACGGCTACGGACGCGGGCGCATCATCGGCGATTACCGCCGCGTGGCGCTGTACGGCATCCGCTATCTGGTGCACGAGCGTGAGCGCCAGTTCGCGGATCTGCAGGGCAAACTCGAACGGGGTGAAGATCTGGAGGCGACGATCCGCCTGCGTGAAGAGCTGGCGGAACACAAACGCGCACTGCTGCAGATCCAGCAGATGGCAGCGAACTATGGCTTCGATATTTCTCGCCCGGCGATGAATGCGCAGGAAGCGGTACAGTGGGTTTACTTTGCCTATCTGGCCGCGGTGAAATCCCAGAACGGCGGGGCGATGTCGCTGGGACGCACGGCCTCGTTCCTGGATATTTATATCGAACGCGATATGCAGGCGGGTCGCCTGAGTGAGATCCAGGCGCAGGAACTGATCGATCATTTCATCATGAAGATCCGCATGGTGCGCTTCCTGCGTACTCCGGAGTTCGACACGCTCTTCTCCGGCGATCCTGTCTGGGCCACCGAAGTGATTGGCGGAATGGGGCTGGATGGCCGCACGCTGGTCACCAAAAACAGCTTCCGTTACCTGCATACCCTGCACACGATGGGACCTGCACCGGAGCCAAACCTGACGATCCTGTGGTCCGAACAACTGCCCGTCGCATTCAAGAAGTACGCTGCACAAATGTCGATCGACACCTCGTCGCTGCAGTATGAGAACGACGACCTGATGCGCGTGGATTTCAACAGCGACGACTACGCCATTGCCTGCTGCGTCAGTCCGATGGTGATCGGCAAGCAAATGCAGTTCTTTGGCGCCCGCGCTAACCTGGCGAAAACGCTGCTGTACGCGATCAACGGCGGGGTGGATGAGAAGCTGAAGATCCAGGTCGGGCCGAAAACCGCGCCGCTGCTGGATGAGGTGCTGGATTACGACACCGTGATGGCGAGCCTGGATCACTTTATGGACTGGCTGGCGGTGCAGTACATTAGCGCGCTGAATCTCATTCATTACATGCACGATAAGTACAGCTACGAAGCCTCACTGATGGCGCTGCACGACCGGGACGTTTACCGCACCATGGCCTGCGGTATCGCCGGGTTGTCGGTGGCGGCGGACTCGCTGTCCGCCATCAAATACGCCACGGTAAAACCCGTACGCGACCATACCGGCCTGGCGGTCGATTTTGTGATTGAAGGGGACTACCCGCAGTACGGTAACAATGATGACCGCGTGGACAGCATTGCCTGTGACCTGGTGGAACGCTTTATGAAGAAAATTCAGGCGCTGCCGACCTACCGCAACGCGGTGCCGACCCAGTCGATCCTGACCATTACGTCGAATGTGGTCTACGGCCAGAAAACCGGCAATACGCCGGACGGACGCCGCGGCGGTACGCCATTCGCACCGGGCGCGAACCCGATGCACGGACGAGACAGGAAAGGGGCGGTGGCCTCGTTAACCTCCGTCGCTAAGCTGCCGTTTACCTATGCGAAAGACGGGATCTCTTACACCTTCTCCATCGTGCCTCAGGCGCTGGGCAAGGATGAGAGGGTGCGCAAAACCAACCTTGTCGGGTTGCTGGACGGGTATTTCCACCACGAAGCGGCCATTGAGGGGGGACAGCACCTCAACGTTAACGTCATGAACCGGGAGATGCTGATGGAGGCGATTGAGCACCCGGAGAACTATCCCAACCTGACCATTCGTGTCTCAGGGTATGCGGTGCGCTTTAATGCGCTGACGCGCGAGCAGCAGCAGGACGTGATCTCAAGGACGTTTACCCAGGCACTGTGATCGTCGTCTGAAACAGGCCCCCTTTGGTTAAGGGGGCTTTTTTGTCCGCGGAACATACAAAAATGTTTATATAATTACTCACACATCTTCATCCGCTTCTGAAAAACAATGCGCCTGCTTTTCCCCTGAAACAGTATGTAAGGACAGTAAGATGATGAAAATGACCCGTATCACCCTGGTTACTGCCTCGCTGGTGGCGTGCAGTTTTGCCGCACAGGCCGCTGACGTTGAAGCTGCCCCCTCTCCGGCGCAGGATCCGCTGGTGCAACACCTCAAGCTGAGCAACGATCAGATTAAGAAGATCGACGCGCTGCATCAGACGCTGGAACAAAATGTCAGCAAGATCCCGATGACCGGCGTGAAAGACGGTGCGCTGATCGAGATGTTCCAGACCGGAAAATGGGATGAAAGCACGGTGAAAAACCAGCTTGCCGCGTTCAGTAAAATTGAAGAGCAGACCCGCTATTACCGCGTCAAATACTACTTTGATGTCAGCCAGGTTCTGACCGCGGAGCAGCGTAAACAGGTGAAAACCGATATGGCGAACGCGCTGGCTAACTGATGACACACCCGCGCATGTCGCGGGTTTTTTATTTCTTGATCGGCATCACTTTTAGAAAAACACATCGATTATTCATCATATCAGAGTATTTATTTCTCTCGCTTGCGAAAAGCCTTATAAATATTGTGACTTTTTTCTCCCGCTCTCCACGTATGATTTGTCCATTCCAATAACACACACCTGCAGCAGTCTGGCTCATTATCGCTGGTGGTCAGAATCCCATAAAAACAACTGGTTACCCTACAAAATAAGCGAGTGCCTTATGGATACGGCAACAAACAGCAGTGTGATTGTGAACGATTCACCCGCGGCAAAGCGGGCAGGGATGAGTGAAAGCGAGTGGCAGGAGGCCATTAAATTCGACAGCACCGATACGGGCTGGGTCATCATGAGTATCGGAATGGCCATCGGCGCGGGGATTGTTTTTCTCCCGGTACAGGTGGGGCTGATGGGACTGTGGGTGTTTCTGCTTTCGTCAGTGATTGGCTATCCGGCCATGTACCTGTTTCAGCGGCTGTTTATTAACACGCTGGCAGAATCGCCGGAGTGCAAAGATTATCCAAGCGTCATCAGCGGCTACCTCGGTAAGAACTGGGGCATTTTATTAGGTGCGCTCTATTTCGTGATGCTGGTTATCTGGATGTTCGTCTACTCCACCGCCATCACCAACGACAGCGCCTCCTATTTACACACCTTCGGCGTGACGGAGGGGCTGCTCTCTGAAAATCCGTTCTACGGTCTGTTCCTGATCTGCATCCTGGTGGCGATCTCCTCCCGTGGCGAGAAACTGCTGTTTAAAGTCTCCAGCCTGATGGTGCTGACCAAGTTATTTGTGGTGGCGGCGCTCGGGTTGTCGATGATTGGACTCTGGCATTTAGCCAACGTGGGCATGCTGCCACCCGTGGGGCTACTCATTAAAAACGCGATTATCACGTTGCCGTTTACCTTAACGTCGATTCTGTTTATTCAGACATTAAGCCCGATGGTGATCTCCTATCGTTCACGCGAAAAATCGGTTGAAGTGGCGCGCCATAAAGCGCTGCGGGCGATGAACATCGCCTTCGCGATCCTCTTCGTGACGGTCTTTTTCTACGCGGTCTCGTTCACCCTGGCAATGGGGCATGATGAGGCGGTCAAAGCCTACGAACAGAATATTTCCGCACTGGCAATTGCCGCGCAGTTTATCAGTGGCGACGGTGCCGGCTGGGTCAAAATTGTCAGCGTTATCCTGAATATTTTTGCCGTCATGACCGCGTTCTTCGGCGTGTACCTGGGCTTTCGTGAAGCGACGCAGGGCATTGTAATGAACATTCTGCGCCGCAAAATGCCGGCAGAGAAAATCAACGAAAACACCGTACAGCGCGGCATCATGCTGTTTGCCATTCTGCTGGCATGGAGCGCGATTGTGTTAAACGCGCCGGTACTGAGCTTCACCTCTATTTGCAGCCCAATCTTCGGTATGGTGGGGTGTTTGATTCCGGCGTGGCTGGTCTACAAAGTGCCGGCGCTGCACAAATATAAAGGCGTGTCGCTAGTGATCATTATCATCACCGGTCTGCTGCTGTGTGTTTCTCCTTTCCTCGCGTTTTCTTAAGGGCAAACAAGGTCGTAACGATGTCAGAGCAAACTCAATCTTTATGGAATCAATTTATTCGGGCGGTGCAGGAGGAAGTTAAACCTGCACTGGGGTGTACCGAGCCGATCTCTCTGGCGCTGGCTTGTGCGATGGCCGCGGAGCTTCTGCCGGGTGACGTCACACAGATTGAGGCGTGGGTTTCACCGAATCTGATGAAAAATGGCCTTGGCGTGACGGTACCTGGCACTGGGATGGTCGGGTTGCCGATTGCGGCGGCACTAGGGGCCATTGGCGGCAACGCGCACGCCGGACTGGAGGTACTGAAGGATGCCACTGCCGATGCGCTGGTGCGTGCCAAAGCGCTGCTGGACGCCGGCCAGGTGCAGGTCAAGTTGCAGGAGCCGTGCGATGACATCCTCTACTCCCGCGCCTGCGTTCACGCCGGACAGGCCTCGGCGATGGTGACCATCGCCGGTGGGCATACGCGGGTGGTGGAGATTGTCTGTCAGGGCGAAACCCGCTTTACGCTTGATTCTCAACCCGACGAGAGGAATGACGACCCGCTGGCGGTACTTTCAAACGCCACGCTATCGCAGATCCTTGAGTTTGTGGAGCAGGTGCCGTTTGACGCGATCCGCTTTATCCTGGCTGCCGGACAATTAAATGATGCGCTCTCCCGTGAAGGTTTAAGCGGAAAATGGGGGCTGCACATTGGCGCGACGCTCAATAAGCAGCGCGCTCGCGGATGGATAGCGCAGGATCTGGGCTCGGATATTGTCATTCGCACCAGCGCGGCCTCGGACGCCCGAATGGGCGGGGCGACGCTGCCGGCAATGAGCAATTCCGGATCGGGCAACCAGGGGATCACGGCCACCATGCCGGTTGTGGTGGTGGCGGAACATGTCCAGGCGGATGATGAACGTCTTGCCCGGGCGCTGATGCTTTCACACCTTTCGGCTATTTATATCCACGCCCAGCTTCCGCGCCTGTCGGCGCTGTGTGCGGCTACCACGGCGGCGATGGGGGCGGCGGCAGGCATGGCCTGGCTGATGGGCGGAAGCTATCAGACGCTCTCAATGGCAATCAGCAGCATGATTGGCGATGTCAGCGGGATGATCTGCGATGGCGCGTCCAACAGTTGTGCCATGAAGGTCTCAACCAGCGTTGGTAGTGCCTGGAAAGCGGTGATGATGGCGCTGGATGATTCGGCTGTAACGGGCAATGAAGGGATTGTGGCGCACGATGTGGAGCAGTCGATCGCGAACCTGTGTTCGCTGGCGTGCCGCTCCATGCAGGCGACGGACCGGCAGATTATTGAGATTATGGCACGTAAAGTGTAACGGTTTCCTCTCTCCCCGCCGGGGAGAGAGGATTATCGGGTGTTAAACCGGTAAATCAATTAACAGCGCGCGCAGCGGCGAATCAGCAACCAGCGTGATATTCGCTTCGTCGCGAATAAACGCCCCGTCACCGCAGGTGAGCGCTTCTTTCTCTTCCGTATGCGTCACCGCATGCACCGTACCGTGAATCGATTGCAGATAGGCGCGCGGACCATGAAGCTGGAAGCTCACCTGTTCCCCTTTCTTCAGTTCGATATGGTGCAACCACACCTGCTGGCGCAACTGCAGGCTGCCTTGACTGCCGTCCGGGGAGGCTATCAGCTGCTGCCTGTCGCCCGTCAAATCTAACTTCTGTACCAGCGGGTTTTCCCGCTCAGGGCAGGCATCCAGCCACAGCTGCATACGGGTCAGCGTTTTATCTTTGCTGAGGTTATGCTCGCTGTAACTGATGCCCGGCTGCGTGGAGATTAATAATGCTTCGCCGGCCTTCGCCTGGACATGATTGCCCTCGCTGTCGCGGTATTCTGCTTCGCCTTCCAGGATCAGGTTCAGGATATCGACTTTCGGGTACGTACGCGGCTGGAAGGACGCGCCTGGGGCGAGCACTTCCTGATTCAATACGCGCAATGAAGCGTAACCGAGCAGTTTAGGGTCAAAGTAGTGTCCAAAGGAAAAGGTGTAGCGGGCCTGCAGCCAACCGAAATCGGCTTGTCCGCACTGTTTAGCTGTTCTTGTCGTAATCATAAACTTGACCTCTCTTTACACTAAACAATGGTAAAGGTATGGACGCTTCATTGTTAGCCAGATATTCTGCCCGGTATGTTCAAATTTCCTGAATGAGAACGAGATGGCTAAAGAGAGAGCATTGACGCTTGAGGCGCTTCGCGTCATGGACGCAATTGATCGGCGTGGCAGTTTTGCCGCGGCGGCAGATGAACTGGGGCGCGTTCCGTCTGCGCTCAGCTATACCATGCAGAAGCTGGAGGAAGAGCTGGACGTGGTGCTCTTTGACCGCTCCGGTCATCGAACAAAATTCACTAACGTCGGACGGATGCTGCTGGAGCGTGGTCGCGTCCTGCTGGAAGCGGCGGACAAGCTGACGACGGACGCCGAAGCGCTGGCGCGCGGCTGGGAAACCCATCTGACGCTGGTGACGGAAGCGCTGGTGCCCACCGAGGCGCTGTTCCCGCTGGTGAACCGGCTGGCCGACAAAGCAAACACCCAGTTATCGATCATCACCGAGGTGCTGGCCGGGGCCTGGGAGCGACTGGAGACGGGCAGGGCGGATATCGTCATTGCCCCGGATATGCACTTCCGTTCCTCATCTGAAATCAACTCCCGCAAGCTCTACAGCGTGATGAACGTCTATGTCGCCGCACCGGATCATCCGATTCACCAGGAGCCGGAGCCGCTCTCGGAAGTGACGCGGGTGAAATACCGCGGGGTCGCGGTCGCAGACACAGCCCGCGAGCGTCCGGTGTTAACGGTGCAGTTGCTGGATAAACAACCGCGTCTGACCGTCACGTCGCTTGAAGACAAACGTCAGGCGTTGCTGGCAGGCCTGGGCGTGGCAACGATGCCGTATCCGTTTGTCGAAAAAGATATTGCAGAAGGGCGGCTACGCGTGGTCAGCCCGGAGTACACCAGCGAAGTGGACATCATTATGGCGTGGCGGCGCGACAGCATGGGTGAGGCCAAATCGTGGTGCCTGCGCGAAATACCCAAGCTCTTTGCCCATCACAACAAATAAAAAATCGAGCCCGGTACGCGAAACGCCACCGGGCTTTGTTTTATGCGTTGAGTTTTGGATCGGGCCCGAAGCGGTTTTCGCCCGGTGTGCCGGCCTGACAGTTGAAGACCAGAATGACCAGCCAGCCCACAATCGGGATCAGCAGCAGCAGTAACCACCAGGCTGAACGATCGGTATCGTGTAGCCGTCGGAACAGTACGGCCCATGAGGGAAGCAGGACCAGCAGGCCGTAAATCGTGGTGAGAACACCTTCACCGCCGGCTCGTTCCCAGCCGAGAATTTTATCGATAATACCCAGCACCATGATGAGGATGAAGTTCACCAGAACGAACATCCAGTACTCTTTACGGCGAGCGCGGCCACCAAATCCAATGTAGTTGCGCAGTACTTTTAAATACCAGTCCATTTTCCTTGCCTCATTAGTCAGTCAATCACTTGTTTTTTAAGCGATCGAGGTAAGGATAGATGGAGATTGTGAATTAAAAAAGGGCATCAATTGATGCCCTTGATATTTATCCGAAACGCACGTCGCGACCGTGCGGTTCATCCAGGTCCTGCCACGGACCCACAGAGATAATACCCGTCGGGTTGATGGTCTTATGGCTGCGGAAATAGTGGGTGCGGATATGGTTGAAATCGACCGTTTCAGCAATGCCCGGCATCTGATAAATATCGCGCAGGAAACCGTACAGGTTCAGGTAATCGCTGATGCGGTGTTTATCACACTTGAAGTGGGTGACATACACAGGATCAAAGCGAACCAGCGTTGTCCACAGACGAATGTCTGCTTCCGTCAGGCGGTCGCCCGTCAGGTAGCGATGCTGGCCGAGGATCTGCTCAAGACGCTCCAGCGATTCAAACACTTTTCCCACTGCGTCGTCATACGCTTCCTGGCTGGTGGCAAAGCCGGCCTTGTAGACACCGTTATTCACGTTGTCGTAAATCCAGCTGTTCAGCTCATCAATCTTATCGCGCAGCTCAACCGGATAGTAATCCCCGGCGCGGGCCCCGTGGGCATCAAACGCGGTGTTGAACATGCGGATGATCTCTGCGGACTCATTGCTGACAATGGTCTGGTTTTTCTTGTCCCACAGCACGGGTACGGTCACGCGTCCGGTGTAGTGCGGATCGGCGCGCAGATAGAGCTGGTAGAGAAAATCGTGGTGGTAGAGGTCATCACCGGTAGCGGCCGGGAAATCACTGTCAAACGTCCAGCCGTTTTCCAGCATCAGGGGGTTGACCACCGAAACCGGAATTAAGGATTCGAGTCCTTTCAGCTTGCGCACAATCAGCGTGCGGTGCGCCCACGGGCAGGCCAGAGAAACATAGAGATGATAACGGTCTTTCTCAGCCGCAAAGCCGCCTTCGCCGCTTGGGCCCGGTGCGCCATCGGCGGTTAGCCAGTTACGGAAGGCCGAAACAGAGCGCTTGAAGCGTCCCCCGGTGGATTTGGTGTCATACCAGACATCCTGCCAGACGCCGTCTACGAGTTGTCCCATTTTTTTCTCCTCCGTCAATAAGCAAAAGCGAGGAGATATCTCCTCGCTTTGTGTTCATTCAGTATAGCGTGCTTACCACTTCTTATTCAGAACGCGGTCGATGCTGTATGCGCCTGGGCCAGTGATGGCCAGCAGCAGGAAGCCACCCGCGATGGTCAGGTTTTTCATGAACATCAGGGAGTTCACGCCTTCCGCAAAGTTACTGTGGAAGATGAACGCCGTCAGCAGGGTGAAGCCTGCGGTAAACAGTGCCGTGGTGCGGGTCAGGAAGCCGAACAGTACCGCCAGGCCGCCGCCGAACTCAAGGAGAATAGTCAGTGGCAGCAGGAAACCTGGAACACCCATGGCTTCCATGTATTGCTGCGTGCCCGCATAACCGGTGATTTTGCCCCAGCCTGCGGTGATAAACAGAACCGGCATCAGAATACGCGCTACCAGAACACCAACATCTTCTAATTTTTTCATTTTACTCTCCAGGAAACCACATCAGCGGCTGAACTTTATTTGTGTGCAAATTCGGGTAGATACCGCGTCTTTGCTGTCGATGGAGAGGAGTGTAAACGGGGCAGATGGGAATTGTTAGCAAGGAAAACTGTCAATCTTCTTCAAAGATATTGAGTAACGGGGAAGGGGGAAAGTGTGCCGGGTAAGCGAAACGCTACCCGGCATAAGAACTAACGCAGCTGTTGTTGACGAATCGTCGCTTTCACCAGACGCCAGGCGCTCCAGGCACCAAAGCCGCGGCGGGCCCAGCGGATCAGCATATTTGGATGACGAACCGTCCAGATAGCCATCACGCTGCTTCCGACCAGCGCCCATGAGCGCAGGCTCAGGAAGGTATTCCAGCCACGATCAAAACGACGCGTCGCGTCAACCCAGTCGCGACGACTGGCAGACAAATCCAGCCGTTGCTGCTGGATCTGACTGAGCAGGAATGCTTTTCGCTTCTGACGTTCGGCTTTATCGCTCACGGCTTGTCATCCTCCAGCAGGGCGCGATCGTTGGCCAGTTCCTGGCGCGTATGGCGCAGGAAAGTGGATTTGCGTGCTTTACGCATCGTCCATATGCCGCCAATCAATGCCGCAACCAGCAGAACAACGGTGGTGGCAATCATCGCGTTGAGTCGATATTGCGGGTCAATGGCCCAGATGATTAACACCATCAGGCTCATCAGACCAAACGCGGCGAAGAGCATGGTAAGCCCGAGCATCAGCAGCATCTGGAAAAGGTTCGCTTTCTCCTCTTCCAGTTCAACCACTGCCAGTCGGACGCGCGTTTCGGCAATCCCGACCAGCGTCGTCAGAATACGCTGGCCGATGCCGAGGACGTTATTAGCAGGCCCTTGTGCGTGACGAGGATCTTCCATATTAACGACGCGTCAGCAGGACACCCAGTACCACACCTACCGCGGCACCAATCCCTACACCCGTCCACGGATTATCGCGAACATATTCGTCCGCGCGAGCTGCCGCTTCGCGGGTCTGTTTCGCCAGTGCATCACCGGTTTCACCCAGGCGATAACGGCTCTCTTTCAGCGCCTGCTCAGCTTTGCTGCGCAGTTTGCTGACCTCTTCTTTTGACTTATCTGCAGAGGAGTTCAGCACCTCTTCCAGGGTATCGGCCAGGGATTTCAGTTCAGCGCGCAGATTTTCAGACGTCGTATCTTTTGACATGATTCTCTCCTGTTGAGATTTCCGTTAACTCAATAATCGCGAGCTTCCAGCGCTTTCAGGTCGTCCTGCGCTTCTTTCAACTTCTTCTCGCGCTTAGCAATTTTTTCCGCATCCCCTTTCTCTTTCGCTTCCTGCAGGTCGTGACGGCGCTCGGCTATCTCGTCCTTCTGTTCAGCGATTTTTTTCTGGTGATCGGCACGTAGCTTGCTGTCAGAACAGTTCGCTTTCACTTCGCTCAGCGCTTTTTTGAGACCCTCAACACGATGCTGATTGTTATGCTTTTCGGCATAACTGATCTCACGCTGAATATCCTGTTCTTTCTCCTGACAGAGAGAGTTGGCGAAGGACGCTGTGCTTAAAGAAAAAAGGGCCAGAGCCAGAGTAATGCGGAATTTCATTATCGAAACCTTCCATTGTGTTGCGGCGTGAGCCGCTATCCAGAGTCAAGCGGAGTACATACATGGGGTGCTCCGCGTACTTAAGCATAGTAAGTAAACGGGGGATTCACCAAAGTGAGTGAAAAGATTCGGAATCCTGGTAATTATCCAAATCTATGCGACGAATCGCGAATCAGTGACAGCCAGGCTGCAGGCTGGTTGTCATCTTCCTGCTGGGCAATGATATAACCGTGCGGCAGCGTACGGTCGAGCACCACTTTCGCGGCGGCACTCTGCGCGCGGGAATCAAACTTAATCAGTAAAACATCGTCCTGCGGGGTGATGCTCTTAAAGCGGATGCCGTTGGCATCAAGATGATGCCACACCGAAAAACCGTCAGGCACGCTGACACCCTGACTCACCGGGCGAATGGCCAGCGTCGATTCCTGATGCGAAAGCGTCGTCCAGGCCAGGAACATGAGGCTGAGCAACCCCAGGGCAATCATGGCCACGGCAAAACGGCGCACGGCAAGCGGTGAGATAACCATCGTTAACCTCTGGTCCCGTATTTCTTCTTCCACAGCACCACCAGCGAACCGACCAGACCAAAGACCAGCAGAACCACCGGTAACAGCATCAGGCAGGACATGAGCTGATCTTCATATTTCATGAAGACCGGCGTTTTGCCCAGCGCATAGCCCAGCGTGGTCAGGATCAGAACCCACAGCAGGCCGCTCATCCAGTTGAAGAACTGGAAGCGGGTGCTGCTTAATCCGGAAAGACCCGCAATGGTAGGCAGCAGGGTGCGTACAAAGGCGATGAAACGGCCAATCAGGAGCGCGGAAAGCCCGTGCTTATGGAAAAGATGGTGCGCCCGCTGGTGATAATGCGCAGGAAGGTGGGAGAGCCAGTTCTGCACCAGACGCGTATTGCCCAGCCATCGTCCCTGGATATAGCTCACCCAGCAGCCAAGGCTGGCGGCGATGGTCAGTAATAAAATGGTTTGCGGAAAGGCCATTGCCCCTTTGGCACACAGCACGCCGACGAGCACCAGTAAGCTGTCGCCAGGTAAAAAGGCGGCAGGCAGTAAACCGTTCTCAAGGAACAGAATCATAAATAAGACGAAGTAGAGCATGCCAATCATGGAAGGGTTGGCCAGCGTTTCAAAATCCTGCGCCCAGAGGGCATGCAGTAGTTGGGTCAAAAGTTCCATTCAGTGTTCCTGGAAATCGGTTAACGTCACGCCTGTTATCCGGGACAAACAGCACGGCGACATTGTTGTGATTTCATTATGGTCGCTCGCGGACACATTGAGGTGTGGCCAACACTGTTCCCTGTTAATTGGCTGGTTAGCAAGCACTAACTTACAAAATAACGAATTGAATCCAATTGTAACAAAGCCCAAGGTTCTGCGTCACAGAATTTGCAGGGGTGAGATGATTTTGGCGTAAGCCATGGAGGGGAGCGAGGGGATTTACAAAGGCTGACACTATATATGTTTTGCTTACCCACCTCTGCCAGAAGGCGCAGCGAAGCGCCTGCCAGCGAAAAGGTAAACTATTTTGCCGCACTGGCTGCCGTATCGAGATGAACGACAGGATTATCGGCAAAAAGATAGCGGTCAGCGTTAAATTCGAAGTCATCGCTGGTTTCATTGAACAGCATCTGCTTGGTGTTTTCCAGGTGCTGCCACATGGCCAGTTTTGCCGCATGGGGATCTTTGCGAATCAGCGCTTTAAGGATCTGATCGTGATCGTCGCACCAGTTATCCACGGTGCGGGAATCGATGTGATCGTGCAGTTTTTTCCAGTACGGGTTGTGAACGCGCTGAGTCCACATTTTTTCCACGATTGCCGCCAGCGCCGTGTTTTGCGTTGCCAGCGCGACCTGAACGTGGAACTGCAGATCCCACTCTGAATCACGGAAACATTTTTCCTTGCGCGCGTTTTCCTGGATTTCCATCAGCTTCATGATGTCCTGCTTGGTCACCTGGGTCGCTGCAAATTCCGCAATATTGCTTTCGATAAGCTGGCGCGCCTGGAGCAGTTCAAACGGACCGTAGCTGGCGAATTCGAGACTTTCGTCGGCGACCGGGGAGTGTTTCGGCTGATTAGAAATCACGTGAATGCCGGAGCCTTTGCGAACTTCAACGTAGCCTTCCACTTCCAGCATGATAATCGCTTCACGCACCACGGTGCGGCTTACGCTTTTTTCATCAGCGATAAAGCGCTCAGCGGGGAGTTTATCACCGACAAGGTAGACACCTTGCTCGATGCGATCTTTCAGCTCGGCAGCAAGTTGTTGATATAAACGACGTGGTTCGGTGATTTCCATATGCGCTCCAGGCAGGGTACGGCGGATTATTTGTTATACCACTTTTGCGTGCCAGTCTCCAGATTTTGCCATGAAAAAAGCCGCCCGGAGGCGGCTTCTGTGACATCAGGAGGGGCGCTAACTTTGCGTTGCCGGTCCCCCCAGGGACTCTTTTAGCACCTCTTCTGCCGACTTACTTTTCAGCACCGTCCAGATAACCACTGCACCCATCAGGTCGAAGATAGCCAGTACGGCAAACAGCGGGCTGAAGCCGATGGTGTCCGCCAGCGCACCGACCACCAGAGCAAACAGGGTGCTCGCCGTCCAGGCAGCCATACCGGTCAGGCCGTTAGCGGTAGCCACTTCGTTACGCCCGAAGACGTCAGAAGAGAGTGTAATCAGCGCGCCGGACAGTGACTGGTGAGCAAAACCACCGACGCACAGCAGGGCGATTGCCACATACGGGCTGGTGAAAAGGCCGATCATGCCCGGGCCAATCATCAGCACTGCGCCCATCGTCACGACCATTTTACGGGAAACGATCAGGTTCACGCCAAACCAGCGCTGGAACAGCGGTGGCAGATAACCGCCCACGATACAGCCCAGATCGGCAAACAGCATTGGCATCCACGCGAACATCGCAATCTCTTTCAGGTTAAAGCCGTAGACCTTAAACATGAACAGCGGGATCCAGGCGTTGAAGGTCCCCCAGGCGGGTTCGGCGAGGAAGCGCGGCAGGGCGATACCCCAGAACTGACGGGTACCCAGAATCTGCCAGACCGTCATTTTTTTGCCGTTGTTGGTCTGATGCTGAGCTTCCTGACCCCCAATGATGTATTCGCGTTCGTCTTCAGACAGTTTTTTCTGATCGCGCGGGTGTTTATAGAAAATCAGCCACGCCATGGCCCACGCAAAGCTCAGTACACCAGAGATAATGAACGCCATCTGCCAGCTGTGCATCACGATAGCCCACACCACCAGCGGTGGTGCAATCATCGCACCGATGGAAGAACCGACGTTGAAATAGCCGACGGCAATAGAACGCTCTTTCGCCGGGAACCACTCAGAGCTGGCTTTCAGCCCGGCCGGGATCATTGCCGCTTCCGCCGCACCTACCGCACCACGTGCCAGCGCCAGACCGCCCCAGCTGCCCGCCAGCGCCGTGGCGCCGCAGAAAATAGCCCAGGCGATGGCGAAGAAGGCGTAGCCGATTTTGGTCCCGAGAATATCCAGAACATAGCCTGCGACAGGCTGCATGATGGTGTAAGCCGCGGAATAAGCAGCAATGATGTAGGAATATTGCTGAGTGGAGATATGCAGCTCTTCCATCAACGTCGGGGCTGCGGCTGCCACGGTGTTACGTGTCAGGTAGCCCAGCACGGTGCCTAACGTCACCAGTGCGATCATATACCAACGTAACCCTTTAATTTTACGCATCTAAAACCTCATCGTTATGTTAATTCCGTGCCTTGCACGGCAACCTCTCGACCGTGTCCGGGAGCGGTTGTGTAACGGGAGGGGCTTAACCGGGAGATGTCCCGGAACGGCCCGAACCTTGCCATAAGTAAGCGTGCATAAGTCGGTATCCGTACCGTTAAAACCGATGTTTTCACACCGGGAATGCATTCCGTCGGCTTAGTGTTTGCGACGGCGAAAAGATAACTTGTCATACAACTTTAAAAGGTGAGTGACATCACAAATGCATGATTATTTGTAGGGACATTATGTGTTACGGATAAAGCCAGTTCTGGCGCGGCCTGGCGAAGGGTTTACCTCATTTGAGGTAATTAATTTGTCTGCGTTTATTGATCTAACTCACGAAAAAATGTTCTGTCTCTGGAAATTGGTGTGATAACTTTGCAGCATCTGAGCATAAGCTTTCTGACGCTCTCGTTACGAGGAAGACGATAATGACACCGTTTATGACCGAAGATTTTCTGTTAGATACCGAATTTGCTCGCCGCCTGTACCACGACTACGCCAAAGACCAGCCAATTTTCGACTACCACTGCCATTTACCGCCGCAGCAGGTTGCCGAAAATTACCGTTTCAAAAACCTGTATGACATCTGGCTGAAAGGTGACCACTACAAATGGCGTGCGATGCGCACCAACGGCGTGGCGGAGCGCCTGTGTACCGGTGATGCAAGCGACCGCGAGAAGTTTGACGCCTGGGCGGCGACCGTTCCGCACACCATCGGCAACCCGTTATATCACTGGACGCACCTTGAGCTGCGCCGTCCGTTCGGCATCACCGGAAAGCTGCTCTCCCCGGCTACCGCCGATGAAATCTGGGATCGATGCAATGAATTACTGGCGCAGGATACCTTCTCCGCCCGCGGCATCATGAAGCAGATGAACGTGAAGATGGTGGGGACCACTGACGATCCGATTGACTCCCTGGAACATCACGCGGTGGTCGCCCGCGATACCTCGTTTGATATTAAAGTGCTGCCAAGCTGGCGTCCGGATAAAGCCTTTAATATCGAACAGGCGACGTTCAATGATTACATGGCGAAGCTCGCGGAAGTGTCTGACACCGACATTCGTCGTTTTGCAGACCTGCAGAGCGCGCTGACCAAACGTCTGGACCACTTCGCGGCACACGGCTGTAAAGTCTCTGACCACGCGCTGGATGTGGTGATGTTTGCGGAATCGAACGAAGCCGAACTTGATAGCATTCTGGCACGTCGCCTGTCCGGTGAATCCCTGAGCGAGCACGAAGTGGCACAGTTCAAAACGGCGGTGCTGGTCTTCCTCGGTGCGGAATATGCTCGTCGCGGTTGGGTGCAGCAATACCACATTGGTGCCCTGCGCAATAACAACCAGCGTCAGTTTAAACTGCTGGGCGCGGACGTGGGCTTCGACTCCATCAACGATCGCCCGCTTGCGGAAGAGCTCTCTAAGCTGCTGAGCAAACAGAACGAGCAAAATCTGCTGCCAAAAACCATCCTCTACTGCCTGAACCCGCGCGATAACGAAGTGCTGGGTACCATGATCGGTAACTTCCAGGGTGAAGGTATGCCAGGCAAGATGCAGTTCGGTTCCGGCTGGTGGTTCAATGACCAGAAAGACGGGATGGAGCGTCAAATGATGCAGCTGGCGCAGCTGGGTCTGTTAAGCCGCTTTGTGGGCATGCTGACCGACAGCCGTAGCTTCCTTTCTTACACGCGCCACGAATATTTCCGCCGCATTCTGTGCCAGATGATTGGCCGCTGGGTAACCGCGGGTGAGGCCCCTGCCGATATTCAGCTGCTGGGCGAAATGGTGAGAAACATCTGCTTTAACAATGCGCGCGACTACTTCGCCATTGAACTGAACTAAGGCCGTTTGAGGTTGATATGCAATACATCAAAATCCATTCGCTGGATAACGTTGCCGTCGCGCTGGCGGATCTGGCCGAAGGTGAAGTTGTCACCGTTGATAACCAGACGGTAACCCTGCGTCAGGCGGTGACTCGCGGGCATAAGTTTGCCGTGAAGCCGATCGCCCAAGGAGACAACGTTGTTAAATACGGTCTCCCGATTGGTCATGCGCTGGCGGATATTGCGCCGGGTGAGCATATTCATTCCCACAACACCCGCACCAATCTGAGCGATCTGGACGAGTACAGCTATCAACCTGATTTAGCGGCGGAAGAAGCGCAGGCGGCGGATCGCGAGGTACAGATCTACCGCCGGGCGAACGGTGAGGTGGGGATCCGCAACGAGCTGTGGATCCTTCCCACCGTCGGCTGCGTGAATGGGATCGCGCGTCAAATCCAGACGCGTTTCCTGAAAGAGACCCACGACGCCGAAGGTACGGACGGTGTGCACCTGTTCAGCCACACCTACGGCTGTTCTCAGCTTGGCGACGACCACATCAACACCCGCACCATGCTGCAAAACATGGTCCGCCACCCGAACGCGGGCGCGGTGCTGGTGATTGGCCTGGGCTGCGAGAACAATCAGGTGGATGCGTTTCGCGACACGCTGGGTGAGTTTGACCCCGAGCGCGTGCACTTTATGGTGTGTCAGCACCAGGATGATGAAGTGGAAGCGGGCATTGAGCACCTTCACCAGCTGTATGAGGTGATGCGTCACGACAGGCGTGAGCCGGGCAAGCTGAGTGAGCTGAAGTTTGGCCTGGAGTGCGGCGGGTCTGATGGCCTGTCCGGGATCACCGCGAACCCGATGCTGGGCCGCTTCTCAGATTATGTGATCGCCAACGGCGGTACGACGGTGCTGACAGAAGTGCCGGAAATGTTCGGCGCTGAACGTATTCTGATGAGCCACTGTCGCGACGAAGAGACGTTTGAGAAGACCGTCACGATGGTGAACGACTTCAAACAGTACTTTATCGCCCACAACCAGCCGATTTATGAAAACCCGTCTCCGGGTAACAAAGCGGGCGGGATCACCACGCTTGAAGAGAAGTCTCTCGGTTGCACGCAAAAAGCGGGCGCCAGCCCGGTGGTTGATGTCCTGCGCTACGGTGAACGTCTTAAAACGCACGGTCTGAATTTGCTCAGCGCACCGGGTAACGATGCGGTTGCGACCAGCGCGCTGGCCGGCGCCGGCTGTCACATGGTGCTGTTCAGCACCGGGCGCGGGACACCGTACGGTGGCTTTGTGCCGACGGTCAAAATCGCGACCAACAGCGAGCTGGCAGCGAAGAAAAAACACTGGATCGACTTTGATGCAGGCCAGTTGATCCACGGTAAAGGGATGCCGCAGTTGCTGACGGAATTCGTGGATACCATTGTGGAGTTTGCCAACGGCAGACAGACCTGTAACGAGAAGAATGACTTCCGCGAACTGGCGATCTTCAAGAGTGGCGTGACGCTGTAAGTGTAGTGCGGTTGATGCCCTCACCCCTGTGGAGAGGGTCAAATACTAAAACGGCAACCTTCGGTTGCCGTTTTGCTTTACGTTTTGTCACCGGGCTTTTGTTTACCCGCGTAACGCGTTTTTCGCTAAACGCGCGTCTTCCGCCTGGCATGCCGCTGCGGTGAACAGCACGTCCGTTGAGGAGTTCAGCGCGGTTTCGCAGGAGTCCTGCAATACACCGATGATAAAGCCGACGGCCACTACCTGCATGGCAATCTCATTCGGGATACCGAACATATTGCACGCCAGTGGGATCAGCAGCAGCGAACCACCCGCCACACCCGATGCACCACACGCACACAGCGACGCCACCACGCTCAACAACAGCGCCGTGGGCAGATCGACCGGAATGCCCAGCGTATGCACAGCCGCCAGCGTCAGCACGGTAATGGTAATTGCCGCACCCGCCATATTCACGGTCGCACCCAGCGGGATGGAAACCGAGTAGGTGTCGCGATCCAGATTCAGCTTCTCCGCCAGCGCCATGTTAACCGGAATGTTTGCCGCAGAGCTGCGGGTGAAGAATGCATACACACCGCTCTCGCGCAGGCAGGTTAACACCAGCGGATACGGGTTACGGCGGATCTGCCAGAACACCAGCAGCGGGTTAATCACCAGCGCAACCAGCAGCATGCAACCAATCAGTACCACCAGCAACTGCGCATAGCCCAGCAGTGCGCCAAAGCCGGTGGTCGCCAGTGTGGAAGAGACCAGACCGAAGATGCCGATTGGCGCAAAGCGAATCACAATTTTGACCATAAAGGTCACGGCGTTCGACACGTCGTTGACCAGGTTTTTCGTTGTTTCGTTGCCGTGACGCAGGGCAAAACCAAGACCGATCGCCCAGACCAGGATGCCGATGTAGTTAGCGTTCATCAGTGCCGTAATCGGGTTAGAGACCATGCTCATCAGCAGGCCGCGCAGCACTTCCACAATACCGGATGGCGGGGTGATATCACCCGCAGCGCTGGTCAGGTGCAGCGAGGACGGGAACAGGAAGCTGAAAACTACGGCTGTTAAGGCTGCAGAGAAGGTGCCCAGCAGATACAGGAACAAGATAGGGCGAATGTTGGTTTTTTGTCCGTGTTGATGATTGGCAATTGACGCCATGACCAGCATCAGCACCAGCACCGGTGCGACAGCTTTCAGTGCGCCAACGAAAAGGGTGCCAAGCAGCCCCGTCGCTTCCGCAGCCGGTTTTGACACCATTGCCAGCAGAATCCCCAGTACCAGCCCTACCAGAATTTGTTTAACGAGACTGCCTTGCGCCAGGCGCGCAAAGAGACCAGTTGATTGTGTGCTCATAAAAATTCCTAAGTGAAATTGCGTTCCATCCTTTATGTGCTCTAAGTCACATTTATGTCCGGATGTAAGAAAATGTTTGCCTGGTTGAGTATAGGGAAACCGGATGCGGAGGGAAGCGTAAAATGCTGCATTTTACGTGTTGCGTCATAGTTTTTAACTATTCATTTACAAAAGTGTGCTGGCCCTCTCCCTGGGGGGAAGAGGGCCAGCGTAAAGGCAGCAGGAAGGACCGTAATTACTCCACCTGTTGCTTCTTATCGTGCTGACGATTAACCCAGGTATTGATAAGCAACGTCACGATCAGAATGCCAAACACCACACCGAGCGAGATAGCGATAGGGATGTGGTAGAAATCGACAATCAGCATCTTGATACCGATAAACACCAGGATCACCGACAGACCATATTTCAGCATTGAGAAGCGCTCAGCCGCGCCTGCCAGCAGGAAGTACATGGCACGCAGACCGAGGATGGCGAACAGGTTAGATGTCAGCACAATGAACGGGTCAGTGGTGACCGCGAAGATAGCCGGAATGCTGTCTACCGCGAAAATCACATCGCTCAGCTCAACCAGAATCAGCACCAGCAGCAGCGGCGTGGCAAAAAGCAGGCCATTCTTACGCACGAAGAAGTGCTCGCTCTCGATCTTGTCGGTCATGCGCAGATGACCACGGATCCACTTCACCAGCGGACGGTCGCCAATGGCGGAGCCATCTTCTTTTGCCAGGGCCATTTTGATCCCGGTGAACAGCAGGAATGCGCCAAAGACATACAGCAGCCATTCGAACTGCGTAATCAGCCAGCTTCCGGCGAAGATCATAATCGTACGCAGGATAATCGCACCCAGCACGCCGTACACCAGCACGCGACGCTGCAGGGCCGCAGGCACGGCAAAGTAGCTGAACAGCATCAGCCAGACGAAGACGTTATCGACCGCCAGGGCTTTTTCAATCAGATAGCCGGTGAGGAACGCGAGCGCCTGAGGATCGGCAACCGCGCGGCCTTCCGTTGAGGCCAGGTACCACCAGAAGGCAGCACAGAAGAGCAGGGAGAGGGTAACCCACACCAGTGACCAGGCCGCAGCCTGTTTCATCGTCATGCCATGTGCGCCGCGACGCCCCTGCAAAAAGAGGTCGATCGCCAGCATGATGAGCACGACAACCGCGAATCCGCCCCACAACATGGGAGTGCCGACAGAATGCATACTATTTTCCTTACACATAAAAAACAAAAACGGCCATGGTCAGAAGACGATAGCCGTTAGCTTTTTATGCATAGACCTCGCCTTCCGGCAAGGTCTCACTTACAACCAAAAAGACGGGCTTTTTGATTGCCCGGCGACCGGATGCGGTTTTGCACGCATCGTAATGACGATCCACCGGCAAGGAAGTTACTCCCCTTTGCAGGTAACAAAATATGTCAGACCAGTGATTTCGTCAATGGTCTGCACCGTTTCATTACACAGCTTTACGCGATAGCTTCTGCGCCCACGCCATCTGCAGGGAAGACCACGCCGGTTTGACGGCGGATCTCGGTTTGCAGTTTCGCCGTGGTGCGGCTGACCGCCAGCCCAGGGTGATTCACTTCGTTGTCTTCCACCAGACGGGCGAAGACCTCTGCCTCATAGAGCATAGTGTTAATATGCTGAGGCTGCGTCAGCTCCTGCGCTTTGCCGCCGCGTGGGACAATGCTCAGCTTCTGACACTCGGAAATCTTCTCGATAACCAGTGAGCCCGCTTCGCCCTGAATTTCGCTGGGCAGAACGGAATCGCTCACCTTAGAGTGCTGCAGCGTAACGCTGAAATCACCGTAATCCAGCACCACGATGCCGTGCGCATCCACACCGCTTTCCAGCAGGCTGGCCGTGGCGGTGACGCTGTGCGGCTCGCCCCACAGCGCCACGGCAGAGGCCAGACAGTAAAAACCGATGTCCATAATCGAGCCGTTAGAGAAGGCCGGGTTAAAGGTGTTCGGGTTTTCACCGTCCAGATAACGCTGATAGCGCGACGAGTACTGGCAGTAATTAATAAACGCTTTACGCACTTTGCCAATCTTCGGCAGAGACTGCTGTAACAGCAGGAAGTTTGGCAGGCTGGCGGTTTTGAACGCTTCGAACAGCACCACCTGATTGTCGCGGGCAAGCTGAATCGCGGCTTCCACTTCCTGAATGTTCGAGGCCAGCGGCTTCTCGCAAATCACATGTTTTTTATGGCTAAGAAACAGCGACGTTTGCGCAAAGTGCAGGGAGTTTGGGCTGGCGATGTAGACCGCGTCAATGGCGTCACTTTGCGCCATCTCATCGAGCGACGTGAACAGATGTTCAACCAGATAGTCGTTCGCGAAACTCTGCGCCTGCTCCAGGCTGCGGGAATAGACTGCGGTGAGCTTAAATTTGCCGGTTTCATGGGCGGCGTCGACGAACTGGCGGGTGATCCAGTTCGTGCCAATAACTGCGAAACGTATCATAAACGTTTACGTACTCCGTAGCAGGGAACCTTTAGCCACTGTAGCACGTGATTATTGCAAAACCAGTGCGCTACTGCGCATTACTCTTTAACGATAAATGCGTAAGCCATAAACGGGTATCGAACTCCAGCTGGTGGTACTGCGGCTCCATATGGCAGCACAGGGAGTAGAAGGCCTTGTCGTGCTCTTTTTCCTTCAGGTGTGCCAGCTCATGCACCACGATCATCCGCAAGAACGCTTCCGGCGCGTGACGAAACACGGTGGCAACGCGGATCTCCGCTTTCGCTTTGAGCTTGCCGCCCTGAACACGGGAAACGGCAGTGTGCAGGCCGAGCGCGTTTTTCAGCACATGGATCTTGTTGTCGTACATCACCTTATTGATGGGTGGCGCGCTCTTCAGATAGGTGTTTTTCAGATCCTGGGTATACTGCCAGAGCGCCTTATCGGTCGCGAAGTCATGCGTCCCCGGATAGCGTTTTTCCAGCACCGCGCCCAGCTTTTGCTCGGCAATTAAGCTGCGAACCTGAGAAAGTAAGTTCTCCGGGTAGCCCTGGAGATAAGTTAGTTGGTTCATCAACGCCCCAATTTGACAATAAAACGGGTATACTCACGCACCCTTTTCAGGGATAACGCCGAAATTTTACCATTCAGGAGGGCCGATGAGCCACTTAGACAACGGTTTCCGTTCACTCAACCTAAAACGTTTCCCGGAAACGGACGACGTTAACCCGCTTCAGGCGTGGGAAGCGGCGGATGAATATCTGCTGCAACAGTTGGATGACACTGAAATCAGCGGCCCGGTTTTGATCCTGAATGACGCGTTTGGCGCGCTGGGCTGTGCTCTGGCAGAACACACGCCTTACAGCATCGGTGATTCCTACTTGAGCGAGCTGGCGACGCGGGAAAACCTGCGCCACAACGACATCGACGAATCCAGCGTTAAGTTCCTCGACAGCACCGCGGACTACCCGCAGGCGCCGGGCGTGGTGCTGATCAAAGTGCCGAAAACAATGGCGCTGCTGGAACAACAATTGCGCGCACTGCGCAACGTCGTTACCCCTCAAACGCGTATTATCGCGGGGGCCAAGGCGCGTGATATCCATACCTCAACGCTGGAACTGTTCGAGAAAGTGCTCGGCCCAACCACCACGACGCTGGCCTGGAAAAAAGCGCGCCTCATTAACTGTACTTTCAGTGCCCCCGAACTGGCCGACGCGCCAGAAACCCTGAGCTGGACGCTGGAAGGCACTGACTGGACAATCCACAACCACGCGAACGTCTTCTCCCGCACCGGCCTTGATATCGGGGCGCGTTTCTTTATTGAAAATCTGCCGGATAACCTGGAAGGCGAAATCGTCGATCTGGGCTGTGGTAACGGTGTGATTGGCCTGACGCTGCTGGCGAAGAACCCTGACGCGAGCGTTGTATTTAGTGATGAGTCGCCGATGGCGGTGGCCTCCAGTCGTCTGAACGTTGAAACCAACATGCCGGACGCGCTGGATCGCTGCGAGTTTATGATTAACAACGCGCTGTCGGGCGTTGAGCCGTTCCGCTTTAATGCCGTGTTCTGTAATCCCCCGTTCCACCAGAAACACGCCCTGACGGATAACGTCGCCTGGGAGATGTTCCACCATGCACGCCGCTGCCTGAAAATTAACGGCGAGCTGTATATCGTGGCGAACCGTCACCTGGACTACTTCCACAAGCTGAAGAAGATCTTCGGTAACTGCACCACGGTTGCCACCAACAACAAGTTCGTGGTGCTGAAATCCGTCAAGCTGGGTCGCCGCCGCTAACGCGGGGCGCTGAGTTTACACCGGCCTGCCTCGCGTGCAGGCCCGGTGAGCGTTGCGTCACTCAGAGACTCAATGCCAGCGTTGTGCCCTGCGCAATGGCGCGTCGCGCATCCAGCTCCATCGCCACGTCGCATCCGCCGATCAGGTGCACTGTTTTTCCCGCCTCACGCAGCGGATCCACCAGATCGCGCTTCGGCTCCTGACCCGCACACAAAATCACATGATCCACCTGCAGCAGCTGCGGCTCACCGCCGATCAGCACGTGCAGCCCCGCGTCATCGATCTTCTGATAGCTCACCGACGGTATCATCTTCACCCCGCGAGAGAGCAGGGTTGCGCGATGGATCCAGCCCGTGGTTTTGCCCAGTCCTTCACCGGGTTTGCTGGCTTTACGCTGCAGCATGACGATCTGACGCGGGCTTTTCGGCAGCTGTGGTCCTTCCGGCCGCAAGCCGCCGGACTGGTTAAGGCTGGTGTCGATACCCCATTCCACGCAGAAGTCGGCAATGTTCTGGCTGGTGGGTTCGCCGGGCTGACTTAAGTACATCGCGGTATCGAACCCGATCCCGCCGCAGCCGATGATCGCCACTTTTGCCCCCACCAGCGCTTTGTCACGCAAAACGTCCAGATAGCTCAGGACTTTCGGATGATCGATGCCCTCGATCGCAGGCCTGCGTGGTGCGATCCCGCTTGCCAGGATCACCTCATCGTACTCCATTACATCCGCCGGGTTTACAAACTGGTTGAGGCGCAGATCCACGCCCGTCAGGTCGATCATTCGGCGGTAATAGCGCAGGGTTTCGTAAAATTCTTCTTTGCCCGGGATCTGTTTGGCGATATTGAACTGCCCGCCAATCTCAGCGGTGGCATCGAACAACGTCACGCTGTGGCCGCGCGAGGCGGCATTCACCGCAAACGCCAGACCCGCCGGGCCGGCACCGACCACGGCCAGGCGTTTTTTATTCACCGCCGGGAAAATCGGCATTTTGGTTTCGTGGCAGGCGCGGGGGTTGACCAGACACGAAGTGACCTTGCCAACAAAAATCTGATCCAGACAGGCCTGATTACAGCCGATACAGGTGTTAATCTCATCTGCACGCCCGCTCTGCGCTTTGGAAAGCAGTTCGGCATCCGCAAGGAACGGACGTGCCATGGAGACCATGTCGGCATCCCCGGCGGCGATCACATTTTCCGCCACCTGCGGGTCGTTAATGCGGTTAGTGGTCACCAGCGGGACAGACACTTTCCCTTTCAGCTTGCGCGTGACCCAGCTGAACGCCGCGCGTGGCACCGGCGTGGCGATGGTCGGAATACGCGCCTCGTGCCAGCCGATGCCGGTATTGATGATGGTCGCGCCGGCCGCTTCAATAGCCTGCGCCAGCTGTACGGTTTCGTCGAACGTCCCGCCGCCTTCCACCAGGTCGAGCATCGACAGGCGGTAGATAATAATAAAATCCGCCCCGGCACGTTCACGCACGGCGCGCACCACTTCCACTGCAAAGCGCATACGGCGCGCGTAGTCGCCACCCCACTCATCGTCGCGCTGGTTTGTGCGGGCCGCGAGGAATTCGTTGATCAGGTAGCCTTCCGAGCCCATCACCTCAACACCGTCATAGCCCGCTTCACGCGCCAGTGCCGCACAGCGGGCGAAGTCGTCAATCAGCGTCAGGATCTCATCGTGGCTGAGGGCATGGGGCGTAAAGCGGTTAATCGGGGCCTGAATGGCCGATGGTGCGACCAGATTCGGTTGATAGCTGTAACGCCCGGTGTGCAGGATCTGCAGGGCAATTTTCCCGCCCTCCCGGTGAACGGCGTCAGTGACCACGCGATGATGCGGCAGCTGGCTGGCGTCGTTCAGCACCGCACCGCCTTCCATCCCCACGCCAGAAGGCGCAGGGGCCCCCCCGCCGGTAACAATCAGCGCCACCCCGTGACGTGCGCGCTCGGCATAGAAGGCCGCCAGACGTTCGGCCCCGTCCGGATGTTCTTCAAGCCCGGTATGCATTGAGCCCATCAGCACGCGGTTTTTAAGGGTGGTGAACCCCAGATCGAGGGGGGCAAATAACGACGGGTAGTGGCTCATAGTCTCTTCCAGTGTAAAATTATTGTTATGTGGTCGGATGAGTTACTAATTTAGCCAGCGATGAGTAAAAGGGAAAAGGGGAATGCGGCGATTGTGATGGGATTCAAATATTGGTGTGGCCTGATGCCCTCTCCCTGAGGGAGAGGGGGCGTTATAGCTCTCAGGGAGAGGGGGCACGTACTAAGCCCGGTGCCTGCCACATCGATGTCGTCAGTCCGCTGTCCACCAGCCCAAGCTGGTCGGCATAAACGGCCTGCCACTTCTGCATCATACCGTCATACAGCTCCCGGTGCGCCGGGTTCGGCGTGAACTCGCGGCTCCATTTCACCAGCCGTTCGCCTGTCGCCGCCATATCCGAAAACAGCCCGGCTCCCGTTCCGGCAGCAATCGCACAGCCCAGCGCTGTCGCCTCTTTCACTTGCGGGACGCGCACCGGCAGACCGGTCACGTCGCTTAAAATCTGGCTCCACAACGCACCTTTCGAGCCACCGCCTGCAAACACCAGACCGTCGAACGTTACCCCTGAGAACCGTGAGATCTGCGTCAGGTTACACGCCGAGACAATCGCCGCGTTCTCTTCCAGCGCACGGAACAGCGTGGCTTTGTTGCATTTTTCCGGGTCGATGGAGAGGTTAATAAACGACGGCGCGGCGTGATACCACTGCTTGAAGTGCATAGCATCTGAGAAGATCGGCATAACACCGTGTGAACCGGCAGGCACGCGGCTGGCCATCTCCTCAAGCAGGGAGTAAGTGTCCATTCCCATCCGCTCCGCGATGAGTTTCTCTTCCGCGCAGAAGGCGTCACGGAACCAGCGCATGGTCAGGCCGGTAAAGAAGCTGATCGACTCCGCCTGCGCCATGCCGGGGATCACATGCGGATTCACGCGGATGTTCATCTCCGGGTCGGTGCGTACCTGCGGCAGGTTGACCACCTGCTGCCAGAAGGTACCGCCCAGCACGGCCGTTTGCCCGGCCCGCACGACGCCTAACCCAAGACAGCCAAGCTGCACGTCGCCACCGCCCATCACCACCGGCGTGCCTTCGCGCAGGCCGCTCTGCTGTGCGGCATCTTTGGTGATCGTACCGAGCACGGTACCGGTCTCCTTCACCGGAGAGAGGATATCGGCACGCAGCCCGGCCATGTCGAGCAGCGCCGGACGCCAGTCGCGGGAGAAGAGATCCAGCATACCGGTAGTCCCGGCATTGGACGGGTCAACGGCCAGCTCGCCGGACAGTTTTGCCGCCAGCCAGTCGCTTATCATGGTGATCGTGGCGGCTTTGCGATAGATGTCCGGACGATGGTGCGCCAGCCACAGCAGGCGCGGCATGGCGCTCAGGGCCAGGGTCTGGCCGGAGACGTCATACACTTCGGATTCAAAACGGTAGTCGTGGATCTCTTTGAGTTCGGCTACCTCGCGGCTGGCGCGGGCATCGACGTTGGCGCACGCCCAGATGGCGTCGCCGTTGCGGTCATACAGCACGATCCCCTCGCGCATTGAGCAGCAGGCCACGGACTGGATATCCGCTGCGCTCAGGCGGGCGCGCTCCAGCGCCTGATGAATACACTGGCAGGTGAGCCGCCAGTTAATGTCGAGATCAAACTCCATCGAGCCCGGCACATTCTCCACGCTCAGGTGTTTCCACTCGGCCTGGCCAACGGCAACCTGGTTGCCCTGCAAATCGAAAATTACGGCGCGAACGCTGCCTGTCCCTGCATCTAACGCTAAAAGGTAACTCATGAGCATGCCTCGTGTCAGGCGCAGGACAGGCTCTTAGCTCGCCAGAGCCAGCACCGCGCGGGCTGTCGTCTCCTCCGTCACCAGGCCATTAATACGGCGGCCTTTGAGTGCGGCATAAATCGCATCGGCTTTCTCTTCACCTCCGGCCACGCCAACGATGGTGGGCAACTGCGCCAGTTCATCGAGCGTGACGCCCAGTAATTCCCGGTGGATCTCCAGCTCGTGCACGCATTCCCCTTCGGCGTTCAGGAAATAGCCGAGGATATCACCCACCGCCCCTTTGCGGGCGTACATCAGCTGTTCACCTTCGCTGATATAGCCGGAGCGCAATATGGTGGCGTCCCGGCGCTGGTTTACTGAACCAATGCCTACCACCGCCACATCGGCCGCGGCGGCGGCGAGGATCACGTCCCGCACGCTGGATTCGCGTTTTAAGATCCCGGCCACTTCGGCGGAGGAAACGCGAAGCGGGGCGGGGATCATGCTGACGCTGCAGGCGGCATCAAGCTGACCGATGCCCGTCATATACGGCCCAACGCCGCCGGAGAGCGTCACCAGGCGGATCTGCTGCGAGCTGATAAAACCACTTAAGTGCTGCAGGCTGCTCATGGTGGTTTCACCAAATCCCACCGCCAGCAGCTGGCCGGGCTCCAGCACGCCCATCAGCGATTGCGCCGCGCCAATGCCCAGCCGGACATTCATGGGCGGGGTATTCAGGGCCGGCAACACTCGAACCAGCTTGAGCCCGAAGCGTTGCTGCAGCTCGGTTTCCAGCGCCAGACACCCCTCATAGCGGGAGTTGATCTGCACGCGGATCACCCCGGACTGGCGTCCTTTCTCCAGCAGACGCGAGATCTTCAGGCGCGGCAGTCCGAGCCGCTCGCCGATGTCGTTCTGGGTTAATCCGTCGTGGTAGTAGCACCAGGCGACGCGGGCAACCAGCTCTTCTTCCGCCAGCGCCAGCCCGGCAAAACGACCTTCTTCCGCAGTGCGTTTATCGCTCATAATTGAACTCTTATAAAAATTTAGATCATATGTTCGTGATCGCGCAGAAAGAAAGTGTGAACCACGCGACAAAACAGATCTTTTAGATTGATTTGTGTCTGTGTGGATCTTAATCGATAAATTTGTGATCCCTGCACGGTTCTAAATATAGTTCACCGTCTACGCTTTTGAACATTATTAAATCTAAAAATCATTTGTTCAATAGCGGAGCGATAATGACGCCACTTATCGAAGCACGTGATATCAGCAAGCAGTTCTCCGGCGTACCGGTCCTGAAAGGTATTCATTTCACGCTGCTTGCGGGTCAGGTGCATGCGCTGATGGGCGGTAACGGCGCGGGAAAATCAACGCTGATGAAAATCATCGCCGGGGTGGAAACGCCGGACAGCGGTGAACTTTCGGTTGACGGCCACGCGTTTGCGCGGCTTTCGCCCGCGCAGGCCCACAGGCTGGGGATTTATCTGGTGCCGCAGGAACCCCTGCTTTTCCCCAACCTGACGGTGCGGGAAAACATCCTTTTCCGCCTGCCGCGTGAGGCCGGTATGGGGGAACGGCTGGCGGAGAAACTCCAGCAGCTGCAGTGTCAGCTCAATCTTGATGCCACCGCCAGCACCCTTGAAGTGGCGGATCAACAGATGGTGGAGATCCTGCGCGGCCTGATGCGTAACGCGAAGATCCTGATCCTTGATGAACCCACGGCGTCGCTCACCCCGGGGGAAACCGAACGGCTGTTCCGCCAGATCCGCGCGTTGCAGGCGCTGGGCGTCGGCATTGTTTTTATCTCGCACAAATTACCGGAGATCCGCCAGCTGGCGAGCCACGTCTCGGTAATGCGCGACGGCGCGATCGTGCTCAGCGGTGAAACTGCACAGTTTGACGATAACGCCCTGATTGCGGCCATGACGCCGGTGAGCCGCGAAAAAGGATTAAGTGATGCACAAAAACTGTGGCTGGCGCTGCCGGGCAATCGCCGCACG
This sequence comes from Enterobacter sp. J49, assembly GCF_002148625.1. Taxonomy (NCBI): domain Bacteria; kingdom Pseudomonadati; phylum Pseudomonadota; class Gammaproteobacteria; order Enterobacterales; family Enterobacteriaceae; genus Enterobacter; species Enterobacter sp. J49. The sequence goes on from NZ_MWPY01000035.1 coordinate 191,360, forward strand.
CAGCCGCAGGATTTCCCGGTGCTGCGGGTGGAAGAGCTTACCGGTGAGGGATTTATCGATCTCAGCATGGAAATCTATGCCGGGGAAATAGTTGGCCTCGCCGGGCTGGTCGGCTCCGGGCGCACCGAATTTGCGGAAACGCTGTATGGGCTGCGCCCGGTGCGCGGTGGACGAGTCTGGCTGGAAAATCAGGAAATAACCGGCGAACCCGTGGCGGCACGGCTGGAGAAAGGGCTGGTCTACCTGCCAGAGGACCGACAGGTTTCCGGCTTGTTCCTGGATGCGCCGATTCGCTGGAACACCGTGGCGCTGAATGAGCCCTCGGTCTGGCAGCAGCGCAAACGGGAGTCGGCGGTGGTGGAGCGCTATCACCGGGCGCTGGGGATCAAGCTTAACCATGCGGATCAAACCGTGCGCACGCTTTCCGGCGGCAACCAGCAGAAGGTGTTGCTGGCGCGCTGTCTGGAGGCGAATCCGCTGCTGTTGATCGTCGATGAACCGACACGCGGAGTGGATGTGTCGGCGCGGGCCGATATCTATCAGCTCATCAAAAGCGTGGCGGCGCAGAACGTGGCGGTGCTGATGATCTCAAGCGATCTGGATGAGTTCCCCGGGCTTGCCGATCGCGTGCTGGTGATGCACCAGGGCGTACTCAGCGGCGAGTTGTCCCGGCACGCGGTCAGTCTCGACAGAATGATGGCGCTGGCATTCGGAGGGCAGTCATGAAGACCTTACTGAAAAATCGCGAACTGAGCGCGTTCATCGCCATTCTGGCGTTGTTCGCGGTGCTGGTGGGGCTCAATCCGGCCTATTTCAGCCTGCAAACGCTGGGGATGATCTTCGCCAGTTCGCAAATCCTGATTCTGCTGGCGCTCGGCGCCGCGCTGGTGATGTTGACCCGCAATATTGATGTTTCCGTCGGCTCTACCGTCGGGCTGTCTGCCATTGCCGTGGGGGTGGCTCTGAACAGCGGCTACACCCTGCCGGTATCGATACTCTTTGCGCTGTCGATTGGCGCACTGGCGGGAGCATTTAACGGTTTTCTGGTGGTGGGGCTGCGTATTCCGGCAATTGTGGCCACCCTCGGCACGCTGGGTCTCTATCGCGGAGCGATGCTGCTGTGGACGGGAGGAAAGTGGATTGAAGGGCTACCGCCGAGCCTGAAATCGCTCTCTGAACCTGCCGCTATGGGGATTTCACCGCTCGGAATGGGCGTGGTGTTTTTAGCCGCGGTCGGCGCATGGACATTGTCGCGCACCGCCTTCGGACGCGATTTCTACGCCGTGGGCGATAACCTTACCGCCGCACGCCAGCTGGGCGTGGCGGTGAACCGGACGCGAATGATCGCTTTTACGCTGAACGGCACGCTGGCCGCGTGTGCGGGGATTGTCTTCGCTTCGCAGATTGGCTTTGTACCTAACCAGACCGGCAGCGGGCTGGAGATGAAAGCCATTGCCGCCTGCGTACTCGGGGGGATCTCTCTGCTGGGCGGTACCGGGACGCTTATTGGCGCCTTACTGGGGGCTTTTTTCCTGACTCAAATCGACACCGTGCTGGTGCTGTTCAGGCTGCCCGCGTGGTGGAATGACTTTATCGCCGGGCTGGTGCTGCTCGGTGTGCTGGTGCTCGACGGGCGTTTACGCCAGGCGCTGGCCCGGCATCAGCGCGCACTTAAGTACAGCCGCTTCCAGCCCGGTAACAAAGGGGGGAAGCATGTCACCCCGTTTACGAAACACAAAAAAGAGGTGGCGTAAATGAAGCTTAACTGGGAAAGCGCGCTGCTGATATTACTGGTGCTGGAAATCCTGCTCTTTGGGGCCATCAATCCGCGCATGCTCGATATCAACATGCTGCTGTTCAGCACCAGCGATTTTATCTGCATTGGCATTGTAGCGCTGCCGCTCACCCTGGTGATCATCAGCGGCGGCATTGATATTTCCCTCGGTTCGACCATCGGCCTGTGTGCCATCGCGCTGGGGGTGATGATGCAGGCGGGTTGGCCGATGGCGCTGGCGATACCGTTGACGCTGCTGCTCGGCCTGCTGTGCGGTCTGGTCAACGCTGCGCTGATCCACTACACCGGCATCAGCCCACTGGTTATCACCCTCGGCACGCTCTATCTCTACGGCGGTGGCGCACTGCTGCTCTCCGGCATGGCGGGGGCGACCGGTTACGAAGGCATCGGTGGCTTCCCGGACAGCTTTACCGCGTTCGCTAACCTCACGTTCCTGGGGTTGCCAATCCCGCTGGTGCTGTTCGCCGTGATTACCGTCTTCTTCTGGCTGATTACCCATCGCGGACGCTTTGGCCGCCATCTGTTTTTGATTGGGCAGAACCCGCGCGCGGCGCGCTATGCGGCGCTCTCGGTCAACGGGATGCCCTACGCCCTGTATGGCCTGGTGGGCGTCGCTTCGGCCATTGCTGCGCTGGTGATGGTCTCCTATTTCGGTTCGGCGCGTTCGGATTTGGGACGCGATTTACTGATGCCTGCACTGACCGCAGCGGTCCTCGGCGGCGCCAATATCTATGGCGGTTCGGGGTCGGTAATCGGTACGGCCCTGGCGGCGTTGCTGGTGGGGTATCTGCAGCAGGGTTTACAGATGGTCGGCATCCCCAACCAGGTGTCGAGCGCGCTGTCAGGGGCGCTGTTGGTTGTGGTGGTGATGGGACGTTCACTGAGTTTGCACCGTGAATGGGTGCGCTCTCTCCTCACAAAACATACCCGGAGCGTAAGATGAAAACAAAACTGATAGTCCTGGCGATGGCACTCAGCTTCGCGTCGGCACAGGCCGCGGACCGCATCGCCTTTATCCCCAAGCTGGTGGGCGTTGGCTTCTTTACCAGCGGCGGCAATGGCGCGAAAGAGGCGGGTAAAGATCTCGGCGTGGACGTCACCTACGACGGCCCGACCGAGCCCAGCGTCTCAGGCCAGGTGCAGCTCATCAATAACTTCGTTAACCAGGGCTATAACGCCATTATCGTTTCGGCGGTGTCGCCGGATGGCCTCTGCCCGGCGCTGAAGCGCGCGATGCAGCGTGGCGTCAAAGTACTAACCTGGGACTCCGACACCAAACCGGAATGCCGCAGCATCTACATCAACCAGGGCACCCCGGCGCAGCTCGGCGGCCTGCTGGTCGACATGGCCGGTAAACAGGTCACCAAACCGAATGCCAAAGTGGCGTTCTTTTACTCCAGCCCGACCGTTACCGACCAGAACCAGTGGGTGAAAGAGGCGAAGGCCAAAATCGAGAAAGATCATCCGCAGTGGCAGGTCGTGACCACGCAGTTTGGCTATAACGATGCCACCAAATCGCTACAAACCGCCGAGGGGATCTTAAAAGCGTATCCGGATCTGGATGCGATCATCGCCCCGGATGCCAACGCCCTGCCGGCGGCGGCGCAGGCGGCGGAAAACCTGAAGCGAGAAGGGGTGGCGATTGTCGGCTTCAGCACGCCTAACGTGATGCGTCCGTACGTAGAGCGCGGCACGGTGAAAGCCTTCGGCCTGTGGGATGTGGTGCAACAGGGCAAAATTGCGGTCAATGTCGCCGATCGGTTGTTGAAAAAAGGCGATCTTAACGTTGGCGACAGCGTGGACGTGAAAGATATCGGTACGCTGAAGGTCGAGCCGAACAGCGTGCAGGGCTACCAGTATGAAGCGAAGGGCAACGGCATTGTGCTGCTGCCGGAGCGGGTGGTGTTTACCAAAGAGAACATCAACAAATACGATTTCTGACGGGGGAGCAAATGGCTGATTTAGACGACATCAAAGACGGCAAAGATTTTGGCATCGGCACACCGCAGCAGAACGTGCCGTTTACCCTGAAGGGATGCGGCTCGCTGGACTGGGGAATGCAGTCCAGGCTGGCGCGCATCTTCAACCCAAAAAGCAACCGCACGGTGATGCTGGCCTTTGATCACGGCTATTTCCAGGGACCGACGACCGGCCTTGAGCGTATCGATCTCTCTATCGCCCCGCTGTTTGGGGAAACCGACGTGCTGATGTGCACCCGCGGTATTTTGCGCAGCCAGGTGCCTGTCGCCACCAATAAACCCGTCGTGTTGCGCGCCTCCGGCGGCAATTCGATTTTAGGGGAACTTTCCAACGAGTGCGTGGCGGTGGCGATGGAAGATGCGCTGCGCCTGAACGTCTGCGCGGTGGCGGCGCAGGTGTACATCGGCAGTGAGTTTGAACATCAGTCGATCAACAACATCATCAAACTGGTGGATGCCGGTGCGCGCTATGGCATGCCGACCCTGGCGGTAACGGGCGTTGGCAAAGAGATGGCGCGCGACGCGCGGTATTTCTCGCTTGCCAGCCGTATCGCGGCCGAGATGGGGGCGCAGTTCGTCAAAACCTATTATGTCGACGAAGGGTTTGAAAAAGTAACCGCCAGCTGCCCGGTGCCGATCGTGATTGCAGGAGGCAAAAAGCTGCCGGAGCACGACGCGCTGGAGATGTGCTGGCGGGCGATTGACCAGGGGGCGTCCGGGGTGGACATGGGCCGCAATATCTTCCAGTCCAGCGCCCCGCTGGCCATGCTGAAAGCGGTGAAAAAAGTGGTACATGAGAACATGAGCGCGCGGGACGCGTTCCAGTTCTGGCAGGAAGAGAAACAGGGAGAAGCAAAATGAACGTGACATTAGTGGAAATCAACATCAAACCCGAGCGGGTCGATGAGTTTCTGGAGGTGTTTCGCGCTAACCACGAAGGGGCGATTCAGGAGCCGGGCAATCTGCGCTTTGATGTTTTACAGGATCCGCGCGTGAAAACCCGGTTCTTTATCTACGAGGCCTACAAGGATGAAGAGGCGGTGCTGGCGCACAAGAAAACCCCGCACTATCTGGCCTGCGTGGATAAGCTTGAGGACCTGATGTCAGAGCCGCGCAAAAAACGCAGTTTTGTCGGGTTGTTGCCGGCGTAACAGACCGCCGGGTAGCGCTTACGCTAGCCCGGCGATGCTCAGGCGAGGGCCAGTTCCGCCAGGATCGCCGCCAGCGTTTCGCGCGGTTTCCCGCTCAGCGACGCAAGCGGGAACGGCAGTGCAGGCGCGGCCACTTTCCCTGACATTTCCGCCGCTGCGGCCATCACCCGCAAACTGCCGTACTGGCGGAACAGCGCCCACAGCGGTGCCAGCCGGTCAGAGGGGGTGGTGTCTTTGGCTCGGGCAATTGCCAGCGCCGTCTGCGGATAGAGCCCTGCGATAACCGAATACCAGACATCAAACCCGGCCTGCAGGGCTGACGCCGCCCGCCAGTCGCCACTGATGCCCAGGGTGACGTTTTCAGGAAGACGGGCGCGCATGTGGGCGATATCGTCCGGTATGCGCCCGAGCTTGACGGATTTGACGTTCGGTAGCGCCGCCACGGCATACAGCAAATCGTCGTTAAACTCGAACCCGGTGGTGGCCGGGTTGTCGTAAATGCACAGCGGAACAGAGATCCGGTGGGTCACCGTCTCATACAGGGTAAACACTTCCTCTGCCGTCAGGCGCTGGTACGACACGGGGGCCAGTAACACCCCACGGGCGCCGGCACTTTGCGCCTCATCCGCCAGACGGAGAATATCGTCGAGGCGAAGCGCACCAATACTTACGCTCACCGGAATGTTGTCGGCATGCGCCACGGCACAGCGGGTGATATGCGTGCGCTCTTCAGGCGTCAGATACGCGTAACTGCCCGTCGAACCGAGGATCCCCAGCGAATCGACACCGGCATCCACCAGCGGGCGCAGCAACTGCACAAACGCCTGCTCATCAAATTTCCCCTCTCGCAATGGCGTCAGAGGGAATGCGCTTAACCCGTGAAACATCCGCTTATCCTTTTATAGTCCAATCAGTTGAAGGTGAGCAGTGGAGCCCGGCATCAGCCGCTGCAGGTTGCTGACTAACTCATCGCCAGCCTCCTGCAACGCCGATAACGGCATCGACGGCAGACTTTCGAGAATAAACCACATGTGTTGCGCCTGGCTATCGAGACGTGTACGCACGCCCTGGCGCCAGTTCCAGCGACGGCAGGTGACGCCAATATCATCGCGCCAGATAACTTCGCCCGCATCCGGGTATTCGATAACCGGCTGGCCCTCTTTCAGGGTATCAAACGGTTCATTACCTTCGGCAAGCGTCAGACGCGGAGCGCCTGCATAAGCGGCAAGGTTCTCACCCCCGACGGGAATGGCGTAACGAATGCTGATGGCATTGTAAATATCGACCACTGGATCAAGCGGGGGCAGTGCGCCCTCTTTCAGCACTCGCTTACGCAGGGCCGATGCTGAGCAGGGCGTGCGTTTCGGTTTCGCACCAAATGCCCTGAACACGTCATCCCAGGCGCTGAGGTGCGCTTCCGCCCAGGCGACATCATCATTGAGGACCTGCTGGCAGGCCTGTGCCAGCGCGGCAGAGGCCACGTCCGGCTGGGTTATCGGGGCGGCTTCAACCAGAATGCTCAGCGCCCGAAAGCCGGGGGCAATCCCGGTAAGACGCGGGTCTATTGACGGCGTAACGAGAGACATAAATAATCCTGTATTGACTGTTTTATACTATGGTAGTGACCAATGACTGATAAAGTCAATATAATGACCGATTCGGGTGCCGATATCGCCCAGGTAAGCCTGGCCGTCGCCACCCGCATTCGCAACTGGCGCAAAGAGAAAAAACTGTCGCTGGATGAGCTTTCACGCCGCGCCAGCGTCAGCAAAGGCATGCTGGTGGAGATTGAAAAAGGGGCGGCGAATCCCAGCATTGCCATTCTCTGCAAGCTGGCTGCCGCGCTGGGCGTTTCGGTGGCGGATATCGTTAACGTCTCCAGCGAGCCGCGGGTGCACGTCATAGAAGAAGCGGCGATCCCGGTTCTGTGGCAGGGCCCACAGGGCGGATATGCCCGGCTGCTCGCGGGCACGTCTGGCCCGGATATGATTGAACTCTGGCAGTGGGTGATGCATCCGGGGGAGCGTTTTACCTCGCCGGGGCATCCGGCGGGAACGTTTGAGCTGCTGCATGTCACTGAGGGAGGATTGACCCTGACGGTGGAAGAGACGGTGACGCAGGTGGCGGCAGGCGCTTCGGCGGTGGCGAAAACGGAAGCGGCACACGGCTACGCGAATGAGGGCGAGAATGTGTTGCGGTTTACCATGACGGTGGCGGAGTTTCACCGCTAAAAACGCCCCCTCCGTCAGGAGGGGGAGGGGATATCACGCTTCTTCCACGCTTACCCGCAGGGCTGCCAGCGCTTTACGCGCCGCTTTCAGCACCTGCTCACACTGTTCAACCGTCAGCGTCAGCGGCGGTTCAATGCGAATGGTCTTCGAGTTGTTGAGCGTTCCGGCAACCAGGACCCGCTGGCGGAACATCTCGCTCGCGAAGCTGTAGCCGATTTCGTTGTCGACAAACTCAATGGCCATCAGCAACCCTTTACCCCGCGCATCCTGCACCAGATCCGGATATTCCCGGCCCAGCTGGCGGAAACCGTCCAGCAGCATATCGCCTTTCTGTTCCGCCTGTGCAGGCAGGTTTTGATCCAGCAGCACGTTGATGGTCGCCAGCGCGGCCGCGCAGGCCAGCGGGTTACCGCCAAACGTAGTGGTGTGCAGGAACGGGTTGTCGAACAGCACCGAGAAGACCTCTTCGGTCGCCACCGTCGCGCCAATCGGCATCACGCCGCCGCCCAGCGCTTTTGCCAGACAGAGAATGTCCGGCTGGACGTTCTCATGCTCGCAGGCAAACATCTTGCCCGTACGCCCCATCCCGGTTTGGACTTCGTCGAGGATCAGCAGTGCGCCAAACTCATCGCACAACTGACGCACGGCAGGCAGATAGCCCTGCGGGGGCAGGATCACGCCGCCCTCACCCTGAATAGGCTCCAGGATCACCGCTGCCACGTCGTCGCCGGTTTTACGGCATTCGCTCAGCATGGTGCGCATAGCGCTAATGTCACCAAACGGCACGTGGCGGAAGCCCGGCAGCAGCGGCATAAACGGTTTGCGGAAGGTGGATTTGGCGGTAGCCGACAGTGCGCCCAGGGATTTTCCGTGGAACGCGCCGCTGGTGGCGATAAACGTGAATTTGCCGCGCGGCGACTGGTACGCTTTGGCGAGTTTAATCGCCGCTTCGACCGATTCCGTGCCGCTGTTGCTAAAGAAGCTGTACTTCAGTTTGCCGGGCGTTAAGGCCGCGAGCGTTTTCGCGAGCATAGCGCGAAGCGGATCGAGCAGTTCCTGGCTATGGAGAGGTTGTTTCGCAAGTTGATTCTGTACGGCGGAAACCACAACTGGATTACGGTGCCCCACGTTGAAAATTCCAAAACCACCCAGGCAATCTATAAACTCCTGTCCCTGGGTGTCGACAAGCGTATTAAGACTTCCCGCTTGCCACTCTACGGCTCCGTAATCCCCGCCGGCGGTAACAGATTTGCGATACTCCAAAAACCCTGGATTGACATGCTCTTTAAAGTAATCGATGACCTCTCGGTTAAGTTGTTTCATCTCCTCATGATCAAGCGTTCGCTTCTCAATGAGATTCAGTGCGTGCGCGGTACAGGCAAGAGCCGAGGCGCTGGAAGGTAACCTGTTCAAAATGTGCTCCCGGGGATCGCGTATCACATGATACTGGATTAAGTATTGCAGGGATTACGCCACTTCAGATGCCTTAACGAAAATCAGGATAAACACCAGGTTAACATTATGTTGCGCAAAATTTAATCATGCCGATATAACCGATACGGGATTTAGCGGTACGGCGGAAAAGGCCTGGGGAGGTGCGATTAAAAGGCCATTGCACTTATAGAGTGCAGACGCTGCGACTTAAGTGGGCGTTAACGCGTCATACTCTGCAGGTAATTTCTCTACGAAAGTATTTGAAATCAATGAATTATAAAATCTCACAAAAAGTGCGGTTTAAGTGAAATCTGCGATCTCTATCAACTTTAACAACTAAAGATAAATTCTTTACCGCCGAAAAAACATTAATCCACAAAATTAACATTCAAATAACCTGCAAGGGATGCTCACGATGTCCGCTCCAACCTTTGTCACCCAGAATGAATATCCTCTGGACGATGACACCACCTTAATGTCGACCACCGATATCCACAGTTACCTGACCCACGCCAACGACACCTTTGTGCAGGTGAGTGGCTATCAGCTTGATGAGCTGATGGGCCAGCCGCACAATCTGGTGCGCCACCCCGATATGCCAAAAGCGGCGTTTGCCGATATGTGGTACACCCTGCAAAAGGGCGAGCCGTGGAGCGGCATTGTCAAAAACCGACGTAAAAATGGCGACCACTACTGGGTGCGCGCCAACGCGGTGCCGATGGTGCGTCACGGGCAGGTGACGGGCTATATGTCGATTCGCACCAAAGCCACGGCAGAAGAGATTGCTGGCGTGGAGCCGCTCTATCGGGCTCTGAATGACGGGCGCTGCAAGAAACGTATTCATAAAGGACTGGTGGTAAGGAAAGGCTGGCTGGGGAAACTTCCAGAAATGCCGCTGCGCTGGCGCGTGCGAAGCGTGATGGCGGGGCTGTTTGCGGTGCTGGCTGCCACGCTGGTGGCCACCTCAGCGGGTGCGTACCCGCTGGCTGCCGCCGCGGTAGTTATGCTGCTGGGCACGCTGCTGTTTGAGCAGCAGATTGTTCGTCCGATCGAAAACGTGGCGCGTCAGGCGCTGAAAGTCGCCACCGGCGAGCGCAACAGCGTGCAGCACCTGAACCGCAGTGACGAGCTGGGGTTGACCCTGCGTGCGGTCGGGCAGCTGGGGCTGATGTGCCGCTGGTTGATTAACGATGTGTCAAGCCAGGTGGTGAGCGTGCGTGATGGCAGCGACAGGCTGGCAAAGGGGAATGAAGATCTGAACGATCGGACGCGTCAGACCGTGGCCAATGTGCAGCAGACCGTGGCGACAATGAACCAGATGGCCGCCTCCGTGCAGAGTAATTCAGAAACCGCCGCCGAAGTGGATAAGCTGTCAGTGGCCGCCAGCAGCGCGGCGACCAAAGGCGGAAACGCGATGCAGACGGTGGTGAAAACCATGGATGACATCGCGGATAGCACGCAGCGGATTGGCTCAATTACCTCCCTTATTAACGACATCGCGTTTCAGACCAATATTCTGGCGCTGAATGCGGCGGTGGAGGCGGCAAGAGCCGGTGAGCAGGGGAAAGGCTTTGCGGTTGTCGCCGGCGAAGTGCGCCATCTCGCCAGCCGTAGCGCCAGTGCAGCCAACGATATTCGCAAGCTGATTGATGCCAGCGCCAGTAAGGTGCAGTCCGGCTCTGATCAGGTTCATGCCGCCGGTCGTACAATGGATGATATCGTCGAGCAGGTGAAAAACGTGACGCAGCTTATCGCGCAGATCAGCCATTCGACCTCTGAACAGGCTACCGGCTTGTCAGAGCTCACCCGTGCGGTGGCCGAGCTGGACAGCATCACGCAGAAAAATGCCGATCTGGTTGAGGAAAGTGCCCACATATCCGCAATGGTGAAGCATCGCGCCGGGCGTCTTAAGGATGCGGTCACCGTGCTCCATTGAGCCAGTAAGGTTCCAGAAAGCCGTTTATTTCATCAGGAATAAGCGGCTTTATTTTTTCTGAATGTAATTATTAATGTCTTTTATTGTTAACTTTATATTAAGTAACTAAAGAAATCACATCAAATATTTACCCCAGCCTAAGTCCGTTTTTCCCGATGCTATTTTGAAAATGCCTCATCAGAGGGTGACGTAACGATCGATTTACGGATATTAATAGCCTGCACCTATCCATTGTCGTGGTTATGAAATAAAAAAACGATCAAAGTCATAAAGTTAGCGGTTTCGTTACCGATAACGGTGATCGTCTGAGAAATAATCACATCGATGGAGAAAATATGTTCTTACATGACGTAAAGATCGGCACGAAATTATTTCTGGCGTTTGGATTCTTTATTGTCCTGATGGTGGTCAGTGCGAGTTTATCCTTGCTAAGCCTGAACCGGGCGAACAACGGAATGCAATCCATCATTACCCGTGATTATCCGACCACGGTAAAAGCGAACCAGTTAATCGACAACTTCCAGGAATTTATTGGCACTCAGCAGCTGATGTTACTGGATGAACAGGGAACGTATACAGCGCAGTCACAGCAGCGTCTTAAAGCGATCAGCGAACAGATTACGGTGATCCTCGGCGAGCTGAATACTGCGCTGCAGGATCCTGAATCACAGCGGGTTCTTGCTGAGATACGCGGCGTGCGTCAGCAGTATCTGGACTCGCGTTATCGCATTTTGCAGGCGGTGCAGAATAACGATCGGGCGGGCGCTATTCAGGAGATGATGACCAACACCCTGAAGCTACAGCAGGCCTATAAAGCCAACGTGCAGGCGCTGATCGCGATTCAGAACCAGGAAATGCAAAGCGCAGGAGTGCAGGTCGAGGGCGATTTCAAATCGAACCGCCTGCTGCTGATCCTGATCACGCTCTTTAGCGTCGCGACCGGCAGCCTGATTGGCTGGTTTATCGTGCGCTCAATCACGCGTCCGCTGGACGAGGCGGTGGATTTTGCAAAAGCCATTGCTGAAGGCGATCTGACCGGCAGCATCACGCCGCACGGTAAAGACGAAACCGGCCTGCTGCTGCATGCGCTGATGGAGATGAAAACGCGTCTGCTGGACATTGTGCAGCAGGTTCAGACCGGTTCGGAGAATATCTCGAGTGCCGCCGCGCAGATTGTCGCGGGGAACCAGGATCTTGCCGCGCGCACCGAAGAGCAGGCCAGCTCTGTTGAACAGACCGCTGCCTCGATGGAGCAGATCACGGCGACGGTAAAAAACACCGCCTCACACACCGGAGAAGCAACTCACCTCTCGGCGGACGCCGCCATGGTGGTCAAAAACAACGGCGAGATGATGAAGCAGGTCACCAGCAAAATGCGCCTGATTAACGAGACTTCTAACCGGATGTCCGACATCATCGACCTGATCGATGCCATCGCTTTCCAGACCAACATTCTGGCGCTAAACGCGGCGGTGGAAGCGGCACGAGCGGGCGAGCACGGTCGTGGTTTTGCGGTGGTGGCGGGCGAAGTGCGTCAGCTTGCGCAGAAGAGTGCGTCATCTGCCAGTGAAATTCGTCAGCTGATCGAAAGTTCTACCAGCCAGACGCAGGACGGGATGAACCTGGTCGAGAAAGCGAGCGAGTTGATTAACGGTATGGTCGGCAACGTGGAAGAGATGGACGTTATTCTGCGTGAGATCCGCCAGGCCAGCCATGAGCAGACGGAAGGGATCTCGCAGATTAACAGCGCGATTGGCCTGATTGATGCCACCACGCAGCAGAACTCCGCCCTGGTGGAGGAGTCTGTCGCGGCGGCAGCGTCCCTGAACGAACAGGCGATGCACCTGAAAGATCTTGTTCGCGTCTTCCGCGTGAGCGATCGCGTACTGGCTTAATCCAGCTGGGAGATCTCCAGCGCTGCGCGGTCGATCACGCCGATGATCTGCTTAAGCTGCGCATCGCTGAGTTCGCCCTGGTTCACCTTCAGGTCTAACACCGCTTTGAAGTTATCCAGAGCCCGCTTCATTTGCGGGTTTTTTCTCAGCTGGAAGCCGACGGAGCGCGCTTTAATACGCGCCTGAATTTGCGCCAGCTGCTCCTGATTTTCATCCAGCCACTGCTGACCGGCCACGGTAATCGCAATTCTCTTGCGGCCATTCTCTTCTTCGGTGATGGTGATATAGGTCTGATCCTGAAGGTAATCGAGGGTCGGGTAGATAACGCCAGGGCTTGGGGTGTAATTCCCCTGCGTCATGTTCTCGATCGCCTTGATCAACTCGTAGCCATGGCTCGCGTTGTGGGTCAGGATATCCAGTATCACCAGACGCAGATCGCCGTGACCAAAAAAGCGTGGTCGGCGTCCGCCGCCGTCGTGTTCGTTTCGCATACTCACCCCTTCAAATTGATATATCTAAACTATATCTTAGATATATTCAGATGCAATCTAAAAGATCTTGCATTCTTGCTGACTAGCAATCATTATCATTTAAAATTGATTTAGATATATCGTATTCACCTGAGAAGGGTCTCACCATGACATCCACCCGTTACCCACAACGTGTTCGTAATGATCTCCGTTTTCGCAAGCTGGACGTGCTTCGCGTTGAGCGTGTCAGCGCAGGTTTCCAGCGCATTGTTTTAGGCGGCGAGGCGCTGGAGGGCTTTAGCTCTCGCGGTTTCGACGACCACACAAAAGTGTTTTTCCCGGCCCCGGGGGCGACCTTTGTACCACCGGTTGTTACCGATGAAGGTATCGACTGGGGCGACGGTGTGCGTCCGCAGGCGCGAGACTATACGCCCCTGTACGATGCCGAACGGCATGAGCTGGTGCTCGATTTCTTCATACACGATGGCGGCGTTGCCAGTCACTGGGCGACAGAGGCAAAAGTGGGTGACACGCTCACGATTGGCGGCCCGCGCGGTTCGCTGGTTGTGCCGGAAGATTATGCCTGGCAACTGTACGTGTGCGATGAATCCGGCATGCCCGCGCTGCGCCGTCGCCTGGAAAGCATCGCAACACTGCCGGTTCGCCCGGACATCCATGCGGTGGTGACGGTCGGTGATGCGTCGTATCAGGACTATCTGGCCCATCTGAGCGCGTTCAACATCACCTGGGTTGTCGGCCACAGCGAACAGGCGGTGGCCGAGCGTCTGGCGGCGTTGACGGTGCCTGCGGAAGATTATTTTATCTGGCTGACCGGGGAAGGGAAGGTGGTGAAAAACCTGAGCCGTCAGTTTGAAACCGACGCAATCGACCAGCAGCTGGTGCGTGCCAGTGCATACTGGCACGCTAAATAATCAGGCTGCGGACTCCAGCTGCGCTTCGCTCACCTGATGTTCGAGCGAGGCGCGAACGTCGTGCAGCGCCTTCTCCTGCTGGGCAAAGTAGGTTTCCATATTGCTTAGCGACGAGACCAGCAGCCAGGACTCCTCTTTCTCCAGCTCCGCCAGCTCGTTCACTAACGTGTCAATCTGCTCGCGAACCTGCGCCATTTTTTTGCGGATACGTTCCAGATCGTTCAGCCTGTCGCTGGCCATCAGCGGCTCAAAGCCCTGCTGCAGACGTGCCACCAGCGAACGAATGGCTTTAACGTCACCACGCTGTTTGGCCTGGTTGAGTTGCACCATCATCGCGTTGGCTTCTTCTTTCAGATCGTCAGCGACTAGGTCCGGATGGCAGAGCTTGCTCGCCTGACGCCAGAGACGCTTCAGTTCGTTCTGATCTTCCTCGGAGAGGTTCTTGCCTTTACGCAGACGCATTTCGGCATCGTGATGCTGCTCGCGGTATTTCTCGTACTCTTCATTGGCCTCGTCGCGCGCCTGACGTGCAGGCTCTTCTTCGCGCGTTAAGCCACTCTCCAGCTCCAGCGCTTCGGCCAGCAGGTTAGCAATCAGATTGCTTTGCTGCTGCAGTTGCTTACGCGCCTCGGCGGCCTGTACGGAATCCGCAGGCAGATCGCGCCAGCGCTGGGTCAGCATCGCCAGCACCTCCACCGCCTGCGCCATATAGCGCTGGCAGCGACGGTAATCTTCCTCACGTCGACGCGCCTCTGCCTGCTGACGTCGCAGGTTCAGCTCCGCCAGCGTTTTACGCAGGGCGAGGATCTGCTGCATCAGCGGTCCGAGGCGTGAGAAATAGAGATCGTTGAATTCATCGAGCTGTTGCACGCGGGCATTGCGACGGTCAATCAAATCCCTGAGGCGCTCTTCCAGCGCTTTTAGCTCCATCTTGCTGGCCGCCACCTGCGGGTCACGCCATTGCGTCATGGCGCGCTGGCCCTGTAGCCAGGCAGCGATCGCCGCCATGGCAACGGTATAGTTTTTCTGCTCAAGCGCCGCGACGATTGCCTGTAGCTCATCGTCAAACGCTTCATTTTTCAGCCGTGTCAGCTGGCTCTGGATGATGTCGTCGTCTTCCAGTTCAATCGCATTTTTTATGATTTCTAGCCGTTTGATCGGTGTGCTCATGATGCCTTTCGCTTTGGCGCTTAAGTATTTGAGTTAAGGTTAATTGTTGTAAACGCTACAGGAAATAATACACACGGATGATGATCGGCGCGATGGGGGATTTCTTTAGTTTTGTAGTTTGTGAAAGAGTCTGAGGCATGTTTCGGCCATTATGGAAGGAGGATCGCAGAGGCAAAATGTGGTCAGGGAATTCGCTTTTTGAAAATGTATACGAATGGGCTGGAAAATTGCGGAATGCGAATTTGGCTAAAGGCGGCTTTCAGTTTGCTGCTGCGGATCGTATCCTTGGGTTATGAAGCGAATTTTAAGATCGATTTCTTACCCAAATTACTTTTCATAACGTTCTTCCACGATCCGAGCTTGTTGCTTTCCTTGCTGAATGCCACGTTGAATTTATCCTGATCCATCTGTTTCGTGACGGAAATGGGCGCTTGTCGCGATTGTTGTTTGACGTTTTATCGTACGAGCAGGATAAGGGATACTGGATTACTGGACTGATCCCACGACAGTAGACCTTTCCTGTCCTCACGACGAGGCCTGTTCGAAGGCCTCCGGGCAGACACCGCCGAGGTGTCTGTTAAACCGTGGCGACTCAGAATTCTTTGTAATGCGGTTGCAACGAAGACTCTAAAGCTGTGGCGAGATATCGTCAGGAAATACAGGGAACATCAGGTTTAAAATCTGAGCCGCAGGTCAGCGGTTTTCCGCCATGAGGCGTTAAAAAGACAACAGCCCAGGGACGTGATCCTGCACGTATTCTGGCATCAGAGCAGTATCGGCCAATTTGTTCCTGCTGTTCACATGAATCAATTTTCACTTCGACAAGCAGGAAAAAATTATCCGCATTGATTTCTATATCAACACGATTGGTATTATCGCCAGTAGGATTAGTTTCAACCAGCACCCGACAATAGTGAAGGTAATCTTCAGGGATATCATTTCTACTGTGTCGTATTGCCTGCAGGAATGCCTGTAAAGGTAGTCTCCCGAAACCATGAGTCCCCTCGGGATCAAGAAGTCAGGCAAGAACAGCTGTGTTATGAACTTCTTTACGTTCAAGTCCAGCGACTTCCCAAGGATCAAAAGATAAAGATCGACGCTGGACAACTTTTAGTGGCTCAGTGAATTGGCTTAAAAATTCAGTTGGCCCGGCAACAGTGATATTGATTTTTTTTATTTTTTTCTGCGGCCCATTGTATATTTATTGGTCATTTCTGAAAAAACTCCGGTAGCCACTCAGCTAGTGACGAATCGTTATGTTCCATTCGATTACTCATTCAGAAGAAGTCGTAATGTTTATACTGGTGGTAATTCAAAACACTTCACCGGTTTCCCGTCCTGCATTTCTACCAGTAACCGTGCAGATTGCGGCTGCTCAGCCAACAATCCTTGTTGGAATTTCCCGAACGACGAATGGGCCTCTTCAATAGCCATCTTTTGCTGCATTAACGTCGTTGTCGTCCATTTCCGCAGTAATACTTTATTGGCATTGGTGGTATTGCTCTGTTCCGTCAATGCGCTGATACCTTGTATCCGCTGGTGAACCTGACGCTCAACTTTGTCAACAACGCTTTCGAACTCCTGATAGTTATGAACAATGGTTCGTTGGCGGTGCCTGACGAGTGTTGTGTTACCTTCGGCATGTGTCAGAAGATGAAACGCTTGCGCACGAACCTTCATTGCCAGGTCCCATTCATGAATTCGCTCATCAAGAATATTTTGTTGGGTCTGGATCTTATTCGTAATCTCCGTACTGCCAAAGAGCCCACGATCTTTAAGTGCAGCCACTTTGTCACCAGCAGCAGTAATATCATTCAGTAAGTGTGACTGCAGGGCGGAGAACTGGACTTCAATATCCTCCAGTTTTTGGCGTATTGCTGGCGAACATTGCTCCTCAATAACCACGGGAGTAATTTGCTGCAAATACTGTATGGCTCCAATGATCTCTGACTTACGTGCATTGTTCTGGAATGCAGAAACCTCACGCACCGCCTCAACAATTTCCGTCAATTTTTTACTGATATCAGCCAGGTGCTTTTGCGCTAGCACGGCAGAAGCAACATTCAACAACATCCCGGCGTTAACAAGCTGGCTGAGTTTGTCAGGGTTCAGCAGAACGGCATGTTCTTTGATGCCTTTTTCTCCCAGGCTAAATCCACGGAAACCAGGGCTATCTTTTACACTCGCCAGAGGGCCATTAATAATGACCTCCATATATTGATGGCTGGCAACATGTGCAGAGGTCGCCAAAGAGGGTAATGTTTGCAACAGCGGGCTCAGACGTGAAATACCGATAATATCCTGCTCCTGCATCGCACCGGTGTTGATACTTTCCGAAGGTGGAATTGTCGCAACCGTAAGTGCAGGTTGGTGAATATCATGACCAAAACCCCAGCGTTGATCGTATGTGAGAGCAGGCATCGAGGCTGGTGAAGGCTGGGTGGCAAGCCGGAACTGGCGGGAATTTTTTAAGCGAATCCAGGCAATTTGCACCACGCAAGGCAGTGTCACTCGAAACGCGGGGTTTGAGATGTCATAGGCGGTATAAAGGCCCGTAATAGCCAGGCCAACCGGCCCGGTTAATACGCCCAAAACACGCCCGATACCTAGCCCTGCAATTAAAGGCAGTACTTTGCCTGCTGTCGTTTGTGCAAGACTATTAGCAACGAGTGCCGCTCTCTGCCAGACAGGAATATCCATACTGGCAGAGCCGTTTATGCCCATATCACGCAGAATCTGGCTGCGCTCATCATCCGACATTTTTTTCCATGACGAGGTAAATACACAGTCAATAATCAGCGCTTCTTTTTCTTCTACTGATGCAGTGGCCGGGACTTTCATCTTCAGATGGCTGGCTACGTCATCGACAATTTCGCTGTAGCTCACACCATTGCGACGAAAGAGATTCACGAACGTATTACCGCCGAAATGCTGTAACTCCCGTACAAGCAGACGCAGAGTTTCGTCATCAGGTATTTCCTGGCGTTTGGCATCCTGTAATACAGCCTTCACGCTGTCTGACATGGAAAAACCAAACTTACCGGTGTTAGTGACGTAATCGATCAGCAGGTCTATATCGCCTTTATCTGCGTTCAATAGCAGTTGAACCAACGCGTCATCACCCTGGATATCTATCTCACTCATGAAAATACCTCTGCCATATTCATCACCAAAATCTATTAAAACCCGCGCATCCCATTGATAAACGTTTCAATCACATCGCGCACACGGTCGTAGACACGTGCCCGTACGCTCTTGCGTTCCAGAATCTTCGGCGTCCAGGTCAGCGTTTCCGCCACCTCATCCTCTCGCGGCATCACGTCGGTAAAGAGGTAGTTATCCAGCAAGCCAGCCAGTTTCATGGAATCGAGTCGCTCTTCGCTGCACAAGGTTGCCAGCGCCTTACCTTTTTCCTGTTCGACATAGGCTTCAAACACCTGAGTGATATCTTCGTCATGCGGGGCATGCAGCAGACTTTTTTCAATAAAGTTATCGATAAGCTCACGTTTGCTACGCAGCGTCACGTCGCTGTCGACAATATCCATGATCTTTTTCTTCTGCTCCTGCTGCTCTTTTGGCGGCATCGCCTGTATGCCCGCCAGCAAGCGCAGAATGTAGCCAACGTTAATTTCGTCGCGATGAATCAACGAGACTTCAAAATCCACGTCTTCAAGAATTGAGACTTTCTCTTTACTGGAGTGCTTTTTCACCTTGTCGTGAATATCGAGGTACTTACTGGTGAAATCCGCCAGCGTCTGGTCCGACAGCGGTTTCGCCGCATCGTCAAAATCGGCAAAGCTTTCGAGGATGTTTTTTAAACGCATCACATCACGAAACGCCGTTACGAATGCCAGTTGCGCTTCTTCATCCGGTAAATCGTCCACGCTTTCCACCGTTGGCGTCAACGTTAACAAGCGATCGACAGCGTCCTGATAATCCACGAAGTACTCGTCAAAGGGTTTGACCAGCACCGTAGAAGAGGCATCTTTATTCGAGAACAAGGCAATAGCATCGTCGGTGGCTTTCTTCAGATTACGGAAGCAGACGATATTCCCGTGGCTTTTCTTCTCGTTGAGAATGCGGTTGGTGCGGGAAAACGCCTGTACCAGGCCGTGAAAACGCAGGTTTTTATCGACGTACAGCGTGTTCAGCGCCGGGCTGTCGAAACCGGTGAGGAACATATTCACCACCAGCAGAATATCGATGCCTTTCTCTTTGGTGCGCTGGGCAATATTTTTGTAGTAATTGTAAAAGCTTTTTGAATCATTGGCAGAGTAACTGGTGCCATACAGCTCGTTATAATCCTTGATAAAACTATCCAGATGATCGCGACTCGAGGTATCAACTTTCGCGCCCTGCGGCAGGCTAATATCCTCTTCATCCAGCAGACCGTTTACCGCCTCTTTATCACCTTTGTCCGCTTCATTGGCGGCATAAGTGAAGATGGTGGCAATCTTTAACGGCTTGTAACTGGCATCTGCCGCCTGCAATGCAGCCTGCTTTTCTTTAAAGAGTTTGTAGTAGGTGATCAGCATATCGACTGACCCGACGCAGAACATCGCGGTGAACTCGCGATTGCGGGTCTTGGCGTTATGGTGGGCAAGGATATAGTCGGTCACTTTGCTCAACCGGATGTCGCTTTCCATCACCTCTTTGGTATCGATATCCTCCACATCGATATCGATCTCATTGCTGCTTTCTTTGCGCTTGTATGTACCGACATATTCCACGGCAAAGCGCAGAACGTTTTCATCCCGGATGGCGTCGACAATCACGTATTTATGCAGGCATTTATCGAACAACAGTTCGGTGGTCTGTTTGACACCATTGGTGATATTGACGTTATCGGCAAAGATTGGCGTCCCGGTAAAACCAAACAGCTGTGCGTTCTCGAAGAAGTTCACAATCGCTTTATGCGTATCACCGAACTGGCTGCGGTGGCATTCATCGAAGATAAAGACGATGCGCTCTTTGCGCAGGTGTGCGAGCTGCGCTTTATACCCTTCATGGGTGATGGCGTTATTCAGCTTCTGAATGGTGGTCAGGGTCAGTTTGGTGCTGCTTTGCTTGAGATGTTTTATCAGCGTGCTGGTGTTGTTGGTGGTGTCCACGCTGTCTTTAGCAAAGCCATTGAACTCTTTTGCCGTCTGATAATCCAGATCCCGGCGATCGACCACAAAAATGACCCGATCCACTTCCGGCATCTCCATGATTACCTGGCTGGCTTTAAACGAGGTCAGCGTTTTACCGGAGCCGGTGGTGTGCCAGATATAACCGTTCTCAGGGCGGCCCTGCTTGTGCAGATTCTCTTTCACATGGCGGATCATCGCCTCACAGGCATAAAACTGATAGGGGCGCATCACCATCAGGCATTTACGGGTTTCGTTCAGCACCGTGTAGTGGGTGATCATTTTGGCGATGTGACAAACCTTCAGAAATGCGTCGGTGAATTTCTCCAGCGCTTTGAGCGGATTATTCTTTTCATCGGTCCAGAAGAAGGTCTGCTCGAAATGGTTGGCGCGGTTGTTAGCGTAGTATTTGGTGTCCACGCCGTTGCTGATAATAAAGATCTGCACATACTGGAACAGACCGCTGCCGACCCAGAAGGCATCCCGGTGGTAACGATCGATCTGGTTAAAAGCCTCTTTCAGCCCCAGGCCGCGACGCTTGAGCTCGATCTGCACCAGCGGCAGGCCGTTGATTAGCAGCGTGACATCGAAGCGGGTTTTACGTGTGTTTTGTTCGGCATTGAACTGCTTCACCTGGCTCGTCACCTGAAATTCGTTCTGGCACCACTCTTCTTTGTTGATAAAGCTGAGCCACTTCTCGGTGCCGTCATCACGCAATAACTGGTAGCGATCGCGCAGGATCTTAGCGCGATCGATGACTTCATTACCTTTTGTCAGGTGCAAGAAAATACGGTTAAATTCGCCGTCCGTGAGTGGCGCAGATTCCAGTCGGTTATGGATTTCAATCTGCTTTCTCAGATTGGCTTTCATACTGGTTTCGTCGGTGACATTCACCCGTTCGTAGTGCATGCCCACCAGTTGTTCCACCAGCTGCGCTTCTAACTCGTATTCGCTTTGCGTTGCCATGAGTGTGTAGTGCCTTTCGTTATTGTGCTGGCCCGGAGTAGGTCGGGCCGGATGATTATTATATAAACATTTGCTGGAGCAGGCCTTGCTTCCAGGTTTTCAATTTGTCTAGTTCGGCTTTTTTGACGGCGATTTTATCGTCCATTGCAGAGAGAAGATTGGCAATTTTAGTTTGCTCTTCTAAGGACGGGCACATAAATTTTGTTTTCTTAGCATTCTCAATTGTATAGGTCCCAACAGTTGTAATTGCAGCATGATCAACGATCTGTCTGAGAACTTTTGGGCTATTAAACACATGGTAGAAAAAATCCGAACTTATTTCATTATTTTTCTTGAACCATAAGACATTTCCATCCTTAAAATAGAATGGGTTATCATTTTTAACTTGATAAATCACACCTAATGTTCCAACCCCGCTAACCAGAAAATCACCGACAGCGGGAACCCCATATTTATCTTTTAAGTAAGTATAATTATCTTCAGTTATGAATATTTCACTTTTAAACTTCTTTTTCTTAGAAAGGCTTACGAGCTCTCTTGTTCTATAAAATGGAACCCCTTCATTTACCCAATCATCCTGTAAAACGCGTTTACTAGATCCAATAGTGAAGAAGTCGGAAAATATCCTCATAGTCCATTTTGGAAAACCCCTTCCATTTTTATCCTTAAACCGCACTTCCTGACTAAAAATCTTCTGCATCATGCCTTTTTTGTACTGGCATAGCAGTTCGTACTGCTTATTTAGTAGCGCGATTTTTTCGTCAACGGAGCAAAGGAAATTAGCGATTTTGGTTTGTTCAGTCAAGTTAGGGAAAAAGATTTTCATCTTCCGAAAATCTTTAGTCGTAAAACTTGCCTGGTTGACTGCAGGTTTAGTTATACTTTGAATATAATCATTATATTTTTTTGTTTGAAAGAAAAAAAATATAAACTCAGGAGAGTACTCCTTATTTATGCGAAGGGATAGTATATTGGTTGTATATATACAATCCCTATTCAGAGCATTATAATATATCGCAGATTTTCCAATCTGTGCTTGGCTGTTAATGAAGTTAACTAAAATATCCCCATCTCGTAAGTGATAATTAGAAGTTGTTGCACCTTGAGTGTCTTCCTCGAACCAATATTTTAACTCATTAAAATCTAAAGAATAATCTTTAATGTTATTTGAGCGTATAACGGGCAAGCCAATGTCGGAGTCACTGAACATTCGAGAAAGGCCGCTTTTCAATTCGAGCACTGCGTCGTTTAAGGATTTTTCAGTGTAGTATCCACTGAAAGAAGGAAAGCGAATTCTTGGAAGCATTATTTACCACCTTCCATCATTCCATACGGTGCTTCAATCCCTAGTTCTTTGCAGAACCCAGCAATAGTTGTATTGATTTCTACAACTTTCCCTTCCAGATCGCGGATTTCCTGTGCCACAGCGTTAAGGTCAATCTCTTCTTCCGCTTCAAAAGTATCGACATAGCGCGGGATATTGAGGTTGTAATCGTTGTTACGGATCTCTTCCAGCGTTGCGATATGACTGTACTTCTCGAGCGCTTTCCAGTCGTTATAAGTATCGGCAATCTTATCGATATGCTCCGGCAGCAGGCGGTTCTGTGTTTTCACCTTCTCAAAGTCATTGCTGGCGTCGATAAACAGAATAGTGTCGTTGCGTTTGCGGCACTTGCGCAATACCAGCACGCAGGTCGGAATACTGGTGCCGTAGAAGATATTGGCTGGCAGGCCGATCACCGCATCAATGCAGTTCAGTTTCTCAATCATAAACTGACGAATATGGCCTTCCGCTGCGCCACGGAACAGCACGCCGTGCGGCAGAACCACCGCCATGGTGCCGTCATCTTCCAGGTGATGGAACATATGCTGTACAAACGCCATGTCTGCTTTGCTGGACGGTGCCAGTTTGCCGTACTGGGCAAAGCGATCATCGTTCATAAACAGCGGGCTGGCGCTCCATTTGGCGGAGAACGGTGGGTTGGCGACAATGGCATCAAATTTCAGATGCGTGTGCTGCGGGTGCTCCAGCGTGTCTTCCTGAATGATTTCAAAATCTGCATAGTGAACCCCGTGCAGGATCATGTTCATACGCGCTAGGTTATAGGTGGTACGGTTCATCTCCTGACCGTAGATTTTACCTACCGACGATGCTTCACGTTTCACGCGCAGTAACAAAGAGCCAGAGCCACAGGTCGGGTCATACACGTTTTTGAGCTTCAGCTTGTGGGTGGTGACGATTTTAGCCAGCAGAGTGGAAACCGGCTGCGGGGTATAGAACTCACCCGCTTTCTTACCTGCGCCTGAGGCGAACTGGCCGATCAGGTACTCGTAAGCATCACCCAGAATATCGGAACTTGCTTCGCTCAGGTTAAAGCTCAGCTTGTCGAGCTCGGTGATCACTTTGCCGATCAGTTCATTTTTCGCTTTCGCTGTGCTGCCGAGCTTGCTGGAGCCTAAGTCCAGATCTTCAAACAGATTGCTGAAGTCATCTGCGGAGTCGGTGCCCAGCGTGCTCTGCTCAATGTTGCGCAGGGTAGTAGCAAGATCTTGCAGAATAAAACCGGGGCCTGCGCCTTTGGGGTCTTTAGCCACACGTTCCGCCATGGTGTGGAACAGAGCGGTTGGCGGCAGGAAGTAGCCCAGCGTCTGAATGCTGTCCTCTTTTACGGCATCAACGATGTCCTGATACGCCGGATGCTCTGCGGTCAGTTCATTGTACTGAATGCCGTCTTCCGCGAGAATCTTGTTAGCGTACGCGACAAATTTTTCTGAGAGATATTTGTAAAAAATGAAGCCGAGACAGTAGTCCTGGAATTCGCCCGCGTTCATCTTACCGCGCAGGGTATCCGCGATATTCCACAGGCGGCCTTGCAGTTCACTTAAATTTTGCGCTTCAATCTGGGGAGACATAGTTCTTCCTGTTGTTTTTCTTCGCCACAAACGGGTGACGCAATAAGTCAAATCATACCACTGAGCAGGCTCAGGATCTGTTGTTCGCTCAGAGCGGCAATCCGCTGCTGATAAAAGCGTTTTTCTCGCGCCGCCAGATAGAGCCCACCCATCGCTTTTTGCTGCGCGAGTGGCGGGAGGGTGACGGTAAAATTTTTTAGTTCATTAACCGCGATACGCTGTACGACGGTAGAACCCTGGGTAGTCTGAATCCGTTGGCGTCTCCCCTCTGGGCTTTCATTGAAATGCCAGAGAAACCACGCTGCATTAATCTGGCTGTCATCAACATCCACTTTGACGTAGTTATTACCCAAAATGCGCCCGGCATTATCGGCGCTCACGCGAGCCGCCTTACCATGGATCAGGCTGATGACAACATCTCCTTTCTGCGTAAGCACAACCTCCTGATGCGTTTTAACCCACTGCTCTTTCTCGGCTGACACAAGAGCTGAGTGCCAGTCATCGACCAGAAACTGTTCGGTCGCATAGAAACGAAATGCGGGCCCATCTGCACTTTGCTGGATACGGCTGATGTGCGAGCCTGCCGTAAATTGGGCGATATCTTTATAGCTTCGCGTCATCCTGTAATCCGAATAAATTTAAATTACATTTTAATTGTGTTGACAATCATAAACCTGATGAATGATTTTTATCAAGGAATTTAAATTTATTACTCATGCGGGCGATCAATGTTTTTGCGACTCAGATAACGTTTTATAGAAGCTAAAGCTCAGATTTTTCCTATAATGAGCGGGCGGTTTTTCGTTGCTGGTGATTTTCCCCCTGCAAATGTCTTTTTCTCCACTCAAGGTGTGTAGATGTTTTCGCTGACCTCGTTCCTCGACACGTTAACCTCTGTTAATCCAGAAAATGTGCCGAAATATGTTGCTCTTGTTGTCGCGGTGCTCCTGGTATGCTTCATTGCCCGCTATGCCATTCCTTCTTTTGTGATTTCAGCCCGCTTTAAACAGAAAGCGAGAGCGATTCAACTGATTGCAAAAGATAAACCGGCTCAGCAACTTGAAAAACTGGATGCTTTATTTTCAGGAAAATTTTTCGTGCATCCCTGGAGCGAGTTTAAAGAGTCCCTGCATCGTCAGTTTGAGTTAGACGAAAATAGTGGGCAGAAACGGATCAACAGCATTCGTTCTACTGCCCCAGCTTCCGCCTGGTTCTCTGAACCTTTACTGGTGGAGATTCCACTCTATACGGAAGCATTTAAGCATTTGCCTGGCATCCTGACTGGGATTGGGATAATCGGGACCTTCTCAGGCCTAATGATCGGCTTGCACCACTTTGACCCCAGCACGCCAGAACAAGTGAGCGCCAGCGTAGCTAACCTCTTGCGTGATGTTCTTTACGCATTTTTAGGCTCCGCCTTCGCTATTGCGTTCTCCATCCTGGTCACCATGTTTGAAAAATGGCGTCTGGCGAGATGCTATAAAAACCTTGAGTTTCTGACTGCCAGCATCGACCAGCTTTTTGAAGGCGGTGTCGGTGAAGATTATCTTTCTCAGCTTCTCTCCAGCACCAAAGAAAACACTACTCATGCCAAACAACTAAAAGATGGTCTGGTCAGCGATTTAAGAGAGATGCTGCAGAACCTGGTGGACAGTCAGGTGCGAGAAAATCAGAAACTGGCAGAGACGTTGTCTTCTACTTATCGGGAATCAGGCCAGCAGATTGCGGAGCAGGTAAGCGGCGCTATCGAAAACAGTCTGAAAAACCCGCTGGACAAAATTGCGGGCGTGGTGCAAACCGCCACCGGCGATCAGAGCCATCAAGTGCAGTCGATGCTTGAGAACGTCCTTACTGCTTTTATGAACAAAATGGATAACACGTTTGGTCAGCAGTTCACCACGATGCAGGAGATGATGGGCCGTTCCGTGGAGGCGATCCAGAGCATGCAAAGCGGTTTCTCTACCCTGTTGCAGGATATGCGTCAGGCTGGGGATGATTCGCGTCAGGGCAGTGCCCAACTGATCTCTCAGTTACTCAGCGAAATGAAAAGCGGCCAGCAAGAAATGCAGGCGGGTATGAATGACATGCTGCGAAGCCTGCATGAATCTGTAGCCCGCATTGGCGCAGAAGGCGAAGGCGCTGGCGAACGCATGGCCCGACAGCTGGAAAAAATCTTTGCCGACAGTGAAGCGCGTGAAAAAGCGATGGCGGAACAGATGCGTGCCTTTATTGAAGCCATTCAGGCCAATGTTCAGCAGGGACAAAATGAAACTATGGAGAAAATGGCGGCCTCTGTGGATACGCTTGGCAGCCATATGGCAACCTTGTTCGCACAACTGGAAAATGGTCAGCAACAACTTAATCAGCAGCAAAATCAGGCACAAAATCTGTTGATGAGCAATATGAGCAAAGGTGTTGAAGATCTGACTCAAAACCTGGCAGGTGTATTTAGTCAGCTTGAGTCCGGACAAAAACAGATGAGCCAGACCCAGGAACAAGGTCAGCGTGCTCTGCATGAAGAGACCCAACAACTATTAGCCCGTAGCGAAGCTCGTGAACAGGCGGCCGCCGAGCAACAACACGCTTTTATGGCTGCTCTGCAACAAACCATGCACTCCGGTCAGGATGCCCTGCGTGAGAAAATGACTAGCGGTATCGATCAATTGGGTAGCCAATTGGGCACCCTGTTTGGGCAACTGGAAGAAGGTCAGAAATCCCTTAGCCAGCAACAGCAATCTGCTCAGAATGCTCTGCAACAGGAAGCTCAGAGAATCATCGGCCAGCTTGAGAGTCAGGTTCAGGCGTTAATGCAGATGCTGCGTGAGCAGCAATCCGCATCAGGTGATTTACTGCAACGGATGGCGCAAAACACGACGCGTCACCTGGAAGAAATTCAGACTGGAGCCGATAAAATGCGGGTGGCTGCCGATCGCTTTGAAACAGCGGGGAATCGTGTCGCCGAAGCTAATAATCTGACTGCAGAAGTTCTGAATGGCACTCAGCAAGCAGGTAGAACCCTTTCCAGTGCCAGCGCTGAGCTGGGCGCATTAATCGCCGATTATCGCAACACCCGTGAGGTTGTGGCGAACGCCATCAGCGCACTAGAAACGCTGATCAATAGCAGCCACGATGAGCAAACATCCCGCAGCCGGTTTGTTGAGGATCTGAAGTCGTATTCCGAGCGCCTGCAACAATATAACCGTGAAGCTCAGGAATTCCTCCACAACGTCGCTGATGTGATGGGCACCAGCTTTGAGTCCTTCACCACCGGGGTGGAAAGCGGCCTGAACCGTTCGCTCCAGGAGATGGATACGCAACTGACAAAAGCGGCAGGCGCCTTAAGTTCTTCTGTTGAAATTATCGGTGAAAGCGTTGATACGCTGGAAACCGTGCTCCGTAGTCGTCGCGCGTAAGGAACAAGCTGATGTTTAACCGGGCATTCAATGGCAGGCAGCGTCGTAGTGATGAAGCGGAAAAACCATTCTGGATTTCCTATGCCGACCTGATGACAGCCATGATGGTGCTATTTTTGGTCGTCATGGTGGCATCGCTTAGTTCCGTCACACAGAGGATCCAGCAGGCAGAAGCAGGCGAAAAGTCCAGAGGACATGATATCGCCCGTCTGTGTGAAAAACTTGAACTACAGGCAAAGAACCTGAATAAAACGATACATGTCGACTGCCACGATAATCGTATTAGTTTTGGTGAGGCAGGCCGCTTTGAGCATAACCGCTTTTCGCTCACCCCTGAAGGGCTGAAAGCTCTACAGGATGTGGTGCCGTTGGTCCTGGATGCGGCAAATAGCGACGAAGGTAAGAAATGGTTTAAACAGATCGTTATTGAAGGGTTTACTGACACGGATGGCTCGTATCTCTACAATTTGCATCTCTCTCTTCAGCGCTCGGAATGGGTGATGTGCAGTCTGCTGGATAGCAGAAGCGCGTTACAGCAAAGAATTACCGCGGATCAACAATTACAGATTCGGAAATTATTTCTGGCGGGTGGCGTGTCGTTCAACAATGCGAAAGAGAGTAAAGAAGCCAGCCGTCGTGTCGAATTACGCATGCAGTTCTTTGGCCTGAAAGATAAAAAACAGGACGAGGGTATGGATGTCGTCCCCGGTATTAGTCAGGAAACCTGCCAGCTGGGTGTAGTGCAATGACGTCCGCGATTGAGAAGCTAAAATCACGCCTTCTTCCTTACCGGGAAAAGAGTGTGGATCCGGTTGTGGGTCACCCATTTACCTATCTACAACGCGTCGTCAGCCAACTTGAGAGAAAGGTAGACGCTCGCGCAGTACAAATGGTGCCCCCTACGGAGAAACGCAGGCAGGCAATTTCCCGATTGCGCTCGGGAGAAACGCCACAACCATCTGAATGGAAGATGATCTTTTTTGGCCTCAATGACGTTGCAGAAGGTGATCTTTTTGATACAGCACTCATTGATGATGCGGCAAACTTTGCCAAAATCTCGGCTGAAATTCAGAGCAAAATTGCACAACAACGATTAACGCGTAGGGAATGGCTGGCGTTGTGTACCAGCTACTTTGGACATGTCAGCGATACCCCTGAAGAAAATCCGCAGTGGCTTCAGTTACGTATGCAGATTGCCGCCGGGTTTGAACAGCTAAAAGAGAGTTCGCCTCGCCCGTTGTCATGGATGGCGGTCATCGATACCTATGGGGATATTTTTACCGACAATGCGGGATTTCTTCTTGGGCAACAGCTCGGCCGTGGAGAAATAACCGATATCTCCGTGCTGGAAAAAGTGGCACAGATCCCCCAGACCAGTTGGCTATGGCGCAAAATTGTTAACCATCTGGTAAGCGAAATTTTTCGTCAGACTGATGATGAGTTTGAACATAAAATTAATGAACTGATCGCGTTGAGCCGTCAGCTTTCTCGTTTTAAAGATAATATTCTGGCCGCTACACTTACCCGTTATTACCAGTCAATTTTTAAACACCGGACTCACCTTGAACTTAAGCTGTTAGCCCTGGAGTATTGGGGAAACCCTCAGTTAACTAGCCGCAATAAGGGTTGGCAGGTTCATGTCGATAACGCGGTGCTGCTTATGGTACAGGGGTGGTTCGCTAAAGATGACCTGAAACTGTTCTTTGAGTTGCTCAAAGGTAACCGGGATGTCGATCAGGCACGTCTGTTCTACTGGCTAAGATTTGCTAATCAGATGAGTTATACGCGAATTGTGTTGGGTGAAGATGCTCTGCGTTCGAAAAATACCGATTATGTTGAGTTCCGGGCAAAAAATGCCGGGCGGTTGAGCCATCTACAAGGCTCCGGTTCTCGCGACAACAATGCCATGATCATGAGGATTGGGAATTATCTTTTTGTCGAGTTTTCGAAAGTGGGAGCCATGTACTCTTACCATGTCGATAATGCGCCGTTTAATCCGGAAACAGGCATTCTCGACATTGATTATGATCTTAAAGATAAGCGTAATAACCGGCGTAAAGTACGTCTGCGTTTACCGCATTTGTCTCCAGTAACGCACTATTCGCTTAATCGTATTGAAGGGTGGATGAGCCGCTATGATGAAGAACTTCGTAGACTAGGCATTAGCTACGTTGCGGAAGATTCCAATCAGCCATCAGCCACTATCGATATCTCCCGTTTTAATGCTGATCAAAGCGGAGGAGGGTCCATATCTTCTCCGGCTAAATCAGAAGCCAATGAATCAAGGTCAAACAGAGAAGAACAGATCAAAATTATTGCAGCTTCTTTAAAAGCCAAAAAAGAAGAGCAAAACTTTACGACTCGAGAACAGCAAATCAGGGAAGTGATTCGGTCTGTCGATTGTAAAGTGATGGATAAACGTGGCATGGGTGGCGCAATTCATATCCAGTTCAACGAACCAGATCATGAGGCTGCCAAAAAGTTGTTAAGCCTCGGGTTTAAGCCTGTGCTGGGTAAATTTACTTACTGGAGCAAATAGTGTTCAAAAAATTGTTAGGTAAATTTATTAATGATAATAAAGCAGTTCCTGCTTCACTTGTGCCGCTTTATGCAATTAAGGCGGAGGGCTTCGCTTTCCCTTTTAGTCTTGCCGACACGCAGGATAACTGGCTTATCACTTCATGCCTGGAACAACTCCATGAAGAGGATTATGTATCACACTGGTCGGATTGCTGGTTTATCAGTTGGGATGACTTCTATCGCATTCTGAATAATGAAGATTATGCCAGCAGTCTGGCAATTTTCAGCTTCCCCCAACAGCGTAATCTGACCGCCCATCTTGCTGCGACAGGGAGCATCAGCGATGACACCTTTCGAGTTTTCATTGATAAATGGATCCAGCCTGACGATTATCGCCCCGTTGAGATCACTATCCAGGGGGCCAGCTTTTCCTCCCCGGAAGGCACTTTTGTGCTCAGCGAAGAAAACTGGCAGCTTCTGGACTCACTACAGCAGCTCAGATTACAGCAGCGACAGACGCCGGGTGAAACGGTAAACCAAACCGGGTGGGCAAAAATACGTCGACAGGCAAAAAAGGCAGGGGCAAAACTTGATGATTACCTGGCTAAAACGATAGTTATCAGGCCCGAGTCACTGCAGTTAAAGTTGCGGAAATCACTGGTGGCGGATACCCGGGTTCTGGAAATTGAGCCGGTTTTTGACGAACAGCCTGCAAAGTGGCTGCAGAGTTTCGATCGCACGCAACAGGTACAAGATCGGTATCGCGTTTTGGGTGATGACGGTGAATTAAGCCACGTCATTCTTTCACCTGAAGTCAAAGATGTGCTGACCTCTGTACATGCCATCACTGGCCGTCGAGTTGCTGGTGATGATGCGCTCTCGTTTGTTCGCAATCCGTATACCTGGATTGGCGAAGAAGCTAGCCAGGTACTTGATCCCGATGTATATGAGCAGAATCTACAGGACGCAGGGATCTATTTTTATGATTTCCGTCTGGAGCCTCGGGTTGATGAAAACATGCAGGTTGAGTCTGTTTCGCTGATCCTGATCCCCAGGACTGAACAGCCTGTGCCAGATGAAACATACGTGTTTCATCGGCCGATTGAATTGGCTGCGTTGATTACTGAGTTGGAACAAAAATTAGCGGCGCATCTTCCTGCTGGTGTCTGGCAGGGCTATGACCTCGAGCTGTCCAGACTCACTCCGAATGAATTGCAAGAGTATC
The DNA here is from genome assembly GCF_002148625.1 of Enterobacter sp. J49. NCBI lineage: Bacteria > Pseudomonadati > Pseudomonadota > Gammaproteobacteria > Enterobacterales > Enterobacteriaceae > Enterobacter > Enterobacter sp. J49. The sequence goes on from NZ_MWPY01000035.1 coordinate 222,519, forward strand.
AGGCATTGCTGGAAGGCTGGCAGCAACAGGCTGCGGGATTGAATTTTTCTCACGTACTCGATCTCAACAAGTACAGCGACAGAGTTATAGGGATAGGTGAGTTCGAGAAAATCAGTTCACCGTATCTGGTCAAAAGTGAAAGTGAAAATTGGCTTCCTGACAACCTCGCTAAAGATATGTGTGAAGCCATGTTCTCGGGCTGGGACCTGGATAATCATCAGCATTTTCATGAGTTAGAAACGCGTCTGGAAGATGCAAAAGCCTCTAATGCTCCTGAAGTCACCATGCCCTGGAACGACAACCTTCTGCCACGGGAAGAAGCAGAGATTTTCCATGAAAAGTGGAAAAAGAAAATCGATGCTGAAACAAGTGACCCCGTGAAGGGGGAACCAATAAGTCGGGCTGTCCTGCTGATCGAACAAAATATTGAGCAGGCACTGTATGTCAAACAGCGGCAAACCTCCTTGTTGGGAGCGCATTCGGCTGAAGCCGAGCTTCCGATGATTCTCAAGGACTCGATTCAACTGCGTGAGCATCAATGTAAAGGGGTTGCCTGGCTCCAGCAGTTGTACCTTAAATCCCCCACCGAGACGGCAGGATGTTTGCTGGCAGACGATATGGGGCTGGGGAAAACCTTACAGATTCTAACCTTTCTCATCTGGCACCGTGAGCGTTTCCCGGATGCGCCTCCCTCTCTGATTGTTGCCCCGGTGTCGCTACTCGATAACTGGGAGCGTGAGGTCGGTAATTTTTTCCTGCGCGAGCAGGTGTCGATTTTAAAGCTATACGGCAATGAACTCAGAGAGAAAAAGTGCGCTAAGGAGAGCATTCCTTTCGAACTAAAGAGTAAGGGGATTAAAAACCTGCTGCAAAATGACTGGGTTGGAGAGGCTCAGATCGTACTGACCACATACGAAACATTACGCGATCAGGAATTTTCATTGGCGCGCCAGCCCTGGTCCATAATGGTTTGCGATGAGGCACAGAAAATTAAAAACCCGGCAGCCCTGATTACCCAGTCCGCTAAGGCCATTCAGGCGCAATTCAAAGTCGCGTGTACCGGAACGCCTGTTGAAAATACGCTTGTCGATCTCTGGTGCTTGTTTGACTTTGTTCAGCCAGGTCTCCTGGGGGCACTGAATAATTTTGGCAAAGATTACCTGCGGCCGATCGAGCAACAGAGTAATGATAAGGTGCTTGAATCTCTGAGAAAATTGATTGAACCACAGACACTGCGTCGAACTAAGGAAGAAGTGGCGAAAGATCTTCCGGAAAAAATTGAAGATAAATCCTGTAAGCAGCTCAGCATGTTGCCGTTGCAACGGGATCTCTATACACATTCGGTGGTGAGCTGGCAGAACCAACAGGAAATCAGCGAAGGTCTGGATCAACGTGGTTCAGGGATGCTCGGATTACTCCACCGCCTGAAACTGATATGCGCCTGGCCCTATTCCGTGAGCGCTGATTTACGCTTACGTAACGATGCCCCGAAAGTGAAGTGGTTGCTGGAGACATTAACTAATATTCGTCAGTCGTCAGATGATAAAGTCATTATCTTTACTGAACTGCGCGATATTCAACGTGAATTGCAGCATCTGATCTCGCAGCATTTTGGGTTTAAGCCGTTTATCATTAATGGTGACACCAGCACCAAATCCGGAAGTGACCAAAGCCGTCAGAGTTTGATCGATAACTTTCAGTCATCACCGGGATTTAACGTCATCATCCTGTCGACGATAGCCGTCGGATTTGGTGTCAATGTACAAAAAGCAAATCATGTCATCCACTTTACTCGCTGTTGGAACCCTGCCAAAGAAGATCAGGCAACTGACCGGGCTTACCGCATAGGGCAGCAAAAAGATGTCTACGTTTACTATCCAACTGTGCGTGATAGTCAGCTAATGACCTTCGAAGAGACCCTGGATGAATTACTGAACCGGCGCAGAGCGCTGGCAAGAGACATGCTCAAAGCGTCAACTGACCTTACCGCTGCTGATTTCGAAGCGGTACTGACACGAGCTAACACTCATTAATTGCCAATAAGGCTGATTTAAATGATGAGAAACTCCGCGATTGTAATTGTTACTTTGCTGTTCAGCGTCAGTGCAACTGCGGCTACTTATCGCACTGATAGCTTCGGCACGACTCGCGATGATAAAGGTAATAGCTGGCGCACAGATAGTTTTGGAACTACCCGTGGCAGTAATGGAAGCGTATCACGTACTGACTCCTTTGGAACAACGAGGGTAACTAACGCTAACGGCGAGAATACAACCTACCGTACCGATTCATTTGGTACCACTCGAGGAAGCGATGGGACGGTATCACGCACTGATAGCTTTGGGACTACGCGAATAACGGATGTTCAAGGGGGTACTATGACATGCCGGACTGATACGTTTGGCTCGACCTGGTGTAATTAGGTTGCTGAATCATTCTGGCATGATGGCAACAAGCGGTAATTCAGATGAGCGGGAGTTTTCCATGTTAACTGTACGAGTGATTGTATGACACAAGCGAATGATGTTCTGTCCAAACAGATCAGTGAATTAGCATACAAGGGCCAATGGGAGCCTTTGTTAAACGTACTGGAAAGATACCCCTCTCTCATCAATACTGCCTCGGAAAAAGGCTATACACCTTTGCATCAGGCGGCGTGGCATGGTGCTAAACGTCCGGTTATTGGCAAACTTCTCAGGATGGGGGCTGACAAAACTCTCGCAACGTATAACAAACTGCAGACCCCCTTAGATATTACTCTCGAAAAAAATCCGTCCCGAAAAGATCTCCTTTATTTACTGCACCCTCAACCCAGAACTCTTTCACAGTTGATGCGAAAAATGATTGAGGACCAGCTTATTCATTTTCAATCTTATGATGAAAATATGGTGCTTTATGAGCGACTACTTTTCTTATTCAATGAATATGATGTATTTGAGCAGGGGCAAGACGATAGAAATCGATTCCTGTTTGCATTTTCGGCGCTGACAGGTATTCAGTTAGGTGAAGTTATTGCTGATAATAATCAAGAAGTACAAAGGTCTGGGCTGGATTTAAGATTTTGGTTCAATCAATTTATGCCTGTTCTTCAAAAACTTTCTGTACAAAAAAACACTATCCCACTGGAGAAAAGTTGGAGCACTGTTGCTGACTTAATGTTTCCTGATTTGGATAGCTGGGGTTATCGGGGGGATCCTTCACTGTGGCGTGAAATGCGTCAGTCTTTATCGCGAGTTCCCGTTCCAGAAAACCGAATTGAGCTCGAAACGATTTTACGCAACTCAGCCCAGGCTATAATGAATGCGACTTTTTCAACCGAGCATGGTGTTTTTGTAAAACGCTTTAGCCATGGTGGAATGAGTAGTGGCTGGGTATCGTTTGAATTCTGGACTACAAATGCAATTCCGGGCATTTTACAACGTGCTGAATGGCTTAGAGAGTCATGGCGATATTAGTTTTACGCCAAAATTTTTAGGTTAGTTACTGGTCTAAATCGTTTGCTAATCTGTGTTGGCAAATTATAAAAATTTTCAGGCATATATCATTCTCCTGAACATACCTAATTTAACGCGGCAGTAGTGATATTTGCCCATAACCACCCCTCAGGGGAGGTTGCTCCGAGCCAGGCAGACAAAGCCATCACCCAACGACTGGAACAGGCGTTGATGCTGGTGGAGATCCGGGTCCCCGACCACCTGATTGTCGGCGGTAGGCAAATATTCTCATTCGCCGAACATGGTCTTCTTTAACAGGAATAAAATTATGAACAAAGACGCCACCCAAACCTGGGCTTAAACGAGATATCACACCGTGTTTTGGAGCACGGCTGGTGCAGGAAGGTCATCGTCTGTATTTTCTGGCTGACCGTGCTGGTTCCACCGGCTCATTCAGCGAGATGCAGGCCCGACATCTGGATGAAGCCTTCCCACATTTTGTCGCACATCTGGAGCTGATGTTGCTCTCCTGTGAGCTGAATCCCCGGTACGCACACTGTGTCACACTGTACCGTAACGGACGATACGCTGGGCAGTAATGGGTATGTGTATATCGCAATTTATCCCTCAAATCAGGTTAAAGACTGAACCTCCGCATCGTCTTAGCTTTGTAAGCAATCAAATCTTCCGTTCCTTTATTTAAGAGACTCAACATATGCAAATCTCAACTGTACCGGCCACGATGCCGGTTTCGTCACGTCTGTCGCCCGTGCAGGTCTGGCAGCAATTGTTAACGTATCTGCTGGAGCATCATTACGGCCTGACACTTAACGACACGCCATTCTACAATGAGTCAGCTATTCGTGAGCACATCGAAGCGGGAATAATGCTTGCTGATGCGTGAATTTCCTTGTGGAACGTTATGAACTGATACGGACTGACTGCAAAGGGTTTACATGGCAGGAGCAGACACCATTCCTGACCGCCACCGACATTCTCAGAGCAAAGCGCGCTACCGGATTAATGAATACGTAAATTCTTCGAGCCTCCTTCCTGATTTTTACCTCTGCACTTTCCTCCCTTTTTATTTCTCGCATAATGCGCCTGCCACTTCCGGCAGGCGTGTTTGCTTTTATGGACGATTGACGATGCAAACAGAATCCTACGTATCAACAGATCACAACGAACTTATCCTTTCGACCAATATCCAACGTGTGGTCACTGGCCGCGATGCCGCACTGAAACAGATAGAACAACTCATTGAGGAGCTTGATGCCATTTCACGGTTAACCTCAGAAATAGGCGGTGGTATAGCGCAAGACTGGGCGATGAAAGCCGGGCACCGTTACGATAGCTGGATGACCGAAAAGGTCGATAAAGCGCTGCCTGCCGTTACCCGCAATATTGACCGTAGTATCTGGCAGGATTTGATGCTGAAGTCTGGCATGATGGCATTGATGGATGCTCAGGCTCGCGACCAGTGGCATAAGAACCTGGAAGAAGGCGAGTTTCCTGCAATCAGTGTGGCGAATATTCTCACTACGTTTGAGCATCTACATCTGAACAAAATGGATGTATTTGAGCGTGGCATTATCAATGTCTTCAAAGGGCTGTCGTGGGATTACAAAACCAATAGTCCTTGCAGCTTTGGTAAAAAGATCATCGTCAACAATCTGGTGACGCATCACCGTTGGGGATTTAGTTTGAACTGGGGTTTGCGTAGGGATCAACTAGCGGATCTGGAGCGAATGCTATTTCTGCTGGATGGTAAACCGATACCCGACAACCGTGGCGATATTACTACTCGATTAATGGAGCATATTCGGGACAACCCTTCGAAGGATGTTTACGAAGATGAGTTCTTCAGTATCCGTTACTTTCAGAAAGGAACCGCGCACATCACTTTTAAGCGGTACGATCTGACAGAAAAGATGAATGATATCGTGGCGAAGCACTATCCGGGGATGCTGGCAGCGAGATAAAGAAGGCTGGGAGGTAATTCCTTACCTGACCCGATTCGTATAAAACGAAAAAGGAGTCAGACGATTTATCATCTAACTCCTTGTTTTATCTGGTGGCCCCTGCTGGACTTGAACCAGCGACCAAGCGATTATGAGTCGCCTGCTCTAACCACTGAGCTAAGGGGCCGTGGCGGTGAATTATAGAGGAACTCCCTTCAGCAATCCAGCCATTCACACCTGCCTGCTGTTTTTATAAACAATGCATAATCAATCCTTTATACTTCCATAAAGATGTATCAATGGGAGTAGAGATGATCAACGATATTCTGGCCCCGGGCTTGCGGGTGGTGTTTTGCGGGATTAACCCGGGGAAGTCCTCGGCGCACACCGGTTTTCACTTTGCCCATCCGGGGAATCGCTTCTGGAAGGTTATCTACCAGGCCGGGTTTACCGACAGGCTACTGAAGCCTGAAGAGGAGCAACACCTGCTGGATACGCGCTGCGGGATTACCATGCTGGTCGAGCGGCCCACGGTACAGGCGAGTGAAGTGAACCTGCATGAACTGCGCAGCGGTGGGCGGGAGCTGATTAAGAAGATTGAAGATTATCAGCCGGCAGCGCTGGCCATCCTGGGCAAGCAGGCTTACGAGCAGGCGTTTAGTCAGCGCGGTGCGCAGTGGGGCAAACAGGCCATCACTATTGGCGTCACGCAGGTGTGGGTGCTACCGAACCCGAGCGGGCTTAACAGGGCAACGCTGGATAAGCTGGTGGAGGCGTATCGGGAACTGGATGAGGCCCTGGTTGTGCGTGGGCTCTAGGGCGGTGTTTCCTTGTCCCTGAGGGGCGGAGAAAATGCAAAAAAAAAGCTCCCAAAAGGGAGCTTTTTCACTGACAGGATCGATTAATCGTCCAGGAAGCTACGCAGTACTTCAGAGCGGCTTGGATGGCGCAGTTTACGCAGCGCCTTCGCTTCAATCTGACGGATACGTTCGCGGGTAACGTCGAACTGTTTACCCACTTCTTCCAGCGTGTGGTCGGTGTTCATATCGATACCGAAACGCATACGCAGCACTTTTGCTTCACGGGCGGTCAGGCCAGCCAGAACGTCGTGTGTTGCAGCACGCAGGCTCTCGGTCGTCGCAGAGTCCAGCGGCAGCTCGAGGGTGGTATCCTCAATGAAATCACCCAGATGCGAATCTTCATCATCACCGATTGGTGTTTCCATGGAGATTGGCTCTTTGGCGATCTTCAGCACTTTACGGATCTTGTCTTCCGGCATCAGCATGCGCTCAGCCAGCTCTTCCGGCGTTGGCTCGCGGCCCATCTCCTGCAGCATCTGGCGGGAGATACGGTTGAGCTTGTTGATGGTCTCAATCATATGCACCGGAATACGGATGGTGCGCGCCTGATCCGCGATAGAGCGGGTGATAGCCTGACGGATCCACCAGGTAGCATAGGTGGAGAACTTATAACCACGACGGTATTCAAACTTATCAACCGCTTTCATCAGACCGATGTTGCCTTCCTGAATCAGATCCAGGAACTGCAGGCCACGGTTGGTGTACTTCTTGGCGATAGAGATAACCAGACGCAGGTTCGCTTCAACCATCTCTTTCTTCGCACGGCGGGCTTTCGCTTCACCGATGGACATACGACGGTTGATGTCTTTAACCTGCTCAATGGTCAGGCCGGTCTCTTCTTCAATCTGATGCAGTTTCTGCAGGCCGCGGAACACGTCTTCTTTCACGTCATGCAGTTTTTCAGACCACGGCTTGTTCATCGCGATAGCCGCGTTGAACCAGGTTTCGCTGGTTTCGTTGCCGGTGAAGAGGGTGATGAAGTTCTTCTTCGGCATTTTGCACTGCTCAACGCACAGTTTCATGATGATGCGTTCCTGGGTACGTACGCGATCCATCATCACGCGCATGCTGTTAACCAGGTAGTCGAACTGTTTAGGCACCAGACGGAACTGTTTGAAGACTTCAGACAGTTTCAGGATCTCTTCCTGTGCGGCTGCGTGGCTGCGACCTTTTGCTTTGATGGTGTCACGCGTGACTTCGTACTGGGTACGCAGCTCAGCAAACTTCTCGCGCGCCAGTTCCGGGTCGATGCTGTTGTCATCATCGGCGGTGTCGTCGTCGGCATCTTCCTCATCTTCGTCTTCGTCATCATCCATCTCTTCCTGAGACAGTTCAGAACCCACGTGAGTGGCGGTCGGTGCCATATCTTCTTCAGCGTTCGGGTCGACAAAACCGGTGATCAGGTCAGACAGGCGCGCTTCTTCCGCTTCAACACGATCGTACTGCTCCAGCAGATAGGTGATCGCTTCAGGGTATTCGGCAACAGAGCACTGAACCTGGTTGATCCCGTCTTCGATGCGTTTCGCGATGTCAATTTCGCCTTCGCGGGTCAACAGTTCAACGGTACCCATTTCGCGCATGTACATGCGGACCGGGTCAGTGGTACGCCCGATTTCAGATTCCACGCTGGACAGGACCTGTGCAGCAGCTTCTTCCGCATCTTCGTCAGTGTTGTTGGAGGTTTCAGCCAGCAACAGATCATCGGCATCAGGTGCTTCTTCCATCACCTGAATACCCATGTCATTGATCATTTGGATGATGTCTTCGATTTGATCTGAATCGACGATATCTTCCGGCAGATGGTCATTGACCTCGGCATAGGTCAGATAGCCTTGCTCCTTACCGCGTTGGACAAGAAGTTTCAGCTGTGACTGCGGGTTTTGCTCCATAAGACGGTATCCACACTTAATTCGTTTGATTGGTGTCGGCGATGGGGCTGCCAACCTTTAAAGCGAGGGCGTACTTATATTTGTGCCGCTGCCTCTCAGTGCGGCTGCCGGGGGCTTCCCGATCGATATTCGGCACTTAAGCCGTTGAATTCATTTTTTTGCCAGCTCCTGGTTCAGCATCCAGAGTTCCCGGCGTTCTTCGCTGCTTAAGCCGTGTGTGCGCTCGCGAGCTATCAACTCTTCCTGGCGCAGCTCAAGCATCGAATCAAACATATGGTTGAGTGAGTCGGTGAACGTTTTTTCTGCAATGTCCTTATCTGCTATATCGTCCCACATCGACAGTTTTTCAAGGGTAGCAGCCTCTTTTGTGCCGCGATAATGTTCTAAAAGTTGTCCGGTGGTCAGACCTGGCTGAGACAAACAAGTGTTGACCAATTCTGAAAATAAGCCAAGCCCGGGCAATTTTTCGTGGTTCAAACCCGCCAGCGATGGCACTTGCGGAGCAAGTTCGGGGTTTTGAACCAGTAACCCTATCAGTATACGCATGGTTGTGCGTTTTAGCTGAGGCGCGGGACGAACCGCACCGTTTTCAGACTGTTTAGGCATTAAACGTTCAAGCTGACTGTCATCCAGAATGCCGAGCTTGTTGCCTAGCTCCTGACGCAGATAGATGCGCAGCGTTTCGCCGGGCACCTGACTGATTAACGGCAGCGCCAGCGTGCTGAGCTGCGCGCGCCCGTCAGGGGTACTCAAATCGACCTGCGGCATCAGGCTGTTAAACAAAAACGTGGAGAGCGGCTGAGCCTGCTCCATCCGCGCTTCAAACGCCGCTTTGCCCTCTTTACGCACCAGCGTATCCGGGTCTTCACCGTCGGGCAGGAACATAAAGCGTAACTGACGCCCGTCGGTCATATAAGGCAGTGCGGTTTCCAGCGCACGCCAGGCGGCGTCGCGCCCTGCACGGTCACCGTCGTAACAGCAGATGACATTGTTAGTCACCCTGTACAGCAGCTGAATGTGATCGGCTGTGGTCGAGGTGCCCAGAGATGCAACCGCATAGTTGATGTCATACTGCGCCAGCGCGACGACATCCATATAGCCTTCGACGACCAGAAGGCGCGGAGGTTCCGCGTTATCATTCAGCGCCTCATAAAGACCGTAAAGCTGGCGGCCTTTATGAAAAATATCGGTCTCCGGGGAGTTGAGGTACTTCGGCAGGGCATCACCCAGCACGCGACCACCAAAACCAATCACCCGGCCACGCTTGTCGCGGATCGGGAACATCACCCGTTCGCGGAAGCGGTCGTAGCTTCGTCCCTGGTCATTGGTGACCAGCATGCCGGCATCGATAAGAGACTTACGATCTTCGCTATTGCCGCCAAAACGCTTTAACACGTTGTCCCAGCCGGGCGGGGCGTAACCAATAGCGAAACGCGCAATCACATCGTCACTCAGTCCGCGCGCTGTCAGGTACTGACGCGCAGGCTCAGCAGCAGCGTGCTTAAGAGACTGTTGATAAAACGAGTTCAGACCATCCATCAGTTGGTACAGCGTCTGCCGTTGATGGCGCTCGATCTGGCTTGGTCCACTGCCTGCTTCATACGGCACTTCAAGGTTGTGCATCGCCGCCAGTTCTTCGACGGTTTCAACGAACTCGAGCTTGTCGTAGTTCATTAAAAAATCGACAGCATTACCGTGAGCACCACAGCCGAAGCAATGGTAAAACTGCTTTTCACCGTTTACGGTGAAGGAGGGGGTTTTTTCGTTATGGAAAGGACAGCACGCATGATAGTTCTTGCCCTGCTTTTTCAGCTTTACCCGCGCGTCGATGAGATCGACGATGTCGGTTCTGGCTAGCAGGTCATTGATGAATACGCGTGGGATTCGTCCGGCCATATGCCCCAAAAATTTTAGTAACTCATAAACGAAAACAAGCCGCGCATTCCTTCCGGAAGCACGGCCTTACGACTACAACTCTGTCTGTCATTGAGGGCTGAGGCCCTCAATTGATTAGTACAGACGAGTACGGCGTGCGTTTTCGCGAGCCAGTTTCTTCGCGTGACGTTTCACAGCAGAAGCTTTAGCGCGCTTACGTTCGGTCGTTGGTTTTTCATAGAACTCACGACGACGAACTTCAGCCAGAACACCTGCTTTCTCGCATGAACGTTTGAAGCGACGCAGTGCAACGTCGAACGGCTCGTTTTCACGTACTTTAATTACCGGCATGTAACTCTCACCTTTGATAAATTCGGTTTGCCGCTGGCATCAACGCCAGCTTATTTCAAAATGGTGCGGAATTTTACTGCAAATGCTGCTGCTTTGTAAAGCACCGACGCGTTTTTGAAAGGGACTTTAATAAGGGTGAGGAGTATACACGAGGCTTCTTCCTGGGGCGAACAAAGTTTTACATCAATCCGCATTGGCCCTACACTGCGCGGTATTGAAACGAGGTAAAACAAGTCATGCGTGTACTGGGTATTGAAACATCCTGCGATGAGACCGGCATCGCCATTTACGACGACGAAAAAGGGCTTCTTGCCAACCAACTGTATAGTCAGGTGAAATTACACGCTGACTACGGCGGCGTCGTGCCTGAACTGGCTTCTCGTGACCACGTGCGTAAAACGGTTCCCCTGATTCAGGCGGCGCTGAAAGAAGCCGGGTTGAGCTCTACTGATATTGATGCTGTAGCGTATACCGCAGGCCCAGGCCTGGTGGGTGCGCTGCTGGTCGGCGCAACGGTGGGCCGTTCGCTGGCATTCGCGTGGGATGTGCCGGCCATTCCGGTTCACCATATGGAAGGGCATCTTCTGGCGCCGATGCTGGAAGATAATCCGCCTGCGTTTCCTTTTGTGGCGCTGCTGGTTTCAGGTGGCCATACCCAGCTGATTAGCGTAACGGGGATTGGCAAGTATGAGCTGCTCGGCGAGTCCATTGACGACGCAGCCGGTGAGGCCTTCGACAAAACGGCCAAACTGCTGGGTCTGGATTATCCTGGCGGTCCGATGCTCTCGAAAATGGCATCGCAGGGCACGGAAGGGCGTTTCGTCTTCCCGCGTCCGATGACTGACCGTCCAGGGCTGGATTTCAGCTTTTCCGGTCTGAAAACCTTCGCGGCCAATACCATTCGCAATAACGACGATAGCGAGCAGACCCGTGCTGATATCGCCCGTGCGTTCGAAGATGCGGTGGTCGATACCCTGATGATCAAATGCAAACGCGCCCTGGAAAAGACCGGCTTTAAGCGTCTGGTGATGGCCGGGGGCGTCAGCGCCAACCGCACGCTGCGTGCAAAACTCGCGCAGATGATGCAAAAGCGTGGTGGGGAAGTATTTTATGCCCGTCCGGAATTCTGTACCGATAACGGGGCGATGATCGCCTACGCGGGTATGGTACGTCTGAACGCTGGCGCGACCGCCGATCTGAGCGTCTCTGTACGTCCACGCTGGCCGCTGGCGGAGTTGCCGGAGGCGTAATGTCTGACCCTCTCCCGCCAGGGAGAGGGGATTTATACGGTTACACCCGCAACATCCCTTTCTCTTCCAGAAATGTCACGATCGTCGCCAGTCCGTCGCCCGCCTTCAGATTGGTGAAGGTCCACGGGCGCTCGCCGCGCATGCGGTTGGTGTCACGCTCCATCACCTCCAGTGAGGCCCCCACATAGGGTGCCAGGTCGGTTTTGTTGATCACCAGAAAATCGGATTTGGTTATCCCTGGGCCGCCCTTACGCGGGATCTTCTCCCCTTCAGCGACGTCAATCACATAGATCGTCAGGTCAGCCAGCTCCGGGCTGAAGGTGGCGCTCAGGTTGTCACCGCCGCTTTCAACGAAGATCAGGTCCAGATTGCCGAACTTTTCGCTTAACGCTTCCACTGCCGCCAGGTTCATTGAGGCATCTTCGCGGATTGCGGTATGCGGGCAGCCGCCCGTCTCCACGCCCACGATGCGCTCTGGCTCAAGGGCACCCGCTTCGGTGAGAATGCGCTGGTCCTCTTTGGTGTAGATATCGTTGGTCACCACTGCCAGGTGATAGGTGTCGCGCATTGCTTTGCAGAGTGCTTCCAGTAACGCGGTTTTGCCCGACCCCACCGGGCCGCCCACGCCCACGCGCAGGGGATGTTTGTAATCAGCCATGTTGTCTCCTCAGGAACGGAATAATCGTGAATATTGTGTTTCGTGGCGCGCAGAGGCGATGGCCGACAGCGGCGTTGCCGCACCCAGCGCGTCGTCGCCACGCAAAAATGCCGGTTCAAGCCCGGCAGCAAAGTGGTCGCTCAGGTCGATAATCAGCTGCTGCGCCGCCTGTTGCCCGAACGGCACCAGCTTGACGCCCGCCATGACCGCGCTCTCAATCCAGCTGTAGCCCAGGCTCAGGGCCAGCTCATGGGCGCTAATGCCCCAGCGTACTCCGAGCCACGCCATGCCGCTGAGCTGGCTTTGCATAAACAGCGTCCGCCACTCTGCCGGACAGTCTGGCTCCCAGCTTTTGAGCAGGCGCGTAAAGGCCGCCCCGCGGTTGCGTTCCTCTTCACGCAGTTCACGCGTTTCCCGGCAGGCGAGAAGGTAAGCCGTCCAGCGTGTTGCCGTCGCCAAATCGTTTTGCTCGCACGCCTGATAAAGTCGGGAAAACAGCGGCAGATCGACACAGAAAAAGCTCTGCTCCATCTGCAGGATCTGCCAGTTTTTGAACGCCTCAGCATCGGGGACCCAGCCTGCTTCTACGGCCCACTCCAGCCCCTGCGACCAGGTGAATGACCCGACCGGAAGGCTGCTGCTGGAGAGCTGCATCAGGCGCAGCCGCTGGCGGACGTGCTCCATCAGCCCATCAGCGCCAGCAGCGCAGAGACAATCAGCCCGCCACCAAAGGTTTTACGTAACCCGTCGTGACGGCGCAACAGCAACCCGGCGGCGAAGCTGGCGCACAGCACCGTGGCACTGGCAAACATAAAGCCGCTGGTGAAGAGCCAGAAGTTGTGGCCAGACATCTCTACCCCGTGCGCCCAGCCGTGGAACATTGCCAGCGCCGGCACGGCCAACAGCAGGCGATTTTCGGTTTTAAACATCATCGCGCCGCAGACCGCCAGCGAGGCGATAATCAGCATTTCCATGCCGCTAAAGCCGCCAAGCAGGCTGCCTGCAACGGCACCGGCCAGCATCATGCTGAGAGTGGCAAGGGGCAGCAGCAGCTTGCGCCCGCTCAGGGCCGAAAGTACGCCCGCACCGGTTAGCATCAGCAGATGATCAAGACCCGTCAGCGGATGGAAAAAACCGGCCTGAAAGCTGTCTGTGCCGTGTCCGGGATGCGCCAGGGCAGGAAGAGAAAAGGCCAGCAGTAGCAGAGGTAAAAACGTACGCATGATGAATCCTTAATGTGAATGAGCGTGAGAGTGACTATGGCTATGACTATGGCTGTGGGCATCGCTGGTATACGCCCCTGCTTCCGGTTCAAACGGGAGGGTGGCAAATGTCACCTCGAGCCCGAACTGGCGCAGCATGTCATCGAGCACATGATCGTGGTGATAGCGCAGCTCGCCGGGCATGATCTGCAGCGGCACGTGGCGGTTGCCGAGGTGGTAGCAGGCGCGGGCGAGCAGGAACGGATCGTCGCAGCGCACCACGGAGACCGATTCCGGCGCGGCGATCACCTCGATCACCTCGCTGCCGTCGTCAGTGGTCAGCAGATCTCCCCCGCGCAGCAGCAGGCCGCGCGGCAGCATCAGCCCGGCTTCGCGACCGTCATTCAGCGTCACGCGGGCACGGCTTTTTACCCGGACATCAATCGGCAGCGTGACGCTGGCGGTTATCGGATGGGCATGGTCAAGGCGTTGGGTCAGGTAGATCATCGTCACTCCTTAAAACAGGAAATAGCGTTGGGCCATCGGCAGAACGTCTGCCGGCTCGCTGGTAATGAGCTCGCCATCAACGCGAACCTCGTAAGTTTGTGCATCAACGGTGATGTTGGGCTGCAGGCTGTTGTGGATCATGTCGGCCTTTTTCACCGTGCGGCAGCCTTTTACGACGGCTATGCCGCTCTGCAGGCTGAGCTGGTGCGAAATGCCCTTCGCATCGGCAGCCTGGGAGACAAACGTCAGCCGTGTCGCATGGCGTGCGGCACCCAGCGAGCCAAACATCGGACGGTAATGGACCGGTTGCGGCGTTGGGATAGAGGCGTTGATATCCCCCATCGGCGCGCAGGCGATCATCCCGCCTTTCACAATGGTGGCGGGTTTGACGCCAAAGAACGCGGGGGGCCAGACCACTAAATCCGCCAGTTTCCCGGCCTCAATCGAGCCCACTTCATGGGCAATCCCGTGGGTTAGCGCCGGGTTAATGGTGTATTTGGCGATATAGCGTTTCACGCGGTAGTTATCGTTGTTCCCGGTCTCTTCCGGCAGTGCGCCGCGCTGAACCTTCATACGGTGCGCCACCTGCCAGGTACGAATAATCACTTCGCCGACGCGACCCATTGCCTGGGAATCGGACGAGGTCAGCGAGAAGGCTCCGATATCGTGAAGGACATCTTCCGCAGCGATGGTCTCCCGGCGAATGCGTGATTCAGCAAAGGCCACGTCCTCGGCGATATCCGGGTCGAGGTGGTGACACACCATCAGCATGTCGAGATGCTCGTCGATGGTATTCACCGTGTAGGGCAGCGTCGGGTTAGTAGAGGAGGGCAGAATATTCGGGTGCGCGCAGGCGGTAATAATATCCGGTGCATGTCCGCCGCCTGCCCCTTCCGTATGGAAGGTGTGAATGGTCCGTCCGCCGATAGCCGCCAGCGTGTCCTCAACAAACCCGGATTCGTTCAGCGTGTCGCTGTGCAGCGCCACCTGAATATCCATCTCCTCCGCCACCGCCAGTGAGCAGTTGATGGCGGCAGGCGTCGCGCCCCAGTCTTCGTGGATCTTCAGCCCGATGGCACCCGCTGCGATCTGCTCGCGCAGGGCATCAGGGTTGGAACCGTTACCTTTGCCAAGCAGGCCGATATTCACCGGGAGTGTATCGGCCGCCTGCAACATCCGCGCGATATACCAGGGCCCTGGCGTACAGGTCGTGGCGTTGGTGCCTGCCGCTGGGCCCGTGCCCCCACCAATCATGGTGGTGACGCCAGAGACCAGCGCCTCTTCCGCCTGCTGCGGGCAGATCCAGTGGATGTGCGTGTCGATCCCGCCGGCGGTGACAATTTTCCCTTCGGCGGCGATCACTTCTGTCGCTGCGCCAATCGGGATCGTGACCCCGGGCTGTATATCCGGGTTGCCGGCTTTACCCACGGCAAAGATCCGTCCGTTTTTTACGCCAATATCGGCTTTAACGATCCCCCAGTGATCGATAATCAGCGCGTTGGTCAGCACCAGATCCACGCAGCCGTCGGATGTCATCTGCCCCTGGCCCATACCGTCGCGGATCACCTTTCCGCCGCCGAATTTGACCTCTTCGCCGTAGACGGTGAGATCGTTTTCCACTTCTATCCACAGCTCGCTGTCGGCCAGACGCACTTTATCGCCAGTGGTGGGGCCGAACATATCGGCGTAGGCCTGGCGTGAAATTTCAGCCATTTTTCACCTCTCCCATCACCTCGCCGCGAAAGCCGAAAATACGCTGCGCGCCGCTGACCTGAACCAGCGTCACCTCGCGCTTCTGTCCGGGTTCGAAACGCACGGCGGTGCCTGCCGGAATATTCAGCCGATAGCCTTTGGTGGCTTCCCGGTCGAATTTCAGCGCCGGGTTAATCTCATAAAAGTGGTAGTGCGATCCCACCTGGATCGGCCTGTCGCCATGGTTTTCGACGATCACGTTTTGCGTGTCTCGCCCAACGTTGATCGCAATGTTTCCGTATTGGATCTGGTATTCGCCTGGGATCATCACGCGCTCCTTATACGATCGGGTTATGGACGGTGACGAGCTTTGATCCGTCTGGGAACGTCGCTTCCACCTGAATGTCGGGGATCATCTCCGGTACGCCTTCCATCACCTGGTCGCGCGTCAGGACGTGACGGCCCGCTTCCATCAGTGAGGCGACGGTTTCGCCATCGCGGGCGCCTTCCATAATAAACGCGCTGATCAGCGCGACTGATTCCGGGTAATTCAGTTTTACCCCGCGCGCAAGGCGGCGTTCGGCAACCAGCGCAGCGGTAAACAGCAACAGCTTGTCTTTTTCTCTGGGGGTCAGTTCCATAACGTTTCTCTTATGTCTGCCAGATACGCGGCGAACAGGCGGTTTTGGGGGTTAAAAGCGGGCGAAGCGACTGCCAGATATCGCGCATCACCCGCTGGCAAATCAGGTTGTCGTGGGAGAGAAAACGCACCGACAGCAGATCGTCTGTGAGCGTTGCCCCGGCAAAATGGCTCAGCGGCGTCAGCAGTTCGCGCACCGTTTCGAGGTGCGCTTCCCTGGCCGGAAAGAACAGCAGCGTGCCGACCCACGGGAGACCTGCAACGGGCGTGAGATCGCCATTGCTGAGGTGCTGACGTTCAATCAGCCGTGGCTCATCGTCGACCCAGATCTCAAGGCGGCTTTCCAGCGTGCCGTGGCTGAAGGTTTCGCCGATCACCGGGCGACCCAGACAGTACAGCTCCCACGCCAGCAGCGTACTGGAGGCCTTCAGATGAAAAACGGAACGCAGGGCGGCATTCGCACCGGGAAAGATAATGGTGTCCTGCGGCAGCCACTCCAGCGTAGCCTCATCACCGAGCCAGAAGTGCTGATTGAGACAGGCCTGCGGGCCGCTGCTGCGATAGAACTTGCTCGCGCCGGGCATGGTGATCAGCGCATGGCTTTTCGCGTCCAGATGCACCGAAATATCCAGCGTATCGCCGCCGACTATCCCGCCTGGCGGGTGCAGTAAATACAGGTGACAGGTGTCGCCTTCGGGATAAAAAGGTCGCTGTACGGTGAGGGGCCCGATGTGATGAGCAGCGTGCAGGAGGGTTTTCTCAGGGGTGTAACAAAACTGCAGGGCAAGCGATGCCTGCCAGCCTTTGTAAGAATTATCAGTGACCTGAGCTGCTAACATGCTGCATCCATCTGCTCATCATCGGGAGACGTTTCAGTATGCCCTGGCAGAAATGAAGGCTGTCATATGAGTCGCTTATGGATAAAAAAACCGGCTCAAGGAGCCGGTTGAGAAGGTTATCGATAATCCTCTGCATCCACATCATAGCCGGACGGCTCCCAGCGGATCGCCAGCAGCGAAGCCAGCCCGATAAACGGTGCCAGGGCGATCACCCAGAACACGGCGGTATCAAGAGAGGCCACCAGCAGAGGGAACAGAAACAGCGAGAGCGTAGAACTGCTGCGCATCAGCGTCTGGTTAAGGCCCACGCCCACGCCGCGCAGAGAGGTGGGATAGCTCAGGGACGCAAACGTCATGGTATGGGCACCGGGCCCAAATCCCTGACCGAACAGGAACAGCGCCAGCATCGCGACGGCGATAACGCCTTCCGATACGCCTTCCGGACGACCAGTCAGCGCCAGCCCCAGCAGAGCAATAAGCTGACAGGCGTAGCCCGCCAGCGACATCCGCCACGCGCCGAAACGCGGAACATAGCGCACTGCCAGCAATCCGCCGACGAAGGCAAACAGCAGGTTTAGCACCAGCGAGATCAGAATAGTGGTCAGCATCGACTGCACAAAGAAGCTGGAGATAATGACCGGCAGACCAAATGCGACGGCGTTATAGGCGAAAGACGACACCACCGAGAGCAGGGTAGCGAGCGTGGTACGTCGCAGATAGACGCCACGGAACAGGTTCAGATAATTTGCCCACTTCGCCTTGTTGACCACCGGTGCCGGTTGGTTAAGCGCATCCTGCGGCACGTGGGCGTTGATGTTATACGATTGCCGCAAGATAGCGGCCGCCTCTTTCAGGTTGCCCTGATTCGCCGCCCAGACCGGGGACTCGCTCATGTAGCGGCTACGAATGGCGATAATCATCAGCGCAGGCACCGCGCCAAACCCCAGGATTAAGCGCCACAGCCAGTCGCTGTGACTTTCTGGCAGTACGGCGTAGAAGAATAACACCAACAGGTAAGAGATGCTGATTGCGGCATACCAGGTTGGGCACCACATTGCCACGCTGGAGGCCTTGTTTCCGGGGCCTTTGAGCCTGGCGAACTCGCTAAGAAACGCCATCGCCACCGGCAGATCGATCCCCACGCCGAGGCCCATCACAAAGCGTGCGCCCGCCAGCGCATATTCGTTGGGTGCCAGTGCACAGGCGATGGCCGCTACCACGAAGAACAGCATGTCGGCCATAAAGACGCGGTAGCGTCCGATCTTGTCCGTGAGATAGCCACCCAGTAGCGCCCCGACAATCGCACCAAAGGTAATGGCCGAGGCCACCATGCCGGTACCGGCAGGGGTGAGATTAAATTCGCGGGTGATGTCTTTGATGCCGAACGCCAGCGCACCAAGGTCGTACGCATCGAGGAAAATACCGCCCAGCGCGATACCGACTACGATGCGGGCGTTGGCCCGACCCTGAGAAACGTCGTTGACCAGACGTGAAACGTCAGAGGCGTTACGTACCCACTTGATGTCGCCATCAGGCGAATGTCCTGCCGTTGAAAGGGGAGTTGTGTCTGTAATGTCTGCCATTTTCTTTTTGTGTGGTTGTGTTGTGTCATTAACAGTTACCACAGGCAGAGGGTGACCAAAATCACATTTGGTTATAAGGCATAACTAACCCCTTACGGGGCGTCTTTTTTCTTTCTCCTGAGCTTCGACCAGATTTTGGTCTCCTGGCGACGCCACAGGCGCTGAATATTATCGTGATGACGCAGCAGGATGAGGCAGGAGAGCATCGACACCGGGAAGGTAAACTGCGGTTTGAACCACCAGACATAGAATGGCGCGATCAGCGCGCTGACGATGGCGCCCAGTGATGAGTAACCGCTCAGAAGAATGGTCAGTAGCCAGGTGCCGGCCATCACGCCGGTTAAGTCCCAGCCGATTGGGGCAATAGCACCAAAGGCGGTGGCCACGCCTTTACCGCCTTTAAAACCAAAGAATACAGGCCATATATGGCCGACACAGGCGGCGATAGCAATGAGCCCCAGCCAGAACGGCGTTACGCCCAGCGCATACGCTCCCCAGACGGGTAACATTCCTTTCAGAACATCAAAAATCAATACCGCTACGGCTGCTCCCTTGCCGCCAATTCGTAGTACATTGGTCGCCCCCGGATTCCCGGAACCACTTTCGCGCGGGTCAGGTAACCCGGCAATGCGGCAGACCAGAATGGCGCTGGAGATTGAGCCGCAAAGGTAGGCGAGGAGGATCATTCCAGGCGCGATTGCACTCATAACGCTGTTCCGTTTTGAAAATGTATCTGTATTCTCAGCATCTGTGGATAATACGCATAATTCGCCGGAAGTGGTATCCGGTTTAGCCAAAAAGCAGGCAGGTCGTGATGGATATTGTATTTATAGAGCAACTTTCGGTAATCACCACTATTGGTGTTTACGACTGGGAACAGACCATTGAACAGAAACTCGTGTTCGATATCGAAATGGGCTGGGATAACCTCAAGTCAGCAAAAAGCGACGACGTGAATGACTGTCTGAGCTACGCCGATATCAGTGAAACGGTCGTGGGCCACGTCGAAGGGCAACGTTTTGCGCTGGTGGAGCGTGTGGCAGAAGAGGTGGCTGAGCTGCTGCTGAGCAAGTTCAACGCACCGTGGGTACGCATCAAGTTGAGCAAACCGGGCGCCGTGGCGCGTGCCGCTAACGTCGGCGTGATCATTGAGCGTGGCACAAATCTGAAAGGGAAGATTTAACGTCATAATAGCTAAACCATTTTAGGTTATACCGGTCTTAAAGCTGTATCTTTCACGGTTGTCCGCGTGGGACACCGTTTTTTTTATATCTTTTTAGGGGTTTATAGATGAGCGATATGCACTCGCTGCTGGTGGCGGCAATACTGGGTGTGGTCGAAGGATTGACGGAGTTTTTGCCGGTTTCCAGTACGGGCCATATGATTATCGTTGGCCATCTGCTGGGCTTTGAAGGCGATACCGCAAAGACGTTTGAAGTTGTCATTCAGTTGGGGTCTATTCTGGCGGTCGTTGTAATGTTCTGGCGTCGTCTGTTCGGGCTTATCGGTATCCACTTTGGCCGTCTTCCTCAGCGTGAGGGTGAAAGCAAAGGTCGCCTGACGCTTATCCATATTCTGCTTGGCATGGTTCCGGCAGTGGTTCTGGGCCTGGTTTTCCACGACACCATTAAATCGCTGTTTAACCCAATTAACGTCATGTATGCGCTGGTTGTCGGCGGTTTCCTGCTGATCGCGGCAGAACTGCTGAAGCCGAAAACGCCACGCGCGGAAGGTCTGGATGACATGACCTACCGTCAGGCGTTTATCATCGGTTGTTTCCAGTGTCTGGCGCTGTGGCCGGGCTTTTCACGCTCAGGCGCGACCATCTCTGGCGGGATGCTGATGGGCGTTAGCCGTTATGCTGCGTCGGAGTTCTCGTTCCTGCTGGCGGTGCCGATGATGATGGGCGCGACCGCACTCGACGTCTATAAAAGCATTGGCTTCCTCACCACGGGTGACATTCCGATGTTCGCCGTGGGCTTTGTCACTGCCTTTATCGTGGCGCTGATCGCCATCAAAACCTTCCTGCAGTTGATTAAGCGTATCTCGTTTATTCCGTTCGCGATCTATCGCTTTATCGTGGCGGCTGCGGTTTACGTGGTCTTCTTCTGACCGACGGCCCTCAGTCTTTAGGCTGAGGGCAATGCTTTTCCTTCCAGTCCGTCACCGCCTGAATTCGACGTTTCGTCAGCTCTTCCCGGATTTCCGGTCCCTTGAAGCCCGCCTCGACAACCGCTTTAGTCGGTACCGCTTTTGCCACGTCCCACGCTGCGCGTAACAGCCGCCCCTGCGGATAATCGCAGGCTTCAAAACCGGTGCGGCCACGTACGTCGGCTTCGCTGGTCAACGCGATCTGCTCGACGCGCTGGGGTTTGCGCCATGCGTCGATGTTATCAAACAGCTTAACGATGGTGGCCGGTTTGAGGATCGGGAAGGTGTGGATCAGGTCGTGAAATTCCGCCACCAGTCTGGCGAGATCGCGGATCTCGTTGGGTACCCGCAGGCGCTGGCAAAGCCCTTCGACCAGCTTCACCCCGGCAGGACCGTGGCCATGGTGGCGCGGCCACATGGCTTTTGGCGTTAATCCTTTGCCGAGATCGTGGCACAGCGTTGAAAAACGCACATCCACCTCGGGGCTGAGCATGGCAGCCATACTCAGGGTCATCAGGGTATGCACGCCGGTATCGATTTCCGGGTGCCATTTCGCCGGGGCGGGCACGCCGAACAGCGCGTCAATTTCCGGGAACAGCACTTTCAGGGCGCCACAGTCACGCAGCACCTGGAAAAAGACCTGCGGGTTGCGGGTAGTAAGGGCGTTTTCCGTCTCTTTCCAGACGCGCTCTGGCGTGAGGTGGGCCAGTTCGCCCGCCTCGGTCATGGCGGTCATCAGTGCCAGGGTCTCATCGGCAATGCGGAAGCTCAGATGCGCGTAACGCGCCGCAAAGCGCGCCACGCGCAGTACGCGGAGCGGATCTTCAGAAAACGCCGGGGAGACGTGACGCAGCAGTCGATTACGCAGATCGTCCTGACCGCCATACGCGTCAATGATCTGGCCGTCTTCGTCCTGCGCCAGCGCGTTGATGGTGAGATCGCGACGCAGGAGATCTTGCTCCAGCGTGACGTCCGGTGCGGCATAGCAGGAGAAGCCGGTATAACCCGAACCGGATTTCCGTTCGGTACGCGCCAGGGCGTACTCCTCACGGCTTTGCGGATGCAGAAACACGGGAAAATCGCGGCCTACCTGCTGGTAGCCCGCGTTAAGCATCTCTTCAGGTGTGGCTCCCACCACCACCCAGTCTTTATCTTTGACCGGCAGACCTAACAACGCATCACGTACCGCACCACCGACCAGATAACTCTTCACGCCCTGTACTCCCGTTTTCTCTTTTCGCAAGATAATACGTAAGTCTGGCAGAGAAGACGAATTAGTTCATCCAGCGGTCTTTACGCTTACGGCTTGGGATCAGGTGAGGAAGCACCAGACCCAGCACCAGGCCAACGCCCAGCACACCGCCACCGTACATAAACCACTGCATGATGATGGTACGTTGTTTGTCATCAAGTTGCAGATTGGCGGCGTTCACCTTCTTCTGCGCGACAATCAGCTCGTTTTTCAGTTTCTGATTCTCATCTTTCAGACCGTTAATCACGCTGTCGCTCTGGGCCACTTTCTGCTGCATTTCCGCGGTACGCTGGTTCCAGGTACCGTCGATATTGTTCAGCTTGTCGGTCAGCGTTTTCACCTGATTTTCCAGATCCGGCACGCGGGTGCGCAGGCTTGGCACCGCGCTCAGCTCTTTCAGTGGGATCCAGGACGTGCGGCCGGTACTGTCGCGAACCTGACCATAATTGGTCTCCGCGTTGGTCTGTAACAGCGTCACTTCCTCGCCGGCATTGACCGTACCCACGAGGCGATAATTATCTCCAGGGCCACTGCGTACCCAGGTGTTCAGTTCGTCAGAAACGTAACGCTTCTCTTCAGCGTGCACGGCGGTTGCGGCGCTAAAAGCGAGGAAAGTAAGTCCAATCAGGCGTAATTTAAGCATCATTAGTCGTTATTTTCATAAATAGTGGAACGATAGTAGTGGCAACAGTGTCTCTACGCAAAGCATTCGTCAGCAATCAGAATCATCTGTGTCACGACCCTAAACATTTACGCCCGTCAAATTGCTCATTGCGTGGCAATTTGGCGCAAAATACTATGTACTGACAAACAAATGGCGAGGAAGTTCGCCCTCATTGACGCGTCTGTGACGCCTGCAAAAGTACAAGGCTATGGCTCAAGAAATCGAATTAAAATTTATCGTCGAAAAAGACAGCGTTGACGCACTCCGTCAGCATCTGCAGACCCTTTCCGGCGAACACCATGAACCGGTACAACTGCTTAATATCTATTACGAAACGCCAGACAACTGGCTGCGCCGCCATGATATGGGGTTGCGCATCCGTGGCGCGAACGGGCGCTACGAGATGACGATGAAAATCGCTGGCCGCGTGGTCGGCGGTTTGCATCAGCGCCCGGAATACAATATCGACATCAATCAGCCAGAACTTGAGCTGGATCGTTTCCCGGCAGAAGTCTGGCCGGACGGCGTGCTGCCAGAAACCTTATCCGCCGAGGTGAAACCGCTGTTTAGTACCGATTTCTGGCGTGAAAAATGGCTGGTAACGGAAGGGAAAAGCCGCATTGAAATCGCCCTCGATCAGGGTGAGGTAAAAGCGGGTGAGCTTCAGGAGCCGATTTGCGAGCTGGAGCTTGAACTGCTGGAAGGTGAAGTCCAGGACGTACTGAAGCTGGCGCGTAAGCTGGTAAGCCAGCCGGGCCTGCGTCAGGGCAGCCTGAGCAAAGCGGCGCGGGGGTATCATCTGGCCGCCGGGAATGCGCCGCGCCTGCTGAAAGAGACGACTATTTTGCACGTGCCACCGAAAGCCAGCGTTGAGCAGGGCATGGAGGCGGCACTGGAGCTGGCGCTCTCACAGTGGCTTTATCATGAAGAGCTGTGGGTGCGTAATGTGAAAAACGCAAAAGCGCACGTGTTAGCGGCGATGAGCCTTGTGCGTCATACCCTGGCGCTGTTCGGCGGCATCGTACCTCGCAAAGCGAGCGCTCACTTACGTGACCTGCTGACCCAGACCGAAGCGCTGCTGCTCTCTGACGTATCCGCGCAAACGGCACTCTACAGCCCGCAAAACGCCGCCGCCAGGCTGGCGCTGACCGAGTTTCTGGTGACGCGCAGCTGGCGTGCCTTCCTGGATGCAAAAGCGCAGGCCAAAATTGAAGATAACTTCAAACGTTTCGCGGATATCCATCTTTCACGCCACGCGGCGGAGCTTAAAACCACCTTTGCGTATCCGCTGGGAGACCAGTATGGCGATCAGCTGATCCGCCTGTCGCGCAATATCGACAGCATGCTGCTGCTGTCGGGTGCCTATGACGGCCCTAAAGCGCAGGCCTGGCTGGAGAACTGGCAGGGGCTGAAACATGCTATCGAAACCCGTCAGCACATTGAGATTGAGCATTTCCGTAATGAAGCCATTTCGCAGGAGCCGTTCTGGCTGCACAGCGGAAAACGTTAACTCTGGCAAGGAACCCTATAATGCCGCTTTCTTCGCAGTTACAGCAGCAGTGGCAGACCGTTTGCGAACGTCTGCCTGAGTCATTACCGGCGTCATCGTTAAGCGAGCAGGCCAGGAGCGTGCTCACCTTCAGTGATTTTGTGCAGGAAAGTATCACCGCTTACCCGGACTGGCTGGAGGCGCTTGAGAGCACCCCGCCGCAGGCAGACGAGTGGCGGCATTATGCGGGCTGGTTGCAAACCGCACTTGAAGAGGTCGCGGATGAGGCGACACTGATGCGCGTCCTGCGCCAGTTCCGCCGCCGGGTGATGGTGCGTATTGCCTGGGCTCAGGCGCTGGAAATGGTCAGCGAAGAAAGTACCCTGCAGCAGCTGAGCGAGCTGGCACAGACGCTGATTGTTGCCGCACGGGACTGGCTCTATGCCGCCTGTTGTAAAGAGTGGGGCACGCCGTGCAATGAGGATGGGGTTCCTCAGCCACTCTTGATTCTGGGCATGGGCAAGCTCGGGGGCTGCGAACTGAATTTCTCCTCGGATATCGACCTGATTTTTGCCTGGCCGGAGAACGGCTCCACACGCGGGGGCCGCCGTGAACTGGACAATGCGCAGTTCTTTACCCGTCTCGGGCAACGTCTGATTAAAGCGCTGGATCAACCTACCCAGGATGGTTTTGTCTATCGCGTGGATATGCGCCTGCGCCCGTTTGGCGACAGCGGTCCGCTGGTGCTGAGCTTTGCGGCACTGGAAGATTATTACCAAGAGCAGGGGCGCGACTGGGAGCGTTACGCGATGGTCAAAGCGCGGATCATGGGAGACAGCGACGATGCCTACGCCAACGAGCTGCGCGCCATGCTGCGCCCGTTCGTGTTCCGTCGCTATATCGACTTCAGCGTTATTCAGTCGCTGCGCAACATGAAAGGAATGATCGCCCGTGAAGTGCGTCGCCGGGGTCTGAAGGACAACATCAAGCTCGGCGCGGGCGGCATTCGCGAAATCGAATTTATCGTTCAGGTCTTCCAGCTGATCCGCGGCGGACGTGAGCCTTCACTGCAATCCCGTTCGCTGCTGCCGACGCTGTCAGCCATAGAGCAACTGCATCTGCTGCCGGAAGGCGACGCGCAGATCCTGCGTGAGGCCTATCTGTTCCTGCGCCGCCTGGAAAACCTGCTGCAAAGCATCAATGACGAGCAGACCCAGACTTTACCAGGCGATGACCTGAACCGGGCGCGGCTGGCCTGGGGGATGCACGTCGACGACTGGTCAACGTTGACCGGGCAACTGGATGCGCATATGGCCGGCGTGCGCCGTGTCTTTAACGCGCTGATTGGTGACGATGAAAGTGAATCGCAGGACGATACGCTCTCTGAACACTGGCGCGAATTGTGGCAGGACGCGCTGCAGGAAGATGACACCACGCCGGTGCTGGCGCACCTGAGCGACGACGATCGCCATCGTGTGGTGGCGTTAATTGCTGATTTCCGTCTCGAACTGAATAAACGGGCCATTGGTCCGCGCGGTCGTCAGGTGCTGGATCATCTGATGCCGCACCTGCTGAGCAACGTCTGCTCGCGTGCGGATGCGCCGGTCCCGCTGTCGCGCATGATGCCGCTGCTGAGCGGGATCATCACCCGTACGACCTATCTTGAGTTGCTGAGCGAGTTCCCGGGCGCGCTCAAGCATCTGATTACGCTTTGCGCCGCTTCGCCGATGGTGGCCAACAAGCTGGCGCGGTATCCGCTGCTGCTGGATGAGCTGCTCGATCCCAATACGCTCTACCAGCCGACGGCAACGGACGCCTACCGTGACGAGCTGCGTCAGTATCTGCTGCGCGTACCGGAAGAGGACGAAGAGCAACAGCTGGAGGCGCTGCGTCAGTTTAAGCAGGCGCAAATGCTGCGCGTGGCGGCGGCAGATATCGCCGGAACGCTGCCAGTGATGAAAGTGAGCGATCACTTAACCTGGCTTGCAGAAGCGATCATTGATGCGGTGGTGCATCAGGCATGGATTCAGATGGTGGCGCGCTACGGCCAGCCGAAACACCTTGCTGACCGCGAAGGCCGCGGTTTTGCCGTTGTGGGTTACGGTAAGCTCGGCGGATGGGAACTGGGGTACAGCTCGGATCTCGATTTAATCTTCCTGCATGACTGCCCGGCAGACGTCATGACCGACGGCGAGCGTGAAATCGACGGGCGTCAGTTCTACCTGCGTCTGGCCCAGCGCATTATGCATCTGTTCAGCACCCGCACGTCATCCGGCATTTTATATGAAGTGGATGCGCGTCTGCGTCCTTCCGGCGCGGCCGGCATGCTGGTGACCTCAACGGAGTCCTTCGCTGAGTACCAGAAGAATGAAGCCTGGACGTGGGAACATCAGGCGCTGGTGCGTGCCCGCGTGGTGTACGGCGATCCGTCGCTGAAAACGCAGTTTGATGCCATTCGTCGGGAGATTATGACAACCCCGCGTGACGGCAGCACGCTGCAGACCGAGGTGCGTGAGATGCGCGAGAAAATGCGCGCGCACCTGGGCAATAAGCATCGCGATCGCTTTGATATTAAAGCGGATGAGGGCGGCATTACCGATATTGAATTTATTACGCAATATCTGGTGCTACGCCATGCGCACGCTAAACCGAAGCTGACCCGCTGGTCTGATAATGTGCGTATTCTGGAACTGCTGGCGCAAAACGACATTATGGATGAGCAGGAGGCGCAGGCCTTAACGCGCGCCTATACCACGCTGCGCGACGAGCTGCACCACCTGGCCTTACAGGAGCAGCCTGGCCACGTTGCGCTGGACTGTTTCGCCACTGAACGCGCGCAGGTCACCGCCAGCTGGCAGAAGTGGCTGGTGGAACCGTGCGTAACAAAACAAGTGTGATATTATCGCGCGCAAATTGTGAATCTTTCTGGAGTCAGGAATGAAAGTAACACTGCCAGAGTTTGAACGTGCTGGAGTTATGGTTGTCGGGGATGTCATGCTGGATCGCTACTGGTACGGGCCGACCAGCCGCATCTCTCCGGAAGCACCGGTACCGGTAGTTAAGGTCGACACCATTGAAGAGCGTCCTGGCGGCGCGGCAAACGTGGCGATGAACATTGCCTCTCTGGGCGCGCAGTCGCGTCTGGTTGGCTTAACCGGCATTGACGATGCGGCGCGTGCGCTGAGCAAGTCGCTGGCGGACGTGAATGTGAAGTGCGACTTCGTTTCGGTTCCGACACACCCGACGATCACCAAACTGCGCGTTCTGTCGCGTAACCAGCAGCTGATCCGCCTCGACTTCGAGGAAGGCTTTGAGGGCGTTGATCCTGAGCCGCTGCACGAGCGCATTAACCAGGCGCTGAGCACTATCGGCGCGCTGGTGCTGTCCGACTACGCCAAAGGTGCGCTGGCAAGCGTACAGCAGATGATTCAGCTCGCGCGTAAAGCCAATGTGCCCGTGCTGATCGACCCGAAAGGTACTGACTTTGAGCGCTATCGCGGCGCAACGCTGCTGACGCCAAACCTCTCTGAGTTTGAAGCGGTGGCGGGCAAATGTAAGACGGAAGAAGAGCTCGTTGAGCGCGGCATGAAGATCATTGCTGACTTCGAACTCTCCGCGCTGCTGGTGACCCGCTCCGAGCAGGGGATGACGCTGCTGCAGCCTGGCAAAGCGCCGCTGCATATGCCGACCCAGGCGCAGGAAGTGTATGACGTGACCGGTGCCGGCGACACGGTCATTGGCGTTCTGGCGGCGACGCTGGCGGCAGGGAACTCTCTGGAAGAAGCGTGCTACTTCGCTAATGCGGCAGCAGGCGTGGTCGTCGGCAAGCTGGGGACTTCCACCGTTTCGCCGATCGAACTGGAAAACGCGGTGCGCGGTCGTGCCGATACCGGTTTTGGCGTGATGAGCGAAGATGAGCTGAAAGTGGCCGTTGCCGCCGCCCGTAAACGCGGTGAAAAAGTGGTGATGACCAACGGCGTGTTCGACATCCTGCATGCCGGTCATGTCTCTTATCTGGCCAATGCGCGTAAGCTGGGCGACCGTCTGATTGTGGCGGTGAACAGCGATGCGTCGACGAAACGTCTTAAAGGAGAAACGCGTCCGGTGAACCCGCTGGAGCAGCGCATGATCGTGCTGGGTGCGCTGGAAGCGGTGGACTGGGTGGTGTCGTTTGAAGAAGATACCCCGCAGCGCCTGATTGCCGGTATTTTGCCGGATCTGCTGGTGAAAGGCGGCGATTACAAACCGGATCAAATCGCAGGCAGCGAAGAGGTCTGGGCCAATGGCGGTGAAGTGATGGTGCTCAACTTTGAGGATGGGTGCTCAACCACCAACATCATCAAGAAGATCCAGAAAGACAGCAAATAAAGTCAGCCAATAAAAAGCGGGCCATCTGGCCCGTTTTTTTTCACCCTCTCTTTGCAGGAGAGGGTATCTTCGCAAACAGCCCGTTATACGCGGCTATTATTCTGCTTCATCAACCGGTGGAATGGCCGGTGCCGGTTTTACTTCCGCTGGCGTATTGCGGTTTTCCAGCTCGTTCAGACGCTGCTCCAGCAGGGCCAGCTTCTCGCGGGTACGCAGCAGAACCTGCGTCTGCACGTCAAACTCTTCGCGGCTGACTAAATCAAGGCGAACCAACTGCGCCTGCAGCGTCTGGCGGATTTTCTTCTCTACGTCATCCCCAAACTCACGAATGCCTTTTGGCATAGACTCATGAACCTGACGCGCAATTTGCTCAATTTTCTTCGGGTCAATCATTGTGGCTTCCCTTGATAAGACGGTGTTAATGAACATTGTAGCGCGTCATGCCCCAGGATAAAGGAGATTTTATGTCTGCGCATTGCCCGGGGTAATCAATCGCGTTATAGTTATCTCGCTTATTCTCAGGGCGGGGCGAAATTCCCCACCGGCGGTAAATCAGCGTAACGCTGAAAGCCCGCGAGCGCTTTGGGTCACCACTCAAAGGACAGCAGATCCGGTGTAATTCCGGGGCCGACGGTTAGAGTCCGGATGGGAGAGAGTAACGATCAAGTCGGGCCTGGCCCGCTCACGTTATCTTTTTGCCGCTTATACGGCGCTCCTAAGACTGCCCTGATTCTGGTAACCATAATGTTAATGAGGTTTTTTTACCATGAATCAGACGCTACTTTCCTCTTTTGGCACTTCTATTGAACGTGTTGAACATGCACTGGATGCACTGCGCGAAGGCCGCGGCGTGATGGTGCTTGACGATGAAAACCGTGAAAATGAAGGCGACATGATTTTCGCCGCCGAAAACATGACCGTTGAGCAGATGGCGCTGACCATCCGTCACGGTAGCGGCATCGTGTGCCTGTGTATCAACGAAGACCGTCGTAAGCAGCTCGACCTGCCCATGATGGTTGAAAACAACACCAGCGCCTTTGGAACCGGTTTTACCGTGACCATCGAAGCGGCACATGGCGTGACCACCGGCGTGTCGGCGGCTGACCGTCTGACCACCGTACGTGCCGCGATTGCCGATGATGCGAAGCCATCAGACCTGCATCGTCCAGGCCACGTCTTCCCGTTGCGTGCGCAGGCTGGCGGTGTATTGACCCGTGGCGGTCACACCGAAGCGACCATTGACCTCGTGACCCTGGCAGGCTTTAAACCTGCGGGCGTACTGTGTGAACTCACCAACGACGATGGCACCATGGCACGTGCGCCGGAGTGCATCACCTTTGCCCGTCTGCATAATATGCCCGTGGTGACGATTGAAGATCTGGTGGAGTATCGCCAGGCGCACGCGCGCAAAGCCAGCTGAAAGGGCTGATGTGAAAAAGCCGGGGAAACCCGGCTTTTTTGTTGTGAGACGTTAATGCGCGATTGTCTTAGCCGATCCCAGCTGTTTGCAGCAGCACCAGGCTCAAGCCCATCACCGACATGCCGCACAGCACGCCATAGCTCGGGTTATTATTCGGATCGATCTCTTTCGCCAGCGGCATCAGCTCATCCACGGAGAGCGCCACCATTATCCCGGCCACGGCGGCCATGATAGCGGCCATCACCACAGGCGAGACCAGACTGCCCAGAATCAACCACGCCAGCACGCCGCCGAGAATTTCGGCCATCCCCGAGATCCCCGCCCAGAAGACCGCGGTCCGTTTCGAGCCCGTGGCGGCATAAACCGGCCCGGCCACTGCCAGTCCTTCAGGAATATTGTGCAAAGCTACCGCCAGGGCGATACCAAAGCCCATCTCCAGATTGCTGCTGGCGGTGACATAGGTTGCCACGCCTTCCGGGAAGTTGTGCAGGCTTATGCCGAGCGTTAACAGAATGGCCGTGCGCTTAATATTGCGCGGCATCGGGGTCACGCTTTTTTGCATTAAATCCTGCGGATGCGCGTGCGGCAGCATGCGGTCGAGGGCAAAGTAGCCAAGCAGGCCGAATACAAACATGCCATACCCCAGCACCGGAGACATGCCTTCGGTGCCCAGTGCGGCAGGGAGCATCTCCATCAGAGAGATGAGCAGCATGATCCCGGCAGCAAAGCCCAATGAGAAGGCCAGCACGCGGTTAGACGGCTTTTGACCAAGCACACCGAGAATGGCACCGATGAACGTTGCGGCGCCCGCCAGTATAGTCAGGATCAAGGGGACTGACATGCATTGCTCCTTATGATAATGATTATCATTAATATTAATGGTTCATTTCGGTCAAAGCGAGAGGCGAAACCCTGCTTTACACATTCCTTACATTCAAATTTCCTGATGATGATCTTCACGCTTATCAGCGTTCATCCGGGCGAGATTGCGCGTAATGTAGAACCATTAAATTGACACCTTCTGTAAGGATATCACCATGACTTCTTCCCGTATGCCAGCACTGTTTTTAGGCCACGGTAGCCCAATGAACGTTCTGGAAGACAACGTCTATACCCGAGTATGGCGTCATCTGGGCGAGACGCTACCGCGTCCGAAAGCGATTGTGGTGGTGTCTGCGCACTGGTTTACCCGGGGCACGGGCGTGACCGCAATGGAAACGCCAAAAACCATTCATGATTTCGGCGGCTTCCCGCAGGCGTTGTACGACACGCACTATCCGGCACCCGGCTCGCCAGCGCTGGCCCGACAGCTGGTGGACTTACTCGCGCCTGTGCCTGTGGCGCTGGATAACGAAGCCTGGGGCTTTGACCATGGCTCGTGGGGCGTACTGATAAAGATGTATCCCGAGGCGGACATCCCAATGGTGCAGTTGAGTATCGACAGCACTAAACCGGCGGCCTGGCACCTGGAGATGGGGCGAAAACTGGCGACCTTACGCGACGAGGGTATCATGCTGATCGCAAGCGGCAACGTGGTACACAACCTGCGTACAGCGCGCTGGCACGGTGAGAACACGCCATACCCGTGGGCGACATCTTTTAACGATTACGTGAAAGCGAATCTGACCTGGCAAGGGCCGGTTGAGGAGCATCCGCTGGTGAACTATCTGGATCACGAAGGCGGTTCACTCTCTAACCCGACGCCGGAACACTTTCTGCCGTTGCTGTATGTACTGGGCGCGTGGGATGGTCAGGAGCCGATCAGCATACCGGTCGATGGCATTGAGATGGGAAGCTTAAGTATGTTGTCGGTGCAGATTGGATAACGTATGCATGCCTTTCCCAAAGAGAAAGGGCCGGGGTGAGGGCTTCCGCTCGCACCCCGGCACACCCGATCACTCGACGAAAATGTGCGGATAGAACCGTGACAGATCCTGCGTGATCAGCGCGCGATCTTCGCGGATGCCAATCCCGGCTGGCTGATCGTTGATGAGCCAGCTGCCAATCAGGGTATAGCTGTCACCAAACTTCGGCAGTTGATAAAACGCCTGGACGATCATTCCTTCCTCGCCGTAAGGCCCTTCAACGGCTTCCAGCGTTTTGCCATTTTCAATAATCGACACGTTCGCCCCTTCGCGGGAGAAGATCGGTTTAACGACGTATTTCTCCATCGGCGGGTGATCGTCTTCCGCAAAGTAAGCCGGCAGCAGGTTCGGATGGTTCGGGAACATCTCCCAGAGCATCGGCAGCAGGGCTTTGTTGGAGATAATGCTCTTCCACGCCGGCTCCAGCCAGCGCACGCCGGCGTCTTCCAGCTTGGTGGAGAACATTTCACGCAGCATGTATTCCCACGGGTAGAGCTTGAACAGGTTGCTTATCACCTGATCCTGCAGGTCAGTAAACTGACCTTTCTCACCCAGGCCGATATCTTCGATATAGAGAAACTCGGTCGCCACTTCAGCTTCAGCCGCGCAGTCCTGCAGATATTGCACCGTGCCACGGTCTTCTTCCGTGTCACGGCAGCAGGCAAGGTGCAGCAGATTAAAACCATGCTGTTCGCGCAGTTCGGCGAAACGCTCAATCAGCTTTTCCTGCAGGCTGTTGAACTGGTCGCTGCCTTGCGGCAGGTTGCCGGCATTGGCCTGGTCTTCCAGCCAGATCCACTGGAAGAACGCCGCTTCGTACAGCGAGGTTGGCGTATCAGCATTGTTTTCCAGAAGCTTAGGATCGCCCACGCCGTCCCACGCCAGATCCAGACGTGAGTAAAGCGAAGGCTGGTGGGTTTTCCACGACTGGCGGACGAAACTCCAGGTGTGCTTCGGAATGCGGAACTTCGCCATCAGCGCGTCGCTGTCGATGACTTTATCCACCACCTTCAGGCACATCTGGTGCAGCTCGGCGGTCACCTCTTCCAGTTTCTCCACCTGGGCAAGCGTGAGCTTGTAGTAAGCGTCTTCACACCAGTATGGCTCGCCGTACATGGTGTGGAAGTTAAAACCGTATTCGGTCGCTTTTTCGCGCCAGTCCGGGCGCTCGGTGATACTGACTCGTTCCATGATCAGCCGCCCATTGAGCGAGTGGACGTGCCTGACGCGCTACGCTGCATGCTGGTCTGTTTCGCCACAGACTCACCGAACCCGCCACGGGTAATGGTGCTGGTGGTCGCGGGCTTCGGAGCCATCGCCGTTTTCGGTACGGTTACGGAGCGGCCAGGGGTGGCTGCGCCATAGCCTTTGCCGCTGGCATCGGTATATTGACCATAAGCCGGGCTGGCCGGGTTTTTCGAGCTAAACAGCGGCTGCTGCTGGTAACCCGCACCACCACTCATCAGGCGGCCCATCATGTAACCTGCCATCAGCGGCATCCAGAAACTGCCGCTGGACTGGGCCTGTGCCTGGTTTTCAGGGGCGGTGCCTGCCTGAGCCGGCGCCTGCTGGCACTGACCTTCACCGAACTCTGCCACGCAGTCTTCACGTGAAGCATATTTCGGCGCAGTACGTTCCGCCTCTTTCAGGGCGTTGGTATATGCCGTTTTACACTCTGCGGCATTGCCGGTTGCAGCAGAACAGTCGTCCGCGTTTTGATAAAGCGAAACTGTTTCATCGCTTTTCTCACAGCCTGCCAGCATAAAGACAGCCGTGACGGCCAGCGCAACAGGGGTGAGATGACGCGCGTTCCAGCTTTTGCGGAACGAAGCGTGATTGATAGATTTTGTCCGTTTCATCGTTGTCTTCCTGGACCCAGTGGTAATAACGCTCAGGATAGAGGATGAGTGGTTGAAAATGAAGCGATGATGGCCGGAATGAGGGGGATCTTTACGTTGGCTTACGTTCAGGTGTGATTTGCGTACGCCCTCTCCCGAAAGGAGAGGGGTATGGCGAGGGCATCAGGCCGCAGTGGGCCCGATGACATGCTTAATTGCGGAACGGATTGTTACCGCTGCTGGCGGGGGCAGTCGTACGTGCGGCAGCTGGCTGCGCGGCAGGTGCGGCACCGTTACCGTTGAAGTTATCAACGGCGGCAACCTGCTCAGGGTTCTCTGGTGCAACATTTTCCGGAGAAGTAGAGACAGGTTTACCCAGGGTGCTGTTCAGCATCTGCAGATCCTGCTCGTTCAACGTACCCAGCGCCTGTTTGATGTTCAGCTGGTTAATCAGGTACTGATAACGTGCGCTGGAGAGCTGCTGTTTCGCGTTGTACAGCGTGGTCGTTGCGTCCAGGACGTCAACGATGGTACGCGTACCCACGGAGTAACCCGCTTCCATGGCATCAAGAGAGCTCTGCGCAGACACAACGGCCTGTTTATAGGCGTTGATGCTGCTGATAGAGGCATTCACGTTGTTGAAGGACGAACGAACGGTCTGTACCACGTTGCGGTGGGCACTTTCCAGCTGTTCGCTCGCGCCAACAAAGTTGTACTGCGCCTGTTTCACCTGAGAGGTCACCTGGCCGCCCTGGTACAGTGGCAGCGAGAAGTTCAGACCCACTTTGTTCTGACCCATATTGCTGTCGTCGTACTGGGAGGTATTCGTTTTAGAACCACTGTAAGTGGTATCAGACACGCCGGTAGACGCGCTCAGGCTCAGGGTCGGCAGGTGGCCGTCCTGTGCCTGACGGATTTGCTCGCGGGCCAAATCCTGGCTCAGACGCGCCTGCAGTAACGTCAGGTTGCGGTTTTCCGCTTCTTTCAGCAGGGCGTTAACGGCCTGCGGTTTATCCGTTTTGAAGCTGTCGACGTTCAGAGACGCCAGCTCAGGGTAGTAATTCCCGGTAACCTGACGCAGGGATTCCAGCGCGTTATCGAGGTTGTTACGTGCGGTCACTTCGTTGGCCAGGACGCTATCGTATTGTGAACGGGCGTTCTGAACGTCAGTGATTGCCACCAGACCCACGTTGAAACGCTGGGTGGTTTGATCTAACTGGCGGTAAATCGCTTGTTTCTGCGCTTCGGTGTAGGAGAGCGAGTCAATTGCGCTCAGCACGTTGAAGTATGCGGTGGCGGTGTTCAGGATCAGCGTCTGCTGATCGGTCTGATACGTCACATCCTGGATGCCCGCGCTCTTTTCCTGCAGGGTCAGGGCGCGCCATTTGGACATATCAAACAGCGTCTGTGTTAATTGCAGTGAGGCGCTGGTAGCATTGGAGTTAACGCCATTGGCGTCGCGGAAGCCGTTGCTGTAGGTATAATCTGCACCTAAACCTAACTGTGGCAGCAATGGGCTACGCGCTTCGTTAATCTTTTCAAACGCAGCATCACGATCGGCCGCTGATTTACGTAAATCAGGGTTGCCCAGACGTGCCTGCTGGTAGACCTGTAACAGGTTTTCCGCCTGGCTCATTGCACTGAAGCCCGTCAGGCTCAGGCCGATAAGGATGGGGAGCAATTTCTTCATTTGCATTCCTTGTTGTGAAGCAGTATTAGCGCTGATCTAATTAAAAAATAATTGCCGATTCTAACAGAATCTTCCATACCAAAAGGTTGGCGTTACGTGCCATCTGGCGGTAATTTGCACCAATCTACCATATAGCCTTACAAACGGCAGCCAAACAGCCTTGAAATTCATAATTTCATCACCATTGCTACCAGGACTCGACTCATGCAAAAACCAGAAAACTTGCCCGTGACATTCGCGAAAAACGATGTAGAAATTATTGCACGAGAAACGCTTTATAGCGGTTTTTTTTCAATGGAACTTTACCGTTTCAGGCATCGCCTGTTTAACGGCGAAATGAGCGGTGAAATCAGACGCGAAATTTTTGAGCGCGGGCATGCGGCAGTCTTGCTACCCTTTGACCCAGTGCGTGATGAAGTCGTGCTGGTGGAGCAGATCCGCATTGCCGCGTATGACGTCAGCGCCAGCCCCTGGCTGCTGGAGATGGTGGCCGGCATGATTGAAGAGGGCGAATCGGTCGAAGACGTTGCCCGCCGCGAGGCGCTGGAAGAGGCGGGGCTGGTGGTTGGCCGGACAAAACCGGTGCTGAGTTATCTGGCAAGCCCAGGCGGCACCAGCGAGCGCTTGTCCATTATGGTGGGCGAAGTGGACGCCACGACGGCGGAAGGGATCCACGGTCTGGCAGATGAAAACGAAGATATTCGGGTTCATGTGGTGAGTCGGGAGCAGGCTTATCAGTGGGTAGAAGAGGGGAAAATCGACAACGCAGCGTCTGTCATCGCTCTGCAATGGCTGCAACTGCATTATCAGACTTTACGAAACGAGTGGAAAAAATGAAGCGTTATACACCTGACTTCCCAGAAATGATGCGCCTGTGCGAAACCAATTTCGCACAATTGCGCCGCCTGCTGCCGAAAAACGACGCACCCGGCGAAACGGTGAGCTATCAGGTGAGCAACGCGCAGTATCGATTAACGATAACAGAATCAACGCGCTACACTACGCTTGTCGAAATTGAACAAACGGCGCCCAGCATTAGCTACTGGAGCCTGCCGTCGATGACGGTGCGCCTTTACCATGACGCGATGGTCGCTGAAGTGTGTTCAAGCCAGCAGATCTTTCGCTTCAAAGCGCGGTATGATTATCCGAATAAAAAGTTGCATCAACGCGACGAAAAGCATCAAATTAACCAGTTTTTAGCCGACTGGCTAAGATATTGTTTAGCACATGGAGCAATGGCGATTCCGGTTTGTTAGCGTCATAAACCTACCTAAGGACACCATTTGGAAAGCCTGTTGAACCTGACTGTTGCTGGTGGGGCACCAGTCAGGATATTACAAATCACCGATACCCACCTTTTTGCCGAAAAGCATGAAACTCTGCTTGGGGTGAATACCTGGGAGAGCTATCAGGCGGTACTTAGCGCCATTCACGCTGAAAATCGCCCATGCGATCTGATTGTCGCGACGGGCGACCTGGCGCAGGACCAATCCTCCGCGGCCTACCAGCATTTCGCTGAAGGCATCGCGAGTTTTAGCGTGCCTTGCGTCTGGCTACCGGGAAATCACGATTTCCAGCCTGCCATGTACAGCTCGCTGCAGGATGCGGGGATCTCTCCGGCAAAATGTGTTTTTGTGGGTGACCACTGGCAGATCCTGCTGCTGGACAGCCAGGTCTTTGGCGTCCCACACGGTGAGTTAAGCGACTTTCAACTCGACTGGCTTGAGACCAAATTGTCTGCCGAACCTGAACGTCATACGCTGCTGTTGCTGCATCATCATCCTTTGCCGGCGGGCTGTAGCTGGCTTGATCAACACAGCCTGCGCAACTCTGCCGCGCTGGACAGAGTGCTGGCGAAATTCCCGCGGGTGCAGAATCTCCTGTGCGGACACATTCATCAGGAACAGGATCTCGACTGGAATGGCCGCCGACTGCTGGCCACGCCCTCGACCTGCGTTCAGTTCAAGCCGCATTGCGCAAACTTTACCCTGGACACCATCGCACCGGGCTGGCGCTGGCTCGAACTGCATCCCGATGGCCTGCTCACCACGGAAGTCTGCCGTTTAACCGGCGCAAAATTCCGCCCGGACACCGCTTCAGAAGGCTATTGATGTCTACGCTCCTCTATCTGCACGGATTCAACAGTTCGCCGCGCTCTGCGAAAGCGACGCAGTTTCGCCAGTGGCTGAACGAACATCACCCGCACGTTGAGATGATCGTCCCTCAACTGCCGCCCTACCCGGCGGAAGCCGCAGAAATGCTGGAATCGGTAGTGATGGAACACGGCGGCGAATCGTTCGGCGTGGTCGGTTCTTCGCTGGGCGGATATTACGCCACCTGGCTCTCGCAATGTTTTATGCTGCCTGCGGTGGTGGTTAACCCGGCGGTTCGGCCATTTGAGCTGCTGCGGGACTTTCTCGGGCAAAACGAGAACCCCTACACCGGCCAACAATATGTGCTAGAGTCACGCCATATTTACGATCTCAAAGTTATGCAGGTAGACCCGCTTGAAGCGCCCGATCTTATCTGGTTGCTGCAACAGACGGGTGATGAAGTGCTGGATTACCGCCAGGCAGTGGCGTATTACGCATCCTGCCGCCAGACTATAGAAGAAGGCGGAAACCATGCTTTCACGGGCTTTGAGAATCATTTCACCCAGATTGTCGATTTTCTTGGACTGCACAGCCACTGACAATCAATGCGAACTGCTAGTTTAAATCATGACGCAAACCTATAACGCTGATGCCATTGAGGTACTCACCGGGCTTGAGCCGGTTCGCCGCCGCCCTGGGATGTACACCGATACGACACGCCCAAACCATCTGGGCCAGGAAGTTATTGATAACAGTGTGGATGAAGCGTTGGCTGGCCATGCCAAACGCGTTGACGTCATCCTCCATGCCGATCAGTCGCTGGAAGTCATCGACGACGGACGCGGCATGCCGGTGGATATCCACCCGGAAGAGGGGGTGCCAGCCGTTGAGCTGATCCTCTGTCGTCTTCATGCGGGCGGTAAGTTCTCCAACAAAAACTACCAGTTCTCGGGTGGTTTGCACGGCGTGGGGATCTCCGTGGTTAACGCCCTGTCCAGACGCGTGGAAGTCAATGTCCGCCGCGACGGTCAGGTGTATAACATCGCCTTTGAAAACGGCGAGAAGGTGCAGGATCTGCAGGTCGTCGGCACGTGCGGCAAGCGCAATACCGGGACCAGCGTCCA
This sequence comes from Enterobacter sp. J49, assembly GCF_002148625.1. Taxonomy (NCBI): domain Bacteria; kingdom Pseudomonadati; phylum Pseudomonadota; class Gammaproteobacteria; order Enterobacterales; family Enterobacteriaceae; genus Enterobacter; species Enterobacter sp. J49. The sequence goes on from NZ_MWPY01000035.1 coordinate 261,214, forward strand.
CTTCTGGCCTGACGAAAGCTTCTTTGACAGTCCTCGTTTCTCTGTTTCACGCCTGACGCACCTGCTGAAAGCCAAAGCGGTACTGTGCCCTGGCGTGGAAATTACCTTTAAAGATAACGTCAACAACACCGAACAGACCTGGCGCTATGAAGACGGTCTAAACGACTATCTGTGCGAAGCCGTTAACGGCCTGCCAACCCTGCCGGAAAAACCGTTTGTCGGTAATTTCACCGGTGATACGGAAGCGGTGGACTGGGCGCTGTTGTGGCTGCCGGAAGGCGGCGAGCTGCTGACCGAAAGCTACGTCAACCTGATCCCGACCATGCTTGGCGGTACGCACGTCAACGGTCTGCGTCAGGGGCTGCTGGATGCAATGCGCGAGTTCTGCGAATACCGCAACATTCTGCCCCGCGGCGTGAAGCTGTCGGCGGAAGATATCTGGGATCGCTGCGCCTACGTCCTGTCGGTGAAGATGCAGGATCCGCAGTTCGCCGGTCAGACCAAAGAACGTTTGTCCTCACGTCAGTGTGCGGCGTTCGTCTCCGGCGTGGTCAAAGATGCTTTCACCCTGTGGCTGAACCAGAACGTGCAGGCCGCCGAGATGCTGGCAGAAATGGCCATTTCCAGCGCCCAGCGACGCCTGCGTGCTGCCAAGAAGGTGGTACGTAAAAAACTGACCAGTGGCCCGGCGCTTCCGGGCAAGCTGGCGGACTGTACTGCGCAGGATCTGAACCGCACCGAACTGTTCCTCGTGGAAGGGGACTCGGCAGGAGGCTCTGCCAAGCAGGCGCGCGATCGTGAATATCAGGCGATCATGCCGCTCAAGGGTAAGATCCTGAACACCTGGGAAGTGTCGTCGGATGAAGTGCTGGCCTCGCAGGAAGTGCATGATATCTCCGTTGCGATCGGCATCGATCCGGACAGCGACGATCTGAGCCAGCTGCGCTACGGTAAGATCTGTATCCTCGCGGATGCGGACTCCGATGGTCTGCACATCGCTACGCTGCTGTGCGCGCTGTTTGTGAAGCACTTCAGGACGCTGGTGAAAAACGGTCACGTCCACGTGGCGCTGCCGCCGCTCTACCGTATCGACCTCGGCAAAGAAGTTTACTACGCGCTGACGGAAGAGGAAAAAGCGGGCGTACTGGAACAGCTCAAACGTAAGAAGGGTAAACCGAACGTGCAGCGCTTTAAAGGGCTGGGCGAGATGAACCCGATGCAGTTGCGCGAAACCACGCTGGATCCAAACACCCGCCGCCTGGTGCAATTGACCATCAGCGACGAAGACGAACAGCAAACCAACGCCATGATGGATATGCTGCTTGCCAAGAAGCGTTCGGAAGACCGACGCAACTGGCTGCAGGAAAAAGGCGATATGGCGGATATTGAGGCCTGATGCCCTCTCTTTACTCCTCTCCCACCGGGAGAGGGGTTGGAACGAAGGCCCGGTAGGCGCTAGCGCCACCGGGCTTTTTTACATCAAAATTCCATCTTCACCGTAAACTGCACTTCACGCGGATCGCCTGGCTGGTTGCCGAGGTTATTGGTCGCAATCGACGAGGTGTAGTAGGTCTTATCAAACAGGTTCTTCACGTTGACCTGAAGCGTCACCGGATACTGTAGCTTCATTTTATAGGCCGCAAAGGCATCAGCAACAACGTACCCTGGCAAATAATAATCCGCACCGTTGGTCGCGGAGCGACGGCTCACGCCGTGTCCACCGCCGCCAATTGTCAGGGTATTCCCGCCGATGACATTGTGAATATCGTACGTCAGGAACAGCGAACCGGTATGGCGCGGCACGTTTGGCAGCGGTTTGCCGGCGTAATCCGGGTCTTCCAGCACTTTCGCATCGGTGTAGCCATAGCTGGCAATAATATTGGTGTTCTCGGTCAGAGAGCCTGCCAGATCCACTTCCACGCCCTGTGAGCGCACGCGGCCAGCGGTTTTAGCAATGTTTTCACCCGCCACGCTTTCGGTGTACAGCACGTTGCGCTTGTGGATATCAAACAGCGCGATGTTGGCGGTAATACCGTTGAACAGGTCAAATTTAGCGCCGACTTCGTAGGCATTGGACGTTTCTGGTGGCAGGTCGCCAATGTAGCTCGCGATGGACGATTGCGGCATAAACGTCTGGGCGTAGTTAGCAAACAGCGAGACGGATGGCGTGAGCTTATAGACCAGCCCCAGCTTCGGCGTCCACTGCTCGTCGCGGCTGTCGGTATTGACGTTGAATGGTCTGCCCTTGCCCGCGTACTGGGTGTAATACTGATAACGCAGCCCGGCGACGGCAATCCATTTATCCGTCAGGTACAGGGCGTCCTGAGCGTAAGCGGAGTAACTCTCCTGTTTGAGCGTCTGATCGCTGTCCGCGGTGGAAACGGTCGTACACTTGCTCAGATTGCCGTAAGACGGATGGTAAATATTGAACTCTTTAACATTCTTACAGCGAATCATATCCGTGCGCAGCAGGTCGTAATTCTCATACGACACGCCGGTCAGGATCTCATTGTAAAAGCCCGCGATATCCACGTTCCCCTGCAGGTCTGCACGGGTGGAATGCATGTGCTGCGTTGAGCCTTGCGTCGCATCCACACGACGGGTCAGGTTGCCGGTTTTCGCGTCATAGGCCATCACCCGCGCCTGGTTATCGCTGTATTTATCCTGGCTGTAGCTGTAATCGAACTTCGCCGTCCACTGGCTGTTAAGGCGGTATTCCGCGTTGAGCTGCGCCAGATCGGACTGGCCATCGGTAATGTTGAACGGCTCGTCAAAGCGGGTTTTACGGTCAACATTCACCGGCTGTTTGGTCGTGAGATCGAAGATCGTGCCGCGATCGAACGGCGTCTTATAATCACGATGTGAATAGAGCACGGTCACGGTGGCGTCATCACCAAACCAGGTCAGCGAGGGCGCGATAAAGGTGCTGCGCGCCTTGCCGAAACTTCGCCAGTAATCTTCGTCCTGGTACTCGCCCGTCAGGCGGTAAGCCAGCCGCGTTCCTTCAATGGGACCTGTGACATCGAGCTGGCCGGTACCGCCGCCAAAACTTGAGGAGGTGCCCGAGATCGAACCGCCAAACTGTTTTTCCGGACGTCGGGTGACCACATTGATAAGCCCTCCCGGATCGAGGATGCCGTACAGCGTTGAGGCCGGTCCCTTGAGGACTTCCACACGCTCGGTGGCCGCGTTAAAGCTGCGCGGCAGCACGGTGCGCAGGCCGTTGGTCATGATTGAGCCGTCGCGGTTCGCGCCAAATCCACGGCGTACAAATGCATCCTGCGTGCCGCCCAGCGTGTTGGTCTGCACCACGTTACTGACGTTATAGAGGGCTTCATCCAGCGTGGTAGCGTGCTGATCTTCCAGCACTTTATCACTGACAGTATTTACCACCTGCGGGATATCCAGCATCGGCATGTTGGTCAGCGTGGCGGTGGAGGTGTTCAGCGGCTGATAGCCGTTGGTGGCATCGGCCACGGCATTAGGATCGGCGGTGACGGTAAGCGTTTCGCCGTCCTGAGCCGCGGTGTTGTCTGCTGCCTGCACCAGCGGCGCCATAAACAGCAGTGAAAAGAGCGCGCGCCCTTTTACCCCAGAGAGTGAAGGAGTGAACGTAGCCATTACATCTGTTTTCCCGAAATATCCCGCGAATGAAGCGTCACGGAAGAATGTGTGAGTCATTGCCCTTTACGGTCTGCTCGTTAGCCATCGCTGGCATCGAACATGTAATTGAGAATCATTCAATCATGCGCTGATGTAGTAGTAAATGGAAAAAAGCAAAAATCGACTACAGCGGTACTTCCCCTCTGATGCTTAGCGAGGTAAGTAATTAACCTGTTGAAAATAAATTACTTAATGCGTTTAGCGGTTTTCCCGTTCCTGCACGATAACCCTGGGGTTTTAAGGGTGTTTCTTCTCTTGACTACTACATGGCGCAGCGGCAAACTCTCAAAAGAGAATGAGTTTTATTTTTATTTGTTAGTTTTTTATTAAGTTGGCGTTCACGTGGCTCACAACACGAATAAGTCAGGGCTGGTTCTTGAAAACCTCTCTGCTGGCTATCAGAAAAAAATCATCGTCGATGAGATCTCGCTTGCGATCCCCCCACAGAAAATAACCGTTCTGGTGGGCGCGAACGGCTGTGGAAAATCCACGCTACTGAGCACGATCGCACGTTTGCTGCAACCGCTCGGGGGAGCTGCACTGCTGGATGGCAAAGCCATTCATCAACAGCCAACCAAAGCGGTCGCCCGTCAGCTGGGCATTCTGCCGCAGTCACCGCTGTTGCCGGAAGGGTTAACCGTGTTTGAACTTGTTTCGCGCGGGCGTTTCCCCTGGCAAAATTTTATGCGCCAGTGGAGTGACGAAGACGAGCAGGCCGTGGAAGAGGCACTGCGCCTGACCGGTACGGCGGAGTTTGCCCATTTGTCGGTGGAAAGCCTTTCCGGCGGCCAGCGTCAGCGCTGCTGGATTGCGATGGCGCTGGCGCAGCAAACGCCCTATATCCTGCTCGACGAGCCGACAACGTTTCTTGACCTCCGCTATCAGGTGGAAATCCTTGAACTGCTGCATACGCTGACCCGCCAGCACGGGCGCACCGTCGTGGTGGTGCTGCACGATCTTAACTTTGCGGTGAACTACGGTGATTCCCTGGTCTTTTTACGCCAGGGGAAAGTCGAGGGCGTGCTTCACGAGGGCGATACCTGTACGCCGGAACTGATCAAAGCGGTGTTTGAGGTTGACGTACATATGTCAGTTAATCCGCTCACCGGCAAACCGTTCTTCATGCCGTTTCGCCAGGTCGCAGAAAAATCATGATGCGAACGTCACTGGCTTTTCTGCTCTTTGCGCTACTGCTGGTGATGGGCGCAATTGCACACCTGGGCACGGGCGCGCGTGTTATTTCCCCCCTGACGGTCGTGCAGGCTTTTGTCGATTTCGACCCGCGCAATTTCGACCATAACATCATTATCAGGCTGCGCCTGTTACGCCTTCTTGCGGCCATGCTGACCGGCGCTGCACTTGGCGTGGCAGGCGTCTTGCTGCAGTCCGTTATTCGTAACCCGCTGGGCGAGCCGCATATTCTGGGGCTGAATGCCGGCGCCGCGCTGGCTGTCGTGCTGACAAGTGCACTCGGGTTCACCCTGCCGTTTGGCCGCCCGCTGATTGCCGCCGCCGGCGCCGCCGCACTGTTTCTGCTGGTACTGATGCTCTCCTCTTCGGGACGCACCGGGTTGACGCCGATGAAAGTCACCTTGTGCGGGGTGGCGATGTCGGCGTTCGCCTCCTCAATTACCGCCACGGTCCTGATCCTTGATGAGCAGACGCTTCTCGCCTTACGCACCTGGCTGGCGGGGGATTTGGCCGGGATAACAGAAGGGACGCTTCGCAGCGCTTCGTGGGCCGCTGGCGCGGGTTTCGCTCTTGCGCTCTGGCTGTCGCCGTCACTCAATATGCTGGCACTGGGAGACCGGATGGCCCAGGGGCTTGGCGTATCGCTTCTCAGGACGCGCCTGTTCGCGCTGCTTTCAATTGCGCTGCTGTGTGGCGCGGCAGTCTCCGTTGCCGGGCCGATTGGTTTTATTGGCCTCGTGGTGCCGCAGCTGATACGGCGTCTGGTGACGGTGGATCTGCGCGTGATGGTGCCGCTTTCAGCCCTGTGTGGAGGGTTGGTTTTGCTGCTGGCGGATCTCGCCGCCCGCACGCTGTTTACCCCTTATGAACTGGCGACCGGCATTATGACCGCGCTGGTCGGTGCTCCCGTCTTTATCTTTATGGCCTCGAGGGCGTTCAAATGAGCCGGGCCGGACTGCGCGCGTTGCGTATTGGCACCTTTTCAACGCTGGTACGCCCGAGGGCGCTGGCCTGCCTTGCGCTGATTTCACTCACGGCCTTTATCCTGCTCGGGTTTGGCCTGACGCACGGCTCGCTGCCGATCCCGACGTCGGCCATCGGACGGGCGCTGCTGTATCCGCAAAGTCTGGAGGCGGATACGCGCTACATCGTGATGGATATCCGTCTGCCGCGTCTGCTGATGGCGGTGTTATGCGGTGCCATGCTCGGCATGGCGGGGGCAGCGATGCAGTCTGTCACCCGTAATGGCCTTGCCGACCCGGGGCTTATCGGCGTGAAAGAGGGATGTAGCGCGGCGGTGCTGGTGCTGATTTTTCAGTTCCCGGCGCTCAGCCTGGCCTGGCGACCGCTGGCGGGAATGGCGGGGGGCATACTCACCGCGCTGCTGGTGGTGGCGATGGCGCGCGATATTTCGCGGCCGCGATTTATCCTGACGGGGATCGGCGTTTCCTGGGCGTTTGCCGCGGCAATGGGGGTCTTCATGACCACCGCCGACGTGCGTGACGTGCAGACGGCGATGCTGTGGCTGGCGGGAAGCCTGCATGCAGCAAACTGGACGCTGGTAGGCATTGCGGCAGCCTGGACGCTGCCGGCATTTGCGCTATTGCTGTTGACCGCGCGCGCCGCAGACGTGGCCCTGATGGGCAACCCCACCGCAACGGGCCTTGGCGTACACACCTCACGGCTGGCGCTGCTGCGCGTGCTTGCCCCGGTGGTGTTGACCGCGGCCTGCGTCTCGTGCGTGGGCAGTATCGGTTTTGTGGGACTGATTGCGCCACATATGGCACGCCTGCTGCTGCGCGGCGGACAAACCGCGCTGCTGGCGGGAAGTGCCGTGCTGGGTGCGTTGCTGGTTCTGCTGGCAGATAACGTCGGACGTCTGGCTTTCCTGCCGCTGCAGCTGCCGGCAGGCGTAGTCATTTCATTGATTGGCGGACCGTTTTTCCTGCTGCTGCTCTGGCAGCGACGGGACAGATTTTAGGGGATGGTGATGCGTATACTTTTTTCGATGTTGTTGCTGGTGGGATTTACCGTGAGTGCGGCGGAGCCGACGCAGACGTTTACCGACGATCTGAACCGCAAGGTGACTGTGCCCCTTCATCCGAAGCGGATTGTCTCGCTGCACGATCTGGATATCACCATTCCGCTGATTGAGCTCGGCGTGCCGCCAGTGGCAAGCCACGGGCGCACGCGGCCGGACGGTAGCCATTTTCTGCGCGCCAGCGGCATGCTGACGGGCGTTGATTTTGATAACGCCGACATCAAATTTATCGGCTCCGCGGATATCGACATCGAGGCCATCGCCGCTGCAAAGCCGGATCTGATCATCACCGAACCGACCCGTAACACGCCGGTTGAACAGCTGGAGAAAATTGCCCCGACGGTGAGTATCGATCATCTCGATGGCGGCGCGCCGGAGATCTACCGCAAGCTGGCACAGCTCACGGGCACCGAAGCCCGGTTGAAGATCCTTGAACGTCGCTATCAGGAACAGATTAACGCCCTGAAAGCGACCATCGACACCCGCAACATCACCGTGTCGGTGATACAGGCCAACCAGGGCAAAATCAACGCCATGCACAGCTACCACTCGCTGGGGCGCGTGCTGCGCGACGCAGGATTCACATTCCCGCCGCTGATTGAGTCCATCCCTGACGGCGGTCGAATTGACGTCAGCGCCGAGCGTCTGCCCGAGCTGGATGCAGATTTTGTCTTTGCCACCTGGCGCGGGGATACCGGCGGCAAACCGCAGGATGAGCTGGCAGCGATGGATGCCGTGATGCCTGGCTGGTGTCAGTTCCTCAATGCCTGTCGCACCGGTCACTACATACTGATCTCCCGTGAAGAGGCCATCTCGAACTCCTTTGCCTCCTTAGGCCTGATGGCCGCCCAGGTGCAGTCGCAGATTGCCGGCCGACCGCTGCCGGAGGCGTCACAGTGATCAGAAAAGACAAAGCCCGGGTTGATGTCTATGGCGACCGCTTTCGCTCGCGGGGGCACCAGCTCACGCCGCGCCTGCTGCAGGTTGCGCGTTACATCAATGAAAACCGCGAAGCGGTGATGGAGCAGACGGCGATGGAGATTGCCGCGTTGCTGAAAACCTCGGACGCTACGGTGGTACGCGCCATTCAGGCTCTTGGCTTTGCCGGGCTGCGTGACCTGAAGCAGACTCTGGAGCAGTGGTTTGGGCCAGTGGTCTCCTCCAGCGAAAAAATGTCCACCACGGTGAATACGCTCACCAGCGACGTGAACGCGAGCATCGATTTTGTGCTGGAAGGGCATCAGCATACCTGTGACGTACTATCCGAGCCGCACAACCGCTACGCAATGGCGCAGGCGGTATCGTTGCTGGCGCAGGCACGTCAGGCCGCGATCTTTGGGATTGGGGCTTCCGGCATTCTGGCCGAGTACACTTCCCGGCTGTTCAGCCGTATCGGCCTGCCCGCTATTGCGCTCAACCGCACCGGCATTGGTCTGGCAGAGCAACTGATAGCCTTACAGCGCGGCGACGTGCTGGTGATGATGGCGCAAAAATCGGCCCACCGGGAAGGACAAACCACGCTGCGTGAAGCGAAACGGCTGGGTATTCCCACGATATTGCTGACCAATGCTACGGACTCGCGCTTCAGCAAAGAGGCCAGCGTGGTGATCCACGTTCCGCGCGGCGGTGAAAAGGGCAAAATTCCGCTCCACGGCACGGTGCTGCTGTGTCTGGAGATGATCGTTTTATCTGTAGCGTCAACGGAGCCCCAGCGCACCATCAGGTCGATGAAGCGCATTAACGAATTTCATCGCGGGTTAAAACCGGGCAAGAAGAGCGGGTGAGGGGATCACGCCGCGCCATGATTTTTCCGGTACTGCAGCGGCGTCTCACCAATCCCTTTTTTAAAGGCGCTGATAAACCACGTCACGTCGGAAAATCCCACCTGCGCGGCAATCTCACGCACGCTGGCATCACTGTGCAGCAAGTACTCGCAGGCTTTTCGCAGCCGTAGCGTATTCAGATAGTCGTGGATCTTCTCGCCTGTTTCCGCATGGAATTTTCGCGATACATAGCTGCGTGATTTTCCCAGCTCAGCCGCCAGCGCATCCAGGCGAAATTTCTCCCGATAGTGCTCATCCAGCCAGAACATCACCTGACTTGCCACCCCCTGACTGCTCCCCGGGGCACCGTCGTTATCATCCGGCAGCATGGCAAACAGGCTAATCAACAGCCCGGCAATGTTTTCGCTGTTCAGCGGCGGCTGATAACAGCCAAGAAGATAATCGATATGCTTCTGGCAATGCGCCAGGTCAGCGACCCAGGCCTCGCCGCCACGACGAGACAGCTTCTGCAGACGCTGCTGAGCCTGCGGAAAATCACGCAGGGTTTTCAGTACGGCATGCTGGTCGAGATGAATAATGGTACGCCTGTAAAGGGCCTCTGCCTTCTCGTCCACCATCACCTTATGCAGGGTAAATGGCGGGAAGAAAAACAGCCGCCCGGGGCGCATGGTGTAATGACGGTTATCGACAATCGCCACGCCAAAGCCTTCTTCCACATAGAGAATTTCCAGACACTGATGCCAGTGGTGATAGCGCACCGTGTTGGCGAACAGGCGGCTAAACGACACCACGGTGTCATTTAAGGTAATCAGCTCCAGATGATCGGATGTTGGCGTGTCGCGCATAGTGCAATAAAACTCAACTTTTTCCCGTCAGAATCTCTTTATAAACCACCTTTTTAAATTTTCTTAACTGCGGGTTTATTCATCGCTCTTAGCTGTGACATGGCTAACATTTCTGCCCCGTGTGGATTCACTATGCTTTGCCGCAGTTGATTACGAGGGTGAGCGTATGTGGGCGGCAAATAAAGAAAAATCAAATCCGTTGTCTTCACGCCAGGATATCGTGGCGTCACTGAATACTCTGTTGAGTGCGCTGGATAAGGCGTTTGCGCCGGGCAGTTCACGATTTTCGCTGGGCGAAACCTGTGCGCATTACAGCACGGATATCGCGCAGATGGAGGGACTCTCACGTGCGCTATGGGGGCTGTTTCCGCTGCTGGCATCCGGTGATGCCAGCCCCTTTTGCGAAAAATACCTTACCGCTATCAAACTCGGCACCGATCCGCACAGTGACGGTTACTGGGGCGAAACCGGCCCCTACGATCAGCGTCTGGTCGAGATGGCGGCCTACGGTCTGGGGCTTGCCCTGCTGGGGGATAAACTCACCACGCACTTCACCGGGCGCGAGGTCATAAACCTGCACGCATGGCTCAACCAGATCGCCCATGCGCAAATGCCGGACAGCAACTGGAACTACTTTGCCATTATGGTGCAGCTCGGTTTTAAGCGCGCCGGGCTGCCGTATGACCAGACGGCGATTGACCGACGGTTTGCGATGATGGAGGCCTATTACCTGGGCGATGGCTGGTATTCCGACGGGCCGGGGCGGCCGAAAGACTATTACATCTCGATGGCATTCCATTTCTACGGCCTGATTTACGCCACCCTGAGCGGTGACGAGGAGAGGTCGCAGGTGCTGCGAGCGCGTTCGCGCCTGTTCGCCGAAGACTTTATCTACTGGTCAGCCGCCGACGGTGCCTCGGTACCGTTTGGTCGCAGCCTGACCTATCGCTTTGCAATGGTCGCCTTCTGGAGTGCGGTCGCCTTTTCCGGTCTGGAGGTGTTCACGCCGGGGATTGTGAAGGGCATCGTGCTGCGCCATCTGCGCTGGTGGCAGCAACAGCCCATCACCGATCGGGACGGCATTCTGACCCTCGGTTTTGCTTACCCGAACCTGGCGATGTGTGAGGACTATAACGCCCCCGGCTCGCCATACTGGGCGCTGAAAACCTACCTGATTCTGGCGATGCCGGAGGACCATCCGTTCTGGCAGGCTGAAGAGCAGCCGCTGCCCGCGCTTGCGGAAAAACGCGTCATCCCGCATGCACAGCAGATCCTGATGCATGCCGGTCAGTCGCAGCACGTCACCCTGCTTACCGCCGGGCAGCTTGAGCTGAATAACTACGTTAATACGGAAGCCAAATACACCAAATTTGCCTACTCCAGCCGCTTTGGTTTCACGATTGAGCGCGGACGGTTTGGCCTGAAACATGCCGCCTGCGACTCCATGCTGCTGCTGGCAGACGGGGATAACTATTTCCGCGGTCGCCGCGAGTGTGAAGCGGTGCGGGTCACTGACGATTATCTCTACTCACGCTGGTCTCCGTGGCATGACGTCCATATCGAAACCTGGCAAGTGCCGTTTGGTGAGTGGCACCTGCGCCTGCACCGTATCAACAGCGCCCGTCGACTGAATACGGCGGAGGGCGGTTTTGCGGTGATGAACACCGAACCGCAGATCCGTGAGAACGGATGCTGGCTTGTCGCCGGTAACGGCACCAGCGTGCTGGTCGATCTCTCTCCGGTGGTTAACCGTGAACCGGACAGCATCGTCACACCGCCGAACAGCAGCATTATGTTCCCGGAATGCGCTGCCATTCCGCTGTTGAAAACCACGCTTGCGCAGGGGGAGAGCTGGCTCTGTTGTGCCGCCGTCGCCGGCGAAAGCCAGCCGGTTATGGCAGTCCCACAACTGAATATCAGCGAGAACCGGGTTGTTATCCGCGAGCCCGGAAGTGAGCGACAGCTGTCGTTCTCATTATAAAAACTCTGACCCTACACGTCGGCGAGGATGATATGAAAAAGACCGCTACAACAAACAGAACTGAATATTACAAAATCAGCAGTTTTATATTTCTCTATTTCTTTACCTGGTCTGCCAGTATTGGCCTGCTGGCTATCTGGTTAGGCCAGAAAGCGAACCTCAGTGGTTCGGTGATTGGTACCGTATTTGCGGTGAACGGGATTTTCTCCGTCATTCTGAAGCCCATCTATGGCTATATTCTCGATAAGATCGGCATGAGCAAATACCTGCTCTATTTTGTGGTGGCAATGTCTGCCCTGATGGCGCCGTTCTTTATTTATGTCTATCAGCCGCTGTTAATGTCCAACACGCTGCTGGGGATTATTATTGGCGCACTCTATTTAAGCTTTGCCTGGTATGCGGGCGTGGCGGCGTGCGAATCCTATTCTGACCGTTTTAGCCGTTTAAACGGCATGGAGTTTGGTCAGATCCGGATGTGGGGCTCCCTTGGCTGGGCAGTGGCGTCCTCCTTCTCCGGCCTGCTGTTTAATCTCTCGCCAGCGTATAACTTTATTATGGGCAGCGTGGCATCGGTGGTGATGCTGATTGTCCTGTTGAGCCTGAAAGTGAACACTAACTCCGCACATGTCGGCGAAGTGCTGACGAAAGAGAAAATTGCCCCGTCAGACGTTTACGCGCTGCTGCGTAACCGTAAATTCTGGGCCTTCTGTCTGTACGTGGCCGGTGTGGCGTGGATGATGTTTATCGCCGAGCAGCAGTTTTCGCGCTATTTCGTGACCTTCTTTGATGATATTCACCAGGGCAATGCGGTGTTTGGTTATCTGGGGACCGTGCAGTCGGGAATGGAGTTTGTCATGTATATGGTGATCCCGCTGCTGGTGAACGCTATTGGCGCCAAACGTGGGCTGTTAATTGTCGGGCTGGTGGTCGGTGCGCGTCTGATTATTTCCGGTCTGTGTGATTCACATCTGTTAATTTCCATTCTTAAGCCGCTGTACGGTCTGGAAATTTGTCTGCTGCTGGTCTCCGTCTTTAAATATATTGCCGAACATTTCGATAAGCGCGTTAACGCCACCATGTATTTGCTGGGATATCAGGCGATGCTGTACGTCGGCAATGTCGTGGTCTCGTCGCCTGCCGGCTACATGTATGACCGCATCGGTTTCGAGAACACCTATATCATCATGGGCGCCACGGCGCTGATCTTCACGTTTATTTCTGCCTTTACGTTATCTGCCTGCCAGAGTAAATGGCGCGGCCCCCGCGCGCTGAACGTAGCAGAACCCTCATCACGATAATTAAGCCGTCAAAGAAGGAACCGAAATATGTTAAGTCGTATCGCAGAGGAACGCCTGCCCGCTATCCCCGTGCCCGTTGATTCGCGCGTATTCCGCGATGAACTGAGTTCAGCGCGCGACCATGTCCTTGCGCTGATTAGCCGCCATTTAACGGCGTTTGGTGAGCAGTTCCCGGCGGAAACCTGCCAGCAGGGTTTTTATCCGCTGACCGACAACGTGGAGTGGACCACCAGCTTCTGGACCGGGCAGCTGTGGCTGGCGTGGGAGATGAGCGGCGAAGCGAAATTCCGCGCGATGGCGGAAAAACATGTGCGCTCGTTTGGCCTGCGTATCGCCGGGCGCCACGACACTAACACCCACGATCTGGGATTTTTGTATACGCTCTCCTGCGTGGCGGCCTGGCGACTGACCGGTAACCGTGAGGCGCGTGGCTTCTCGCTGCTGGCGGCAGAGGCGCTGCTGGAGCGCTTCCACGAGAAGGCAAAAATTATTCAGGCGTGGGGCGTTCTGGCTGACCCGGAACAGGCCGGGCGGATGATTATCGACTGCAATATGAACCTGCCGCTGCTCTACTGGGCGAGCGAACAGACGGGCGATCCGCGCTTTGCCGATGCCGCCAAAGCACATGTGATGCAGGCAGCGAGGTACCTTATCCGTGAAGATGCCTCAACGTTCCACACCTACTATATGGATGTGCACACCGGCGCGCCGCGCTACGGCAATACTCAGCAAGGCTATGCCGATGACTCCTGCTGGTCACGCGGGCAGGCGTGGGGAATTTACGGCTTCCTGTTGAGCTACATCTATACCGGTGATGCGACGATGATTGCCCTGTCGAAACGGCTGGCGAACTACTTCCTCAACCGTCTGCCGGAAGATTACGTCTGCCACTGGGATCTGGCTCTGGTCGGCACGGATGCGCTACGCGACGCGTCCTCGGCGGCGATTGCGGTATGTGGCCTGCTGGAGCTGGTGAAGCATCTGCCGGTGACCGACCCGGATCGCGAGCAGTATTCTGAATGGGCAAAAGGAATGATGTCGTCACTGACGAAACACTACCTGATGGGCAAAGATGAGAAGGGAACTGGGCTGCTGAAGCACTCCGTTTATCATCTGGCAAGCAATAAAGGCGTGGACGAGTGCGCGAGCTGGGGGGACTACTTCTACGTGGAGGCGCTGGTCAGGTTTACCCAAAGCTGGAAGTTGTACTGGTAATATGCCTCCCTGACCCTCTCCCGGAAGGGGGAGGGCAGGAATCAGGAACTGGGTAAACTTACACCCCTTGCTCCAGAATGCGGATATGCGTTTCCAGCACATCGCCCTTCACCGCGTCGCTCCACGCTTTCATGTGCGCGGTCTGCAGGTGGGCTTCAAGATGGGCCACGGTTTCCCACTGCTCAATCATAATGATCGAGTCTGGGGCCGTAGCCTGGAAGCTGGCGGTAGTGGTGGCGTCGACCATCGGCGCGTAGCCGTGGCAGCCTTCTTCCTTCAGTACAGTGGGGATAATTTTCACGAACTCATCCAGCACCGCCTGGCGGTGATGTTGGCCTGGACGAGTACGGATTTCAGCAATAACAGTAAGCATGGTTAACTCCTTCTAATTCCAGGTTACCAGTTAAGCAAAAATTTCCGCGAGATGCTTGCGATATTCTGCGATATAGCGCGGGACGTCAGGCATTTTGATGACGTCGTTAACGATAAAGGTTGGCAGCGGCGTCATTCCGAGGAACTGGTTAGCTTTGTGGAACGGCAGATATGCGCCGTCAACGCCCACCCCTTCGAAGAACTGATCTTTCTCGGTGAACGCTTCCAGCGGTGCGTTCCAGGTCAGGGACAGCATATATTTTTTGCCCTGAATCAGGCCGCCAGAACCGTATTTTTTGGATGCGTCGGAGCGGGTGCGACCGTCGCTGGCGTACAGTGCGCCATGGCCTTCGGTGAAGACATCATCCATGTATTTTTTCACGGTCCAGGGGGCGCCCATCCACCAGCCAGGCATTTGCCAGATAATCACGTCAGCCCACAGGAAGTTCTGCACTTCCGCGTTGACATCGTAATCGCTGTCCGCGCGCACGACCTTAACATCATGCCCGGCGTCGCGCAGAAAACCGTCCGCGACCTCGGTCAGGGTGTCATTCAGCTGGCCTTTAGAGTGCGCAAATTCTTTTGCACCGTTGATAATCAGAATGTTGCTCATGAGGTGTCCTCGAAGATGAAAGTATGGCGAGGATTCTACGCGCGCGAGCGATGCGGTTAAATGAGCAAAATGTGCAAAGTCTTTTGCATTAAACGCAATAATCCCTTACCAGCTGACCTTCACTTCGAAGCCGCCTTCTGCCGCATTGCCCAGCGCGACGCGCATACCATGCAGGGCGGCAATGCGCCTGACGATAGATAACCCCAGGCCGCTACCCGTTGCATCCTGTCCCGGTGGCCGATAAAAACGCTCGCCAATACGCGCCAGCGCATCGGTGGAAACGCCGGGGCCGGTATCACGCACGGTAAAACGCCGGCTATCCAGCGTGACGTCCACCACGCTGCCATGCGGGCTATAACGCACGGCGTTGTCCAGCAGGTTACGCACCAGCAGGCTCAGCAGCAGCGGCTGGCCCTGACGTGTGACCTGTGGGGCATGAATGTTCAGACGAATATCAATCCCGGCCTTCTGTGCCGGATGCCAGATATCCAGCACCGCCGACTGCAGGAGATCGGCCATCACGATCGGTTCGATATCGTCGAGGTTATCCAGCGAGTCCAGACGCGACAGCGTAAGGAGCTGATCCACCAGCCGGGATGCGCGATCGATACCCGCATGCAGCTGCGCCAGCGCTTTTTGCTGCGCCTGCGGATCGTCCTGATACAGTTGCGCCACGTCGGTTTGCACCTTCAGGGCTGCGAGAGGGCTGCGTAGCTCGTGCGCGGCATCTGAGGTAAAACGACGCTCGCGGGTCATCATCTCCTGGGTTCGCGTGAACAGATGGTTCAGCGAGTCGAGCAGCGGGCGCACTTCAGTGGGAACCCCCTGAGTCGGGAGCGCGTCGGTGGCATCCGGTGAGCGGGAGCGCAGGGTCTGCGCCAGTTTTTTTAACGGTTTCAGTTCCCGGCTCAGCAGAACGATCAGCAACAGCAGCATCAGGGGCAGCGCCACCAGCCACGGGGTCAACTGGGAGCTGACCACATCTACCGCCATCTCCTGGCGATACTCCCACTCCTGGCCGACCACCACGCGGTACTTCCCGTCGGGTGAGGTGAGCCATAAAAAACGCCACTCGTCGTTGTCGCCCTGTAGCCGGCCATTATCAAACCCGTCGCGGCGATAGTGGTACGGAATGTCCCGCCCGTTTTCGCCGTCATTTAACATCATCTTGCCGTCGGTGGCGTAGATGGCGAAGGCCAGCGCGTCGTCATCCAGACGACCGTGCTTCGCTTTTTTGGGGATCTCACGCATCCGTTCGGGGGCCCGGATCTCATCCAGTTCCATGGTCAACAGACGTTTGGCAAACAGCATCTGCTGCGTATCGAACAGCTTATCCAGCGTGTGGGTGGTCTGCTGCCAGGCGACCAGGCTTGCGGCAAACCACGCCGTCAGCGACAGCACTAAAAAGAGGAGCGTCAGGCGCAGCTTCAGGCTCAGGCGTTGAGTCAGTTTCATGCGTCACCCAGGGTATAGCCGATACCGTGCACGGTGCGGATAAATTCGCTGCCCAGTTTACGACGAAGATGGTGGACGTGGACTTCAACGGCGTTGCTGGAGACGTCGTCGTCCCAGGTGTAGAGCTTTTCCTCGATCAGCTTGCGCGGCAGCACGCGGCCCGCGTTACGCATCAGCAGCTCCAGCAGGGCGAACTCTTTCGGCTTGAGCGTCAGCGTTTCGCCGTCCAGCGTGGCCACGAGACTGGTGGGATCGAGCGTGACCTTTCCGTGGTGCAACTCGCTGCGGGTCTGGCCGTGGCTTCGGCGCACCAGCGCCTCAAGGCGGGCAGCCACTTCGATCAGTGCAAAGGGCTTGCACAGGTAATCATCCGCCCCCAGACGCAGCCCTTCGACACGCTGGTTCAACGCATCCCGCGCCGTCAGAATCAATACCGGCTCGCGGCGTCCGCTTTCGCGCCAGGCGCGCAGAATATCCAGTCCGTCGATTTCCGGCAGCGTCAGATCCAGCACTACGGCATCATACGGTGCAGAATGAAGCGCGGTCTGGCCGGTTTTTCCGTCGGTGAACCAGTCCACGCTAAAGCCCATTTTGCTTAAACCCGCCTTGATGCCATCGCCGATCAACTTGTCGTCTTCAACCAGTAAAATGCGCATGTTCCCTCCTTGATAACGTCAGTAAACCCTCTGCATCAGCCTGCTGTACAGTAATAATAAATAAATTTTTCCCTTAAGAAGTTGTTAAGGTTTACCCTGTTAAATGGACTGCGAAACCACATTAAAGGGAGAGTTAATATGAAAAAATTCGCTGCGATTGCCGCCATCATGATGATGACCACTGCCCCTGTTTTTGCTGCACAGGGCGGATTTAACGGCCCCTCTGCCGCACAAACCCAGGCCCAGACGCAGGCGGGCGGTTTTGTCGATAATGACGCGAACCTCACCACGGCGGGGAAAGTGAAGGACATGAAGGACGACAGCTGGGTGAAGCTGCGCGGGAACATCACTCAGCGCCTGTCTGATGACCGCTACACCTTCCGCGATGAGACCGGTACAGTTAACGTGGAGATTGACCACAAGCGCTGGAACGGCGTGACCGTAACCCCGCAGGATAAGGTGGAAATTCAGGGTAAAGTCGATAAAGAGTGGAACGATTTTGAAATCGACGTGAAGCAGGTTATCAAACTGAACAAATAACCCCGAAAGGGCCGCGGATGCGGCCCTTTTTCTTTGTGACTCAACACGCCAGATAAGGTAGTATCTGCGGCAATATTGCCTGAAACCTTTCGGTTTCTGAGTTGAGGAATCACACATAATGAGCGATATGGCAGAGCGCCTCGCGCTACATGAATTCACGGAAAACGCCTACCTGAACTACTCCATGTACGTCATCATGGACAGGGCGTTGCCGTTTATCGGGGATGGCCTGAAGCCCGTTCAGCGCCGCATCGTCTATGCGATGTCCGAGCTGGGGCTGAATGCGACCGCCAAGTTCAAAAAATCCGCCCGTACCGTCGGTGACGTACTGGGTAAATACCATCCGCACGGCGACAGCGCCTGTTATGAAGCGATGGTGCTGATGGCACAGCCGTTCTCTTACCGTTATCCGCTGGTGGATGGTCAGGGGAACTGGGGGGCGCCGGACGATCCGAAATCCTTCGCAGCGATGCGTTATACCGAATCCCGTCTCTCCCGCTATGCTGAAGTGCTGCTGGGCGAGCTGGGTCAGGGAACCGTGGACTGGGTGCCAAACTTCGACGGTACGATGCAGGAGCCGAAAATGCTGCCTGCGCGTCTGCCGAACATCCTGCTGAACGGCACTACCGGTATCGCGGTGGGTATGGCGACGGACATTCCGCCGCACAACCTGCGTGAAGTGGCGAAAGCCGCCATCACCCTGATTGAACAGCCGAAAACCACGCTGGACGATCTGCTGGATATCGTGCAGGGGCCGGACTACCCGACCGAGGCCGAAATCATCACCTCGCGCGCGGAAATCCGCAAAATCTACCAGAACGGCCGCGGCTCCGTGCGCATGCGTGCGGTGTGGACCAAAGAGGACGGCGCAGTGGTCATCACCGCGCTGCCGCACCAGGTCTCCGGCGCGAAAGTGCTGGAACAGATTGCCTCCCAGATGCGCAATAAAAAGCTGCCGATGGTGGATGACCTGCGCGACGAATCCGACCACGAGAACCCGACGCGTCTGGTGATCGTGCCGCGTTCCAACCGCGTGGACATGGAGCAGGTGATGAACCACCTGTTTGCCACCACCGATCTGGAAAAAAGCTACCGCATCAACCTGAACATGATCGGCCTCGACGGTCGTCCGGCAGTGAAAAACCTGCTGGAGATCCTGAGCGAATGGCTGACGTTCCGCCGCGATACCGTTCGCCGACGTCTGAACTATCGACTGGAAAAAGTGCTTAAACGCCTGCACATCCTTGAAGGTTTGCTGGTGGCGTTCCTCAATATCGACGAAGTTATTGAGATTATCCGTACCGAGGACGAGCCGAAGCCGGCGCTGATGTCGCGCTTTGGCATCAGTGAAACCCAGGCCGAAGCGATCCTTGAGCTGAAACTGCGTCATCTCGCCAAACTCGAAGAGATGAAGATCCGCGGTGAGCAGAACGAACTGGAAAAAGAGCGCGATCAGCTGCAGGCGATCCTCGCGTCCGAACGCAAGATGAACAACCTGCTCAAGAAAGAGCTGCAGGCTGACGCCGATGCATTCGGTGACGACCGTCGTTCTCCGCTGCATGAGCGCGAAGAAGCGAAGGCGATGAATGAGCACGACATGCAGCCATCTGAGCCGGTCACCATTGTGCTGTCTCAGAGCGGCTGGGTGCGCAGTGCTAAAGGTCACGATATCGACGCGCCAGGGTTGAGCTACAAGGCGGGCGATAGCTTTAAAGCGGCCGTGAAAGGTAAGAGCAACCAGCCGGTCGCCTTTATCGACTCGACGGGGCGCAGCTACGCCATCGACCCGATCACGCTGCCTTCTGCCCGCGGACAGGGCGAACCGCTTACCGGTAAGCTGACGCTGCCGCCGGGTGCGACGGTTGACCATATGCTGATGGAAGCCGATGACCAGAAACTGCTGCTGGCGTCTGACGCGGGGTACGGCTTTATCTGTACCTTTAACGATCTTGTTTCCCGCAACCGTGCCGGTAAGGCGCTGATCAGCCTGCCTGACAACGCGCATGTGATGCCGCCGCTGGTGGTGGAAAACGACAGCGATATGCTGCTGGCGATCACTGCCGCCGGACGTATGCTGATGTTCCCGGTCAGCGACCTGCCGGAATTGTCAAAAGGCAAGGGCAACAAGATCATCAGCATCCCGTCAGCGGAAGCGGCGAAAGGGGTAGATGGTCTGGCGCACCTCTTTATTCTGCCGCCGCAGAGCACGCTGACCATTCATGTCGGCAAACGTAAAATCAAGCTTCGACCGGAAGAGTTGCAGAAAGTGGTGGGCGAGCGCGGTCGACGCGGCTCGCTGATGCGCGGCCTGCAGCGTATTGACCGCGTGGAGATTGACTCTCCTGCGCGCAGTACCGCGGGCGACAGCGAAGAGTAACGCCGTTATCTCCCCCTCTGTTCCGGAGGGGGAATTTCAATAAAATTTCCCGTAAAATCGTTGTTAATTCGTGCGTTGCGATTAACAATACGCGCTCGTAATAAAGTCCTTACCTGGCCACAGGTGAAGTATAATTGTCAGCTGTCAGGGCTTCAGAGGTCGCTATGCTATTCATTGTTCGTTTAATTCTTACCATTATTTACTGCATTCTGGTCTGTATTTTCGGCTCTATTTATTGCCTGTTCAGTCCGCGCAATCCGAAACATGTCGCCACCTTCGGCCATATGTTCGGCCGCCTTGCGCCACTGTTTGGCCTGAAGGTAGAAAAACGCCTGCCGGAAGGGGCTGAGAACTTCGGTAACGCCATCTTTATCGCTAACCATCAGAACAACTACGATATGGTGACGGCCTCCAACATTGTTCTGCCACCGACCGTGACCGTGGGCAAAAAGAGCCTGCTGTGGATCCCTTTTTTCGGCCAGCTGTACTGGCTGACCGGTAACCTGCTGATTGACCGTAACAACCGCGCGAAAGCGCACAGCACTATTGCTGAAGTGGTTAATCACTTCAAAAAGCGCAGGATCTCAATCTGGATGTTCCCGGAAGGGACGCGCAGCCGTGGCCGTGGCCTGCTGCCGTTCAAAACCGGTGCGTTTCATGCTGCAATTGCGGCAGGTGTTCCAATTATTCCTGTGTGTGTTTCCAATACTTCTAATAAGATTAATCTTAACCGCCTGAATAACGGGCTGGTGATTGTCGAAATGCTGCCGCCGGTGGATACCAGCAAATACGGTAAAGATCAGGTTCGCGAGCTGGCAGCACACTGCCGTGAACTGATGGCTCAGCATATTGCGCTGCTCGACAAAGAAGTCGCAGAGAGAGAAGCCGCCGGTAAGAAGTAAGCCGGCGTTAAAAGGGAAAACGAATTCCCGCGTTGTTAGTCGTTTCAGATGGAGCTTATATGTCATTCAGTCGGCGTCAGTTTATTCAGGCTTCCGGGATCGCCCTTTGTGCGGGTGCGCTGCCGCTGACAGCCAACGCCGCCGGGCAGCAACAGCCGCTGCCCATTCCGCCGTTAATAGAATCCCGTCGCGGGCAGCCGCTTTTCCTGACGCTACAGCGCAGCCACTGGTCCTTTACCCAGGGCACGCGTGCGCCGGTGTGGGGCATTAACGGGCGTTACCTTGGGCCGACCATACGCGTGTGGAATGGCGATGACGTTAAGCTGATCTACAGTAACCGTACGACAGAAAATGTCGCCATGACCATCAGTGGTTTACAGGTGCCTGGCCCGCTGCTTGGCGGCGCGGCGCGCATGATGTCGCCTAACGCTGACTGGGCGCCCGTTCTGCCGATTCGTCAGAGCGCGGCGACGCTCTGGTATCATGCCAATACCCCTAACCGCACGGCCCAGCAGGTGTATAACGGCCTGGCCGGCATGTGGCTGGTGGAAGATGAAATCAGTAAATCCCTGCCAATCCCGAACCACTATGGCGTGGATGATTTTCCGGTCATTATTCAGGACAAACGGCTGGATAATTTCGGCACGCCGGAATACAGCGAGCCGGGCAGCGGTGGCTTCGTTGGCGATACGCTGCTGGTTAACGGCGCGCAAAGTCCGTATGTCGAAGTGTCGCGCGGATGGGTACGTCTGCGTCTGCTGAACGCCTCTAACTCGCGCCGCTACCAGCTGCAAATGAGCGATGGTCGCGCGCTACACGTCATCTCCGGCGACCAGGGCTTTTTACCGGCCCCGGTTTCCGTGAAGCAGCTGGCGCTGTCGCCAGGCGAACGCCGCGAAATCCTTATTGATATGACCAATGGTGATGAGGTGTCGATCACCTGTGGCGAAGCGGCCAGCATTGTGGACCGCATTCGCGGTTTCTTTGAGCCGTCGAGTATTCTGGTCTCCACCCTGGTGCTGACCCTGCGTCCTACCGGCCTGCTGCCGTTGGTGACCGATAGCCTGCCGATGCGCCTGCTTCCGCAGGAGATCATGAGCGGTTCGCCGGTGCGCAGCCGCGATATCAGCCTGGGCGACGACCCGGGGATCAACGGCACGCTGTGGGACGTTAACCGTATCGATATTACCGCGCAGCAGGGTACCTGGGAGCGCTGGACGGTTCGCTCGGACATGCCGCAGTCGTTCCATATCGAAGGGGTGAGTTTCCTGATCCGCAACGTCAATGGCGCGATGCCGTTCCCTGAAGACAGGGGCTGGAAGGATACCGTCTGGGTGGATGGGCAGGTCGAACTGCTGGTCTACTACGGACAGCCTTCGTGGCCGCACTTCCCGTTCCTGTTCCACAGCCAGACGCTGGAGATGATGGACAGGGGATCCGTCGGCCAGATGCTGGTCAACCCGGCACCCTAAACCACGATACGATTCCCGGTTCGCCGGGAATGTTTATGCCCGCCAGAAAAAGCGTGAGCACAGGATCAGCACCGGATAAATTTCCAGACGTCCCATAATCATCGCCGCACACATCAACAGCTTGGCCTCGTCTTTTAACGTCCCGAAGGTCGATGCCGTTTCGCCGAACCCCAGCCCCATATTGTTAATGCAGGCCGCAACGGTGGCAAATGACGTGAACAGATCGTATCCCAGCAGGTTCAGCGCCCAGACGAAAAAGCCCGTTATCATCACGTAGAGAAAAAAGAAGCTCCACACCGAGCGCAGAACGCGTTCATTCACGACGCTTTTGCCGACCTTAATACTCAGCAGCGCGCGCGGATGCGCGAGTTGATTCATCTCCTGAATACACTGCTTAAACATGATGAGAAAACGCAGCGCTTTGATCCCGCCGCAGGTAGAGCCGACGCAGCCGCCAAAAAAGCTGGCGCTCAACAGCAGGAAAATGGTGTGGGGAGGCCAGTGAGCGTAATCGGCCGTCGAAAGACCATTGTCGGTCATCATGGAGCTGGCCAGAAAGAAGGCATGTACCAGGCTGTCGGTGCCGTTGTACATCCCCGCGTGCCACACCTGCCAGGCGGTGATGGCGATAATGACGGTGGCGGCACCGAGAAAGAATTTCACCTCCGGGCTGCGCCGAATCGGTTTCAGCGTGCGGCGCGCGATGACGACATACCAGAGGGTAAAGTTAAACGCGGAAAGCAGTGAAAAAGCCCCGGCGACAAGCTCAATCGCGTGGCTGTCGTAAAACCCGATGCTCTCACTTCGGGTTGAAAACCCACCCAATGAGACGGTGGAAAGCCCGTGACAGACGGCGTCAAAAAAGGGCATGCCCGCCAGCCAGTACGCCAGCGTGCAGACCAGTCCCAGCGCCAGATAGGTTACCCACAGCGTACGCGCGGTATCGGCGAGTCGGGGCGTCAGGCGCTCCTCCTTGAACGGCCCAGGCATTTCCGACTGATACAGCTTCATGCCACCGATACCGAGCAGCGGCAGGACCGCGACGGCCAGTACGATGACCCCTAATCCGCCAATGAAATTGAGCTGAGCGCGGTAATAAAGGTACGATTTCGGCAGGGCACTGACGTCCCCTATCACCGTCGCCCCGGTGGTGGTGATCCCTGAGACCCCTTCAAAGAGCGCATCGGAAAAGGAGAGGTGCAGACCGTCATCCATCCATAACGGCATGGCGCTAATCAATGAAAACAGCAGCCAGAACAGAACGATAATCACGAAACCGTCACGGGTGCGCAGCTGTATACCGGAATGACGTGTTGCCCGCCAGGTGAGTCCGCCAAGGGTAAAAAAGGTCAAAAAGGTGGTTAAAAAAGCAAAGTAGGTTCGCTCTTTATTCAGCAGGGCGATAACCATTGGCGGCAGCATGGACAGGCTGTACAGAAGAACCAGAAAACCGCAGAGGTGAAGCACAACCCGCAGCTGGGACACATGTAACGAATCGTTGAACTTCACAAAGAAACTCCGTGCCAGAATGCATCCCGGTAACTGATTACCGCAAGATATAGTGGATATTATGATCCAAAATTAACAGTGCGCTGTATTTTAACGGCTTCCAGGATTTTCTGTTTACTTCTTGCATCCTTTTCTTCAAATCCGGCGGACTAACAGCGTATAATCCCGCTCCTTTTGTCTATTTTTTCTTCGGAAGCACTATGAGCGCAATTTCCCTGATCCAGCCGGATCGTGACCTCTTCTCCTGGCCCCAGTACTGGGCGGCCTGCTTTGGACCGGCGCCGTTCCTGCCGATGTCCCGGGAAGAGATGGACCAACTGGGCTGGGACAGCTGCGATATCATTCTGGTGACGGGCGATGCCTATGTCGACCACCCGAGCTTTGGCATGGCTATCTGTGGCCGTATGCTTGAAGCGCAGGGCTTCCGGGTGGGGATCATCGCCCAGCCTGACTGGAACAGCAAAGACGACTTTATGCGTCTGGGGAAACCCAACCTGTTCTTCGGCGTGACCGCAGGCAACATGGACTCGATGATCAACCGCTATACCGCCGACCGTAAGCTGCGTCATGACGATGCCTACACGCCGGATAACGTCGCGGGTAAACGTCCTGACCGCGCGACGCTGGTCTACACCCAACGCTGCAAAGAAGCCTGGAAAGACGTGCCGGTTATCCTGGGCGGCATCGAGGCGAGTCTGCGCCGTACCGCGCACTACGACTACTGGTCAGACACCGTGCGCCGTTCGGTGCTGGTGGATTCCAAAGCCGATATGCTGATTTACGGTAACGGTGAACGTCCGCTGGTGGAAGTGGCGCACCGTCTCTCACAGGGTGAGCCGGTGAGCAGCATCCGCGACGTGCGCAACACGGCGATCATGGTGAAAGAGGCGCTGCCGGGCTGGAGCGGGGTGGATTCCCGTATCATTGATATGCCGGGTAAAATCGACCCGATCCCGCACCCGTACGGCGACGATCTGCCGTGTGCGGATAACAAACCGGTAGAGCCAAAGAAAGCCGAAACGAAAGCTATCGTTGTTCAGCCGCCGCGCCCGAAACCGTGGGAAAAAACCTACGTGCTGCTGCCTTCCTTTGAGAAGGTCAAAGCCGATAAAGTGCTCTACGCGCATGCGTCCCGTATTTTGCACCACGAAACCAACCCGGGCTGCGCGCGTGCGCTGATGCAAAAGCACGGCGAGCGCTTTATCTGGATCAACCCGCCGGCAATCCCGCTTTCCACCGAAGAGATGGACAGCGTCTTCGCGCTGCCGTACAAACGCGTGCCGCATCCGGCATACGGCGAGAGCCGAATCCCGGCGTATGAGATGATCCGTTTCTCAATAAACATCATGCGCGGCTGCTTCGGCGGCTGCTCCTTCTGCTCCATTACCGAGCACGAAGGGCGCATTATTCAGAGTCGCTCCGAAGATTCGATCATCAATGAGATCGAAGCCATTCGCGATACCGTGCCTGGCTTCACCGGGGTGATCTCCGATCTGGGCGGCCCGACTGCGAATATGTACATGCTGCGCTGTAAGTCACCGCGCGCGGAACAGACCTGCCGTCGTCTGTCATGCGTGTATCCGGATATCTGTCAGCACATGGATACCAACCATGAACCGACGATCAACCTTTATCGTCGTGCGCGTGACCTGAAAGGGATCAAGAAGATCCTGATCGCTTCCGGGGTGCGTTACGATATCGCCGTGGAAGATCCGCGCTACATCAAAGAGCTGGCGACGCATCACGTGGGTGGCTACCTGAAGATTGCCCCTGAGCATACCGAAGAAGGCCCGCTGTCCAAGATGATGAAGCCGGGTATGGGCAGCTACGATCGCTTTAAAGAGCTGTTTGACACCTACTCGAAACAGGCGGGTAAAGAGCAGTATCTGATCCCGTACTTCATCTCCGCGCACCCTGGCACGCGCGATGAGGACATGGTGAACCTGGCGCTGTGGCTGAAACAGCGTCGCTTCCGTCTGGATCAGGTGCAGAACTTCTATCCGTCACCGCTCGCAAACTCAACGACCATGTATTACACCGGCAAGAACCCGCTGGGTAAAATTGGCTATAAGAGTGAAGATGTGGTGGTGCCGAAAGGGGATAAACAGCGCCGTCTGCATAAAGCACTGCTGCGCTACCACGATCCGGCTAACTGGCCGCTGATCCGTCAGGCGCTGGAAGATATGGGTAAAAAGCATCTGATCGGCTCGCGCCGCGACTGCCTGGTGCCTGCGCCTACGCTTGACGAGATGCGTGAAGCGCGCCGCCAGAACCGCCATACGCGTCCGGCATTGACCAAGCACACGCCGATTGTGCATCAGCGTTCAAACGGTAACGCCAGTGCGAAGAAACCCGTGAAACGTAAAGCGTAAAAAATAAAAACCCCGGCGAGCCGGGGTTTTTTTATTCACCCGCCAAACTGATCGGGATCCGGGCCTAAACGCTTGCCCTTGTCCAGCTTCGCAATTTCACTCAGTTCATCTTTATCCAGGCGGAAATCCCAGACGTCGAAGTTCTCAGCGATACGCGATGGCGTGACCGATTTCGGGATCACCACCAGGCCGTTATCCAGATGCCAGCGAATAACGATTTGCGCCGGCGTCTTGCCGTATTTATCCGCGAGATCGCGAATAATTTTCTGGTCGAACACCCCTTCACCGCCCTGTGCCAGCGGGCTCCAGGACTCGGTCTGGATCTTGTGCGTGGCGTTCCAGGCGTGAAGCTGACGCTGCTGCATCAGCGGGTGCAGCTCAATCTGGTTGATAACCGGCGCGACACCCGTCTCGTCAATCAGGCGCTGCAGGTGGTGAACCTGGAAATTACACACGCCGATGCTTTTCACCAGCCCTGCCTGCTGCAGCTCAATCATCCCTTTCCAGGCGTCAACATAGTGATCGATAGCCGGGACTGGCCAGTGCATCAGATAGAGATCGACGAAATCGAGCTGGAGTTTGTCCAGACTCTCCTGCAGGGCTTCGCGGGGGCGTTTTTGATCGTCGTTCCACAGTTTGGTGGTGATGAAAAGGTCGTCGCGGGGCATGCCAGCGCTGGCCAGTGCCTTACCCACGCCGTCCTCATTTTTGTACGCGGCGGCGGTATCTATCGACCGATAGCCGACTTCCAGTGCTTTATGAATGGCGGAGACGACCTCGTCGTTACCGGCTTTCCATACACCTAGCCCCAGTTGGGGCATCACGTTGCCATCCTGCAGCTTGATTACGGTTTGGTTTGCCATTTTTCCTCCTTCAGGTGCTCATCGTCGGAGGGAACCCCCGACGATGTGATGTGCATTAAGTCTGGACGAAATGTCAAAAAACGAAAGTCGGGATGTCAAAAACGCTTAGCGTGCCGCTTCGTAGATACGACGGCTCACTTCCAGCGTAATGTCGCCGTGCTCGCCCAACTGGGTCATACCGTGTTCTTCAAGTTTCGCCAGCAGGGCAGGGATGGAGCTGCCATCCAGACCATAGCCGGACAGACGCGTTGGCACGCCCAGACCTTCAAAGAAGCTGCGGGTTGCTTCGATAGCCGCGTCGATACGCGCATCGTCAGAACCTTCGGTGATGTTCCACACGCGCTCAGCGTATTGCAGCAGTTTGGCGCGTTTGGTATCACGTTTTTCGTTCCACAGTGCAGGCAGGACGACGGCCAGCGTTTGTGCGTGATCCAGACCGTGCATGGCCGTCAGTTCGTGGCCCAGCATATGGGTTGCCCAGTCCTGCGGCACACCGGCACCGATCAGACCGTTCAGCGCCTGGGTTGCCGCCCACATCACGTTGGCGCGCACATCGTAGTTTTCCGGCTCTTTCAGCGCTTTCGGGCCGTCTTCAATCAGCGTCAGCAGAATGCCTTCCGCGAAGCGATCCTGAATTTTGGCATCTACCGGGTAGGTAACGTACTGCTCAACGGTGTGCACAAACGCATCGACCACACCGTTCGCGACCTGACGTGCAGGCAGGGTGTAGGTGTAAACCGGATCGAGGATAGCGAATACAGGCTGAACGTGATCGTTCATAAAGGCCTGCTTATCACCCGTAGTTTTACGGGAGATAACGGCACCTTTGTTGGATTCAGAACCGGTCGCAGGCAGGGTCAGCACGGAACCCATTGGGATCGCGCTTTTGATATCGCTGCCGCGGGTTTCCAGAATGTGCCACGGGTCAATACCGTCCGCGTAGTGCGCCGCAGCGGCGATGAATTTGGTGCCGTCCAGGACGGAGCCGCCGCCGACTGCCAGCAGGAAGGTGACTTTTTCATCACGGGCGATCTTGACCGCGTTCATCAGTGTTTCATAAGACGGGTTAGGCTCGATACCGCCGAACTCACGCACGTCCAGACCTTCCAGCGCGCTGTAAACCTGATCCAGTACGCCGGTTTTTTTCACGCTGCCGCCACCGTAGGTGATCAGTACGCGGGCATCAGCGGGGATCTGTGCGCGCAGGTCGGCGATAGCGCCTTTACCAAACAGAATGCGGGTTGGGGTGTGGAGATTAAAATTATTCATTGCTCGTTCCCTTATGTGGGTGAAAAACCGTGGTGGCGCTGAAGGCGACCTGATGCTGCACATTGTGGCCGTCCGGGGCTATCCTCTCAATGCACATTCCTGCCGATGTCTTGCCCATTTCTACAGAGCGCTGGAGAAAACACGGTAAACTGCGCACACTGTCAACGTCGGAAACCGTAGCCGGAGTAACGTAAAATGAACCGTGAAGCGATCTGCCTTCAGCTTACTGCGCAGATTAAAAGACTGATTGATAAAGAAAATGGCGTCGGTGACATGTTGCCTGACATTCGTCTTCTGTATGGGACGCAGCCAGGGACACGCACACCGGTCATGTACCAGCCGGGCATCGTTTTTCTCTTTTCAGGCCATAAAATTGGCTACATCAATGAGCGCGTGTTCCGGTATGACACCAATGAATATCTTCTGCTCACAGTACCTTTACCCTTTGAATGTGAAACTTTCGCGACAGAAGCGGTACCGCTGGCGGGCATTCGTTTAAATGTCGATATTCTTCAGCTGCAGGAACTGCTGATGGAGATTGGCGAGGACGCATTGTTCCGGCCGTCGATGCCCGCGAGCGGGATTAACTCCGCGACGTTATCCGAGGAGATCCTCTGCGCCATTGAGCGTCTGCTCGACGTTATGGAACGGCCACTGGATGCACGCATCCTGGGCAAACAGATTATCCGCGAAATTCTTTACCATGTGCTGCTGGGGCCGGGCGGTGGGGCATTACTCGCGCTGGTCAGCCGCCAGACGCACTTCAGCCTGATTAGCCGCGTGCTCAAGCGTATCGAAAGCCAGTACACGGAAAACCTGAGCGTTGACCAGCTGGCGGCGGAAGCAAACATGAGCGTCTCGGCGTTTCATCATAATTTTAAGTCGGTGACCAGCACCTCGCCGCTGCAGTATCTCAAAACCTATCGGCTGCATAAGGCTCGTATGCTGATGATCCACGATGGCATGAAGGCCAGCGCGGCGGCGATGCGGGTGGGCTATGAAAGTGCGTCGCAGTTTAGTCGGGAGTTTAAGCGTTACTTCGGCGTCACGCCGGGGGAAGATGCGTCGCGCATCAGAATGATGCAGGGGACCTGAGGGGAGAGTCCAGCCGGGTAAGCGTAACGTCACCCGGCTTTTTTATATCACGCGCTGCAGTATTTCTTCTTAATCACGACCGCAATCGTCCCGAGCAGTCCCGCGACCAGCAGGAAAAGCGGGAGAATCATCAGGAAGGTCATTACCTGGTCTTCGTGGTGTTTCACAAAGGGGATCATATTCAGCGCGTAGCCAAGCGTGGTCACCACGCCTACCCACAGCAGGGCGCTCAACCAGTTGAAGAACTGGAAGCGGCGGTTTGACAGCCCGGAAATGCCTGCCATGGTCGGCAGCAGCGTGCGAACAAACGCCAGAAAACGCCCGGCCAGCAGCGCCAGCAGACCATGGCGGTCAAACATGCAGGTCGCACGTTGATGATATTTATGCGGTAACTGAGCCAGCCAGCCTTTCACGACGCGCGTATTGCCGAGCCAGCGGCCCTGCAGATAGCTCAGCCAGCAACCGAGGCTGGCAGCGGAGGTAAGTATGACCATCGTCGGCGTGAAGTCCATGACGCCTTTACCGATTAACGCCCCGGCCAGTAAAAGCAGGCTGTCACCGGGTAAAAATGAGGCTGGCAGTAATCCATTTTCCAGAAACAGGGTTGCGAACATCACGAAATAGACGATACCTACAACGTGAGGGTCCGCCAGCGCGGCAAAATCGTGTTGCCAGAGCGCCGCAATAATATCTTGAATAACAGCCATGGACTTTCCTGTGGAACAGCAGATGCAGATATAGCGCTATTGTACTCCCTAATTCGCCCGTGGGGTTTGATCGCGGGCGCAACTAATGCAGACTTTTCTGGTGGCAGTGTTCACAAAAGCGTCCAGGGAGTACATTTTCAGCATGCACTCTACACGATACGTTCAAACCCTGCCGCTAAATCCGCAATTAAATCGTCAACATCTTCTAAACCAATATGCAGTCGGATCAGCGTGCCGCTGAAATCCACTTCTCCACCGGGGCGCAGAGCCGCAATTTGCTCCGGCTGGTTAGGCAGGATCAGGGATTCAAACCCGCCCCAGGAGTAAGCCATGCTGAAAAGGGTAAAATGATCCAGATAGTTCGCCAGTTCGTCGTTACTGAGCCGTTTTTTTAGAACAAATGAGAACAACCCGCTACTGCCCGTAAAGTCACGTTGCCAGAATTCATGGCCTTTGCTGCCCGGAAGCGCCGGATGGTTAACGCGCTCGACCTGCGGGTGCCGGGCCAGCCATTCGGCCACCTTCAGACTGCTTTCATGGTGCTGACGCAGGCGCACCCCCAGCGTACGGATACCGCGGCTGGTCATGTAGGCCGTATCCGCATCCACCATCTGGCCCATCAGGTAGGCATTCTCCCGAAGTTGATCCCAGCAGCGCGCGTTGGATACCGCAGTACCGATCATGCCATCAGAGTGGCCAATCAGATATTTGGTCGCTGCCTGAATAGAGATATCAATGTCGAATTCCAGCGCCCTGAACAGCACGCCCGCCGCCCAGGTGTTGTCGATCATGATGATTGCCTCGGGGGCTTTGCTGCGCACTGCTTTCACAATAGCCGGGACGTCGTGCACTTCCATGGTGATAGAGCCTGGGGATTCCAGAAACACAATGCGCGTGTTCGGCTGGATAAGTTCAGCGATACCTTCGCCAATCAGCGGATCGAACCAGCCGGTGGTCACGCCGAGCTTGCTGAGGATTTTGGTGCAAAAATTCTGGCTTGGTTCATAAGCGGTATTGGTCATCAGGAT
The DNA here is from genome assembly GCF_002148625.1 of Enterobacter sp. J49. Taxonomy (NCBI): domain Bacteria; kingdom Pseudomonadati; phylum Pseudomonadota; class Gammaproteobacteria; order Enterobacterales; family Enterobacteriaceae; genus Enterobacter; species Enterobacter sp. J49. The sequence continues at coordinate 292,462 of NZ_MWPY01000035.1, forward strand.
ATGGTCGCCCTGTTCCACAAACGCCAGAATGGTATTGGCGACTGCCGCCGCACCACAGGGGAACAGGGCGCAGCCCACGCCGCCTTCCAGTTCGCACATGGCTTCCTGAAGTGAAAAATGGGTTAGCGTGCCACGACGGCCATAGAACAGCCCGCCTTTGGCGCGGTTGCGCGTGGCGATTTTTTTATCCTCGACGGTATCAAATACCAGCGAGGAGGCGCGTTGAATCACGCTGTTGACCGATCCCTGTGTGTATTTTTTGCTGCGTCCTGCCTGTACCAGCGTGGTATCAAGATGCTTCTTTGTCATGTTCGCTAACCCTGTTTTTATACGTCTGGACGTCCAGACTACCACGATTGTAAAAATCTGCACCCGGGGGCTTATCGAATAAGCAGAAAATATTAGCAAAAATACGCATAAGAAATTTTTACTGCGTAAGCGCAAGGAAAGTGAACGAAAATTACGGCAGTATGTAAATACTAATGAGAACTACTATCAATTCGACGACGTTTTGATATTATTACGGTCAGATTTTGTGATTTGCGTCCTGGAGATACAGAGTGGGTAATAATTTGATGCAGACGGATCTCTCCGTCTGGGGCATGTATCATCATGCTGACATCGTGGTTAAGATTGTGATGATCGGCCTGGTTCTGGCGTCCGTGATCACCTGGGCTATCTTCTTCAGTAAGAGCGTCGACCTGCTGTCGCAGAAGCGTCGCCTCAAGCGGGAACAACAGCAACTGGCTGAAGCCCGCTCCCTGGATCAGGCCTTAGACATGACCACATCCTTCCATGGAAAAAGCCTGACCACCCTGTTAGTCAACGAAGCACAGAACGAGCTGGAACTCTCCGCAGGCAGTGAAGATAACGAAGGCATTAAAGAACGTACCGGCTTCCGCCTGGAGCGTCGCGTTGCTGCCGTTGGCCGCCATATGGGCCGCGGTAACGGTTATCTGGCCACTATCGGGGCGATCTCACCGTTCATCGGTCTGTTCGGTACGGTCTGGGGCATCATGAACAGCTTTATCGGCATTGCGCAGACGCAGACCACCAACCTGGCGGTGGTTGCGCCAGGGATTGCCGAAGCGCTGCTGGCGACCGCAATCGGTCTGGTCGCGGCCATTCCGGCGGTCGTCATCTATAACATCTTCGCGCGTATGATTGGCAACTATAAAGCCACGCTCGGTGACGTCGCCGCGCAGGTGCTGTTGCTGCAAAGCCGCGATCTTGACCTCAATGCCAGCTCCGTTAAACCGGTGCATGCGGCGTCTAAACTGCGCGTAGGTTGATTGTATGGCGATGCGTCTTAACGAAAATCTGGACGATAACGGCGAAATGCATGAAATCAACGTGACGCCGTTTATCGACGTCATGCTGGTTCTGCTGATTATCTTCATGGTGGCTGCGCCGCTGGCGACGGTCGACGTGAAGGTGAATCTGCCTGCCTCTTCCAGCCAGCCGCAGCCGCGTCCTGAGAAACCTGTCTATTTGTCGGTGAAAGCGGATAAATCGATGTTCCTCGGCAACGACCCGGTGACGGATCAGTCTGTTATCCCGGCGCTGGATCAGCTCACCGGCGGCAAGAAAGACACCACGGTTTTCTTCCGCGCGGATAAAACCGTCGATTACGAAACCATGATGAAGGTAATGGACACGCTGCATCAGGCGGGTTATCTCAAGATTGGGCTGGTCGGCGAAGAGAAAGCGGCCGCGAAATAACAAAGAAGCTGGCGAAAGCCGGCTTTTTTTATGCGTGTCGGGCGATCAGTTTTTTGTCTCAGTGGGCGCAGGCGCAGGCGCGTGGGACGCCAGCGCGTCTTCATCAAGCGCAACGCAGGTGACGTTTGACGTGCGGTACTCGCCGTCAGACAGTTTGCGCGTCAGGCGCAGGGTGGCCACTTCTCTGGCGAGCAGGTACTGATAATTGGCCTCCAGACGCCCGAGAAGCTTCTCTTTCAGCTCAGGCCGCTGTTCGATGAGGGTATTCATCACCGCGCCGTATATCTCTTCCTTCACCTGCAGAGGATAAATCTCGCGGCGATTATGCCATTTCAGGCGTACCAGCGTCGCCGGGATCGATACCAGGTCCTGAGTTATTCGCGTCATCTCAGCATTTTTTGTGTTTCGCAGTGCATCGAGATTTTGCTTTAAGATAAATTCATCACTTTTTTTGTTATCTAAAGCCAAATAAACGTCGTTATCTTTAATTTCTTTCACGTTACTCTTCCCCCAGGTTATAAAAAATAGGGTTGTTGGTTTCACGCGTAATTAGATTAAGCCAAATTTCATTGCCGGCTTCGTTTATTTCTTTGGTTTTTTCCGCGATTATTTGACTTAATTTCTGGGCATCTATTTCACCTTCGGCCTGCAGGTCATTCAGCAGGTGGACAAAGGCTTCTATTTTAACGGCGCGAAATAACCGGTCCTTTATATGACGGTCGTGCTCTTCCAGTAACATATTACGGGATTTACCGGTGCGAGAAACGCCTATTAATATGTCAGACTCGTAATCAGAGAGCTTTCTTTTCCCCTGAGTGAAATTAGCCTCTTTTTCTGCTTCCGTCGTTTGCTGTTCCACAGGCGCAATGTGGTACTTAGCCGGGACGAGGTAGTCGGGCAGCATTTTAATTTCCTTTAATTACAACAGGGTGGGGTTGGTAAAGGCGTGAGATTCGTTGACAATATCATGAGGCAATTTTAAAATCAAAAAAAATGGAGCCTACCCATGAACAGCATTTTTTTTACGGTCATCACATTACTATTACTGACCGCTGGTGTTCTTTTATTGATGCAGGAGTTCAATAAAACGCAAGTGTCGAAAGACGCCAGTGAACCTCCGCTACCTGAACTGATGACAAAAGAGGAAGGTGAAGACCATTTCTCCGTATTGATGAACTCGGTTACACCGGTTTGGTACTGGCGGGTGAACCATGAATATATCGACTTTTTGCACGCGACAATTAAGCGAATGAAAATGTCGGAAATTAATGACACGCCTGGGTTGTTTGAAGCGCAGCGCCGCTGCAGCGACCTGAATTCCGCGGTGTATAAATATTATGACAATATCAAAAAGCGTTGCCTTAACGGTGAGAAGGTCTCCTGTTCCGATCTGGACGTATTAAACCTGCGCCAGTGTTTTCGTGAGTTCAGCCTGGAGGCGTATCCGGAACTGGTGGTGCTGGTCTGGCCGGAGTATGCGCGCCCGGACGTCAATCCTGACAATGTCTGAACGTACAACGAGTGAGTTGTTGCAAACAGTCAGCGCCGTTGAGATATACTGGGCGCTGGTTTCGTTTGCAGACAGGACTTTATGGAACGCTTCTTTGAAAACGCGATGTACGCCTCTCGCTGGATACTGGCACCCGTCTATTTTGGCCTTTCGCTGGCGCTGATTGCGCTGACGATTAAGTTTTTCCAGGAAATCTTGCATGTTCTGCCGAACATCTTTTCCATTGCCGAAGCAGATTTGATTCTGGTTCTGCTTTCGCTGGTGGATATGACGCTGGTGGGCGGATTACTGGTGATGGTGATGTTCTCCGGCTATGAGAACTTTGTCTCTCAGCTCGATATCGACGAGCGCAAAGAGAAGCTCAACTGGCTGGGCAAAATGGATGCCTCGTCGCTGAAGAATAAAGTGGCTGCGTCGATTGTGGCGATCTCATCTATCCACCTGTTACGCGTATTCATGGACGCCAAGAATGTCCCGGACAACAAACTGATGTGGTATGTGATTATCCATCTGACGTTTGTGCTGTCTGCGTTCGTGATGGGGTATCTGGATAAGATCAGTAAGAAGTAATTTTCCCCCCCTCTTCCCAGGGGAGAGGGGGGCGTGAGCGCGACAGACCGCGCTATTTATCCGACGATGCCTGCCACAAATTCAATTCCCCATCCGCAACATGCTGGTCAATCCTTTTCAGCTCATCGTCGCTAAAGTGCAGGTTATTCAGGGCCTGCACGTTCTCTTCGATCTGCTCCGGACGGCTCGCACCAATCAGTACGGATGTCACGCGTTCATCCTTCAGCAGCCAGCTCAGCGCCATTTGCGCCATCGTCTGAACACGGGCCTGTGCCATCTCATTCAGTAAACGCAGGCTGTTCAGGTTGGCTTCAGTCAGCATGTTTTCCGTCAGACCGCGCACCTTCTTGCCTTCACGCTGCATACGAGAATCTTCAGGAATACCGTTCAGGTATTTTCCGGTCAGCAGACCCTGCGCCAGCGGCGTAAACGCAATGCAACCCGCCCCGTTTTTCTCAAGCGTATCCAGCAGGCCGGTGTGATCGACCCAGCGGTTGAGCAGGTTGTAAGATGGCTGGTGGATAAGCAGCGGGATCTTCCACTCACGTAACAGGTCCGCCATTTTCTGGGTGCGCTCCGTGGAGTAGGAGGAGATACCGACATACAGCGCTTTACCGCTCTGCACAGCCTGGGCCAGCGCAGCGGCGGTCTCTTCCATCGGCGTATTTTCATCCACGCGGTGAGAATAGAAAATATCCACATACTCCAGCCCCATGCGCTTGAGGCTCTGATCGAGGCTGGCGAGCAGGTATTTGCGCGACCCGCCCGACCCATACGGCCCCGGCCACATGTCATAGCCTGCTTTGGTTGAGATGATCAGTTCATCGCGATACGCGGCAAAATCTTCCCGCAGCAGACGACCCATGTTTTCTTCCGCGCTTCCCGCCGGCGGGCCGTAGTTGTTGGCAAGATCGAAATGGGTAATGCCGAGGTCGAAGGCTTTATGCAACAGCGCCCGCTGAGAGTCGAGAGGCTGTACGTGGCCGAAACTATGCCACAGACCAAGCGACAGTGCCGGCAGGCGCAGGCCGCTTTTTCCGCAGTAGCGGTACTGCATATTTTCGTAGCGGGCGGGGTAAGGGTGCCAGGACATGATGTCTCCTTTCTTGTCGATGAATTTTCGAAACAACGTTTTCATTCTGTGCTTATCAAATCACAAATCCTGTTGATAAGCGATGACATGTCTGACCACCCGGAATGATTAAAGCCCGGCAGCATCAGACTGACCGGGCGTTCACTCGTCAGAAGCTGTAACTCATCCCCGCCTGCACGCTGGCATCGTTGTCCACGTCACCGGTGCCGACATACACCCCGGTATTGAGCGTGAAGTTATGCGCGATGGTTGCATTGATGCCTGCTCCGAAGATCCCCATCGTGTTGTTATGGCCGGAGGTGGTGTGGTAATCCGCCGCCTGAATATCAGTATCGTCGCTGAACTCTTTCTGGAAGCGTGCGTCGATCCACGGCATCATCTGCACGTTCTTGTTCAGATCGCGAAGCGTTGTGGTGAGTCTCAACCCGACCCCACTGTTCCAGGAAGAGACCTGACTGTCGGCGAAGGTCACTTCACTGTCGGAGAAGCCGTTTGCTTTGGTTTGATCCCAGCCTAAGGTGGCGTAAGGTTGCAGCAGGGTTTCACCTGGCAGCAACACGTTCACACCGGTACGCGCCTGCGCCATATACAGGGTGCCATCCGTCGAACCGTGCAGTGCTTCGGTCATGCCGCTGGTATTCCCCGTCACGTTATTCGCAGACAGGGTGTACCGCATATCGCCATAGCTGAAGCTACCGTCGGCAAACATACCCCATGTTCTGCCGTTAAGCGCCTGCTGCCAGCCACCGTATAGGCTGTAGTAATTACCGTAGACGCTGTCATTAAAGCTATCAGCGCCGTCATGGGTATCCTGCACGCGGCTGCGTGTCCATGCCAGTGCAATACCGCCAGTGACGCTATCACCGTTGTCCAGATGCGCCGTCCAGTCCACGCCACCCTGAGCGCCCTGGGTGATGCTCTTATAGTCAACATCATTGCTGAAATTGCCATTCTGATAGAGGAAATCACCCCAGACCTGCGCACCTTCCTCCTGCTTGCCGAGCAGGTTAGCCAGATGCACCTGATTCATATGGTTGCTGATATCATCAGCCACCTGATGTCCGGCCTGCTCGGCAGCGTCCAGACCGGCAACAAGGCCCTGAACGTCGCTCGCGAGGCTGCCCTTCTGGCTGTTAAATTCGATATTCCACGACTGCGTATTATCGGCGGTAAGGCGTGTCTGCGGCGCGGTATCTACGGCCACAATATTCAGACTGTTGTCATAATTATAAGCGCCGCTACGGTTTTCAACATTCTGTTGGCCATTTGTGAAGGTAGCCGCTGCATAATTTTGCGGGGTGCTGGTGCCTGAAGTGGTGAACGTACCCAGAATCACGTTCTGCTGATTTTGTGCCGAGGGAGTAATGCTGTTGACGACAACGGCGTTATTAACCCCGGTGATATTGCCGAAATCAACAAAGCTGTCGGTGCTCATATTTACCATCGCATTACTGCCGGTGGTAGTAGCGACAAGCGTTGAGCCATTTTGCAAACTCCAGCTGGTGGCATCGTTAATTTTATCAATGGCGATGCTGTTATTGCTGGTCGTGTTCACCGTCTCGAACTGACTAATTTCACCAGAAACAGAACTGCCGGCATCCATTGACAGCGTGTCGCTACCGTCACCGCCATCAACATTGCCGTTAACATGAGAATTATTGGTCAGCACGACCGTATCATCGCCCGCACCGGTTGTAATATCACCATTTACGGTGGCATTGTTTTGCAGCGTGATGGTGGTATTGCCGCTGTTTTGACCGGTATTTACCGCACCATTAATGGTGCTGTTATCCACCAGAACAGAATTCGCTGAACTGCCGTTCAGGGTAATATTGCCATTCACGACGCTCTTATTAGTAAACGTAAGTGATGTCGACCCCTTTTCATTAATAACGCCAATATCGCCAGTGACGGTACTGTTATTCAGGGCCAGGGAATCGGCCTGGGTGCCGTACATAGCGATGGCAAGATCGCCCACGCCATCCAGGTTGATGTCACTGAACGGCTTATACGCGCTGAGTTTTTCGGCCAGGTCGCCCATGTTCTGCGCGATTTCACTCTGCGAGGCATCGACGGTGGCTCCGGTCAGCGTAATGCGGGTATTTGATTGATCGCTCCCTGCATAAATACCGCCCTTATCCATTGTACTGTTGCTGAGGGTAATATCCTGTTCGCCAGCGCCGGCGCTTACAATGCTGCCGTGCAGCGCGCTCCCGTTCTCAATATTGACGGTGTGGTAGCCTTTATCCAGTGGATCGAGATAAATCGCTGAGCCCATCATATAGGTTTTATCACCCTGGTAATTGCCTGTACTGTTTTCACCGTTCAGCGTCGCGCCATCAACCGTCACGGTGGTATTGGTGGTCGCTCCTCCGCTACCGACTTCAATCATATCGGCCGTAGCGCCGTTATTCAGGGTGATATTCGCGGTACCGCCGTTGCTTCCCTGGATATAGTGGCCTGACATATCCGTTCCGGATACCGTTAATGACTGCGTGTCGCCATCACCTCGATGACCATCCATGAAAATATTATTCGCCGTGGCGTCGGCCATAACCGCATTTGTTACACCGGGATTTTGATAAAAGCTGTCATCGGTATATTTCGTTAATCCACAGGTTTGCGTCGTCACGCCATCCTCACACGGTGTCGCTGCCGTCATTGCTGCCTGGGTACCGAAAGAGGTTAAAGCCATTAAGACACACTGCGAAAGCAATGTGCGGTTCATAAATTTACGCATCTGAAACTCCGTTAATAAAAAATCGTCGACATCCTTGTAAAGGAATTTATTTAATTTAAGGAATTTCTCATAAGTAAAGGATGTAATGAAATTTAAAAGATAAGGAGTAAGTTATTGGGGTATTTAAATCAGGAAGTCTGATAATTAGGTGTTAATATATTTATGTGATAAATAGAACTGAATAGTTACCCTGCAAATTAAGCGGGTTTTCGCGAAAGGGTAGCGCTATTGATTGACGCAATCTGTTGATGAGGTACTCCTCAGGAGGTATGGCCGTTAATTTAATGCGCTGCAGTTTTACATTTATTTATCCACTGACAAAGTAAAACACATTCTTAGCAGGGTAATTTTCCCCTTCGAAAGTGTCTCTTTTTTCTGAATGAACGCAGGAGCAGTAAAAATTTTAATAAAAATAATGCGTGAAAGGTGATGAATTTGCTCATTCCTGCCGATAACGAGGGTAAGACTCGCCTCTGGGCGAATTCACCCTCACGGCAAGGAAGACTTATGAATATGTTGCGTAATTTCACGATCCGTTTCGTCATGCTGACGATTCTCGGGATCTTTTGTTTAATGTGGGCGGGCGTGGGGCTTTACAGCACCTGGTCTCTGTCACGGGTATCTGAGGGCAATGAGGTGGATCGCCAGCTGGTCAAACAGATGACCATACTCAGTCAGGGTAACGATCAGTATTTTCGCTTTGTGACCCGGTTGAGTCGTGCGATGGAAGTGAAAGCCGCGGGTGGCACACCGGACCTGGCCCCAGCCCAGCAGGCGCTGGACAATATGGGGAAGAAACTGGCTGAGATGAAGGCAATCTCACCAGGACCGATGGATGAGCAAGTTTCAGCTCAGGTGATCGGTAGCTGGCAGGCTTTGCTTGAGCAGGGCGTAACGCCGCAAATGCAGCAGGCGAAGCAATCCTCTCTGGAGGGCTACCGTCAGCAGGCGAATAACATCACCCCTCCGCTGAGTCGTGCGTTTGGTGCTGCTGCGGAGAACTTTAACAATGCGGCTGCCCGGGCACTCGACAGCACCCGAGTCGTCGTGGACAGCCTGACCAGCATGACCCGTACGGTGATTATCACCGCCACGATTATTGGCCTGTTAATACTGCTCTTCACCGACCGTTACCTGGTGGCGATGCTGGTAAAACCGCTGGCTCGCATTCGCCAGCAGTTCCGCCAGATTGCCCAGGGCGATCTCAGTCAGCCGATTGAACCGTTCGGTCGCAACTGCGTGGGTCAACTGGTTCCTCTGCTGAGCGCGATGCAGGATAGCCTGCGAGAAGCGGTGAGCTCTATTCGCTCCGGCAGCGAGAATATCTGGCGCGGCGCGACGGAGATCTCCAGCGGTAATAACGATCTCTCGTCCCGTACCGAAGAGCAGGCCGCCGCACTGGAAGAGACTGCGGCCAGCATGGAACAGCTGACCGCCACCGTGAAGCTGAATGCGGAAAGTGCGCGTCAGGCCAGCCAGCTGGCGGATGTGGCGTCAACAACGGCCAGCCGCGGCGGCTCGCTGGTGGAAGAGGTGGTGACCACCATGAGCGGTATTTCTGAGAGCTCGAAGAAGATTGCTGAAATCACCAATGTGATCAACAGCATTGCCTTCCAGACCAATATCCTGGCGCTAAACGCTGCCGTGGAAGCGGCGCGCGCGGGCGAGCAGGGACGTGGGTTTGCCGTCGTGGCCGGCGAGGTGCGTAGCCTGGCAAGCCGCAGCGCCAACGCGGCAAAAGAAATTGAGGGATTGATTACCGATTCCGTTTCCCGCGTAGAGCAGGGCGCAAAGCTGGTGGGCGACACGGGCACCACCATGGATGCCATTTTGCGTGATGTGACGGAAGTGACGACCATCATGAAGCAAATCGCGTCTGCGTCTGAGGAGCAAAGTAAGGGGATTTCGCAGGTGGGTATTGCTATCACGCAAATGGATGGCGTGACACAGCAAAACGCCTCGCTTGTGGAAGAGGTCTCGGCAGCGGCCTCCGCGCTTGAACGTCAGACCGAAGAGCTCCAGCGGTCGGTGCAGAAATTCCGCCTCTCGGCATAAACACTGCTAAAAGGCCGCCGTGTGCGGCCTTTTTTTCGGTTAAATGCAGGCGAGCCAAACGGAGCGCCGCCCGCCGCTTATCAGTGGGTGGCTTCACCAATCAGTGCGCCAGAGCCGGCACCGACGGCGGCCCCTTTCAGTACGCTGTTGCCTGTTACCGCCGCAGCACCTGCACCCACCACGGCACCCACCGCACCGCCTTTACGCGCAGCTTTACCTTTGTCACCGTTTTTGAACATCGCACCGGTACCCGCGCCAACGACCGCACCGCCTACCGTGGATTTCAAATCTTTGCCCGTGGCTGCGCCAATTGCCGCACCGGCCACTGCACCGGCGGCGGTTTTATCTATCGCCATACCAGAAGTGGAAAAGATCAGGGTGCTGATAATCAGCGCTGTTTTCATCAATTTCATAACAAATCCTTTGTGACTGCTGTCGGTTGAGTCCGCTTTTCTCGTCATCTGACCTGAGAAAAACGTCCGCATAGTGCCAGTAATACCGGCTCAACCCTTAAGCAAATCATGCCCCTGGCAGGGATCCCTGTTGCCGGGCGGTGGTCCGCCCGGCAGAGCATTACGCCTGACGCTTGTCTTCCGTATTGGTCTCGAAGTCGCTTGCCGCGTGGCGTTCGTGGAGCTGCTCGTTGAGCTCGCCGCTGGTGCGGTTAACGATACGCCCGCGCTTCACGGCAGGGCGGTGTGCCACATCTTTCGCCCAGCGCTGAACGTTGGTGTACTTCTCAGCGTCGAGGAACTCGGCGGCGTTATACACGCTACCCAGCGCCACGCAGCCGAACCACGGCCAGACCGCCATATCGGCGATGGTGTACTCTTCACCGGCCACGTAGCGGCTACGCGCCAGCTGTTTATCCAGCACGTCGAACAGGCGTTTGGCTTCCATCGTGAAGCGGTCAATCGCGTACTCAATCTTCACCGGTGCGTAGTTATAGAAGTGGCCGAAACCGCCGCCGAGGAACGGGGCCGCGCCCTGCAGCCAGAACAGCCAGTTCAGGGTTTCCGTACGTCCCGCCGGATCTTTTGGCAGGAAATGGCCGAACTTCTCTGCCAGATAGAGCAGGATGCTGCCGGATTCAAATACGCGCGTGGGCGGTGTCGTGGAGTGGTCACGCAGCGCCGGAATTTTCGAGTTCGGGTTCACTTCAACAAAGCCGCTGGAGAACTGGTCGCCTTCACCAATGCGAATCAACCATGCATCGTACTCGGCACCCGTCACGCCAAGCGCCAGAAGCTCTTCCAGCATGATGGTCACTTTCTGCCCGTTTGGTGTGCCCAGAGAATAGAGCTGCAGCGGATGCGAACCCACGGGTAACTCTTTCTCATGCGTCGCACCGGAGATCGGACGGTTAATATTGGCGAACGCGCCGCCGCCGTTCTTTTTCCATTCCCACACTTTGGGTGGCTGATAGGTATTTTCGTCTGACATGTTGGCCTGCCTTTTTTGTGATGTGTTGAGGGAGTGTAGCAGGAGTTCATGGCAGGGTTTAGCGAACTGAGCGCAATACATTTCCCCTTCGCGCCACACTACACAGACAGCGGAACGGGTGTATGATAAATCCCACCTCTGTCAGGTTAATTACAACGTGCAGACGACGACAACCCTTTCAACATTGCCGCCTGCCCGTTTTAGGTTGGATACATGCGTAAAGGAAAGTTAAGCAGTGACGCGCCATTCGGGACGTTATTAGGTTATGCGCCGGGTGGCGTGGCGATTTACTCTTCAAACTACGGCAGTCTCGATCCGCGTCGTTATCCGGAAGACGCGGATTTTCGCAGCTATATTGGCAATGAATACATGGGCCATAAGTGGCAGTGTGTTGAGTTCGCCCGCCGTTTTCTGTTCCTCAATTATGGATGTGTTTTCACCGACGTCGGTATGGCGTGGGAGATCTTCTCTCTGCGCTTTTTGCGCCAGGTCGTGAACGATAACATCCTGCCGCTTCAGGCCTTTGCCAATGGGTCGAAACGCGCGCCGCAGGCCGGAGCGTTGCTTATCTGGCAAAAGGGCGGGGAATTTCATGAGACCGGCCACGTTGCCGTGATCGCGCAACTGTTAGACGATAAGGTGCGCATTGCCGAGCAGAACGTTATTCACTCTCCGCTCCCGCTCGGGCAGCAGTGGACGCGCGAGCTGCGAATGACCGTTGAGAACGGTACTTACACGCTGCATGACACCTTTAACGATACCGAAATTCTCGGCTGGATGATCCAGACGGACGACACGGAGCACAGCATCCCTCAGCCGGAACTCGACGGTGAACTGCTGAAAATCAGCGGTGCGCGGCTGAAGAATAAACGTCAGTTTGACGGGAAATGGCTCAACGAAAACGACGCCCTGCAGCAGGCGTATGTCCGCGCAAACGGCCACTTTATCAATAAAGATCCCTGCCAGTATTTTACCATTACCGAAAGTGCCGAGCAGGAGCTGATCAAAGCGACCAATGAACTGCACCTGATGTACCTGCACGCGACCGACAAAGTGCTGAAAGACGATAACTTACTGGCGCTTTTTGACATCCCTAAAATCCTCTGGCCGCGTCTGCGCCTCTCATGGCAGTGGCGTCGTCACCATATGATCACCGGTCGTATGGATTTCTGTATGGATGAGCGTGGCATCAAGGTTTACGAGTACAACGCCGATTCTGCCTCCTGCCACACGGAAGGGGGATTAATCCTCGAAGAGTGGGTGAAGAACGGTTATCGCGGTAACGGCCACAATCCGGCGGAAGGTTTGCTGGAAGAACTTACCGGCGCGTGGAAGCACAGCCATGCGCGTCCGTTCGTGCACATCATGCAGGACAATGACGTCGAAGAGGATTATCACGCGCTCTTTATTCAGCGCTCTCTGCTGCAGGCCGGGTTTGAAACCAAAATTCTGCATGGGCTTAACGCTCTCAGCTGGGATGCAGCCGGGCAACTGATTGACGATGAAGGCCGTCACGTTAACTGCGTGTGGAAAACCTGGGCGTGGGAGACGGCGATAGAGCAGATCCGCGAGGTGAGCGAAACCGAATACGCCGCCGTGCCGATCCGCACCGGGCATCCGGCAGGTGACGTACGGCTGATTGACGTCCTGCTGCGTCCGGAAGTGCTGGTGTTCGAACCGCTGTGGACGGTTATTCCCGGCAACAAGGCGATCCTCCCGGTGCTCTGGCAGCTGTTCCCGAATCACCGTTATCTGCTCGATACCGATTTCGAGGTTAACGACCTGCTGAAACAGACCGGTTACGCCATCAAACCGATTGCCGGACGCTGCGGCAGCAATATCGATCTGATTAGCGCCGGGGATGAAGTGCTGGATAAGTCGAGCGGCAAGTTTGTCGATCGCAAAAATATCTACCAGCAGCTGTGGTGCCTGCCGAAGGTGGATGGCAAGCATATCCAGGTCTGTACGTTTACCGTGGGCGGTAACTACGGCGGCACCTGCCTGCGCGGGGATGATTCGCTGGTGGTGAAGAAAGAGAGCGACATCGAACCGTTGATTGTGGTGAAAGACAAGTAAGCTGTTCCGGCTGTCAACACACACCCGCAAGTGTTCCTTGCGGGTGTTTTTCGTTTTCTGGCGGCTCAGGGATGCTCGTCGTGCTGCTGACTTATCTTCAGGTCAATGATGCGGCCGATCTGGTCATGATAGACCGTCAGCAAATTGTACTGACTCATCTCTGAAATGATTTGTGGGGGAACGTTAAAGCTTCTCGCCAGCTCATCGTGACGCCAGGCATCGGGACGCCGCCGCCTTACCTGAGCGCGACGGCGATTGTACTGATACCACAGAATGAGCAACCAGCCGTTAAGCGCGGCGATCAGCAAATAGATCAGCACCGTATTAAACGAGGCAATAATAATGCCCCAGCGGTAGTTGCTCTCCTCGGTTACCTGCATCCACAGATTGGCATAGAGGAAAAACAGAAAACCTCCCCATGCCAGCAGCGTCAGCACCGCATCAAAAAGACGGGGCAATAGCCGATGTTCAGTCAGAATTAGCGTATTTTCGTTCATTGAATGCTTCCTTTTCCCCGGTCCGGACTGATCCAGCGCGCACGTGCACGCTGGCGTTTAAGCATGACTTTTGGAAAGGCGACGAGGGTGGTGAACAGACCAATCATCCAGTACACCATCGGGAACCAGATCACCCAGAAAAGTGAACTCGCCACGTTTCTTTCATAGCGCCGCTCGATATACAAACTGACGAGGAATTGCATCAGACACATGACCCCCAGAAGCAACCCGGTAAATTCAGGAGGAAACAGGCTCTCGACGGTCAGGTTTGTGGGTAACGTAATGATATGGCTGACAATGAACAGCAACACGGTCACCGCATAGGCGAATGCCCACAGCGTTGACAACGCGTACTCTAAAAACAGCGGCCACATGCGATGATGTTCCCAGCGCACGATCTTGCGAAGGTTAACCAGAAAGACCTCTGCACCGCCCTGCGCCCAGCGTAAACGCTGTTTCCACAGACCTTTTAACGTCTCTGGCATCAGGATCCAGCACAGCGCCCGCGGCTCAAAAAAGATATCCCAGTGTCGAAGCTGAAGCTTCCAGCTGATGTCGATATCTTCGGTGATCATATCCGGGCTCCAGTACCCCACATCTGCCAGCGCCTGTCGGCGAAAGGCCGCAATAACCCCGGAGACGGTAAAGACCCTGCCGTAGATCCGCTGCGTCCGTTTGATGAGACCAATAATCGATGAGAACTCGCCTACCTGAATACGGCCAATCAGCGTTGATCGTGTGCGAATACGCGGATTCCCGGTGACGGCCCCGACGTGGGGATACTTAATCAGCGGCTCTACCAGATAGGCTGCGGTATCACGATCGAGCAGGGCGTCGCCATCAATACAGACCAGCAGATCGCCGCGCGCCGCCGCCGCACCGGCCTTAAGCGCCACCGCCTTTCCCTGATTTTCTGCGAGGTGAATGACGCGCAGGCGCGGCTGTTCCTGCGCCAGCTGCTGCAGCACCTCTGCGGTGTTGTCGGAAGAACCATCGTTGATCGCGATAACTTCGATATGGGGGTAGCGCTGATCCAGCGCGGCGCTAATGGTCTCCCGGGCATTTCTTTCCTCGTTGAAACACGGGATCAGGATTGAAATTAACGGATCGCCGTCTAACGTGGGAGCGGGCGTCTGCTTATCCCATGACCAGTGCCGTTCAAGCTGAAACCAGAAATAGAGCCCCCCGGTTATCCAGAGCACGGACATGAACAGTGGCCAGAAGAAGACAAAATCCAGAATCAGTTCTCCGGTAAAGAGGGCAGCCACGCCCAGAGGCAACCCGAATACCAGGCATAAAATAGAGAATGCGATAATGCGATCAGTCATTGTCAGGGTACCAGTACGAAGAGAATTCAGGCCTGATGCGTGAAATATCAGGTTGGTTGTTGATGAAATCGTCGGGGTAGTAACCATAATTTTTGATGCCGTTCAGCTGGAGAACGCGCATCCACTGCGCCAGACGCGTGTCGGGCACGGCACGTTGAGGTTTCTGCTCCCAGTCCCGGGCCTGTAGCTCGAAAATGGTTTTATTGAGCGCACCGGGCCGTGCGGCAACGGCGGCGATCAACCGCGTGAGCCAGGCATCGCTTTCCTCGGCCGGAACGGATTCCATCAGCGGCATAGCCATCGGAACCGTCCAGTCGTAGGTCATCAGAAAATCATCCAGATTTTGTGCAAACCACGCTTCGCTCTCGGGCTGCAGGATGGGCAGGGCGAACATATTCCGCGCGGTTTTAATCTGCGGGCCGCGTATGTTTTTCACCGCCAGGCTAAGGCTGCGGGTAAAGCCGATGAGCGTCTGACTTTTAAAGCGACTCCAGGCGTGAAGGGTGGCCGGATCGTGTTGCATTGCGGCGATACTGCGGTTATTCCAGGCGCGCAGGGCATCCGGGCCGGCATCTTCAAAGTCTGTCAGCACCGCATCGTCGTGAAATAAGATCCCATTGAAGCTGGCGTAGCGGGCAAGATCTTCATAGATTTCCGTGACCTGCTGACGAACCTCGGGGTTCCACGGGGAGAGGCGGATGTAGGGGTCGGTAGCCTCGTGCAATTGGCCCGTTTGACGATCCCAGCGCTGTACCCGCGGGAGTGCGGGTGAGAGATCGAAAGAGAGCACCGGCATCCACGCATAGACTTTTACGCCTGCACGGGTTTGCAGCTGCCAGGCGACAAAATTAAACAGATCGGCGCGCACCGGAAGCCGGCTGTTAGGGAAGTAGAGCGCTTTGATCGTGCCATCGCCCAGCGGATCGGAAAACGCCTGCAGGAAAACATGACTGATTTTCATGTCGTAAACCCGCTGGACAAGTTTATTGATGTTGTTGGTTTGCTGGGCCGGATCGGGATCGTAGACATAATCGAGATCGACATGCATGACGCGCACGGGATCGGCCTCCTGAATCTGGCTGACCGTGCTGGCAAAGGATTTGAGCGAGGGATTTCCGGAAATCAAAAGACGCGGAATATTGCCGAGATCGCGCACATCCGCCAGCCCATCCTCAAGGGTAAAGGCCAGTTGATAACCCTGCTTTCTGGCGATGGCGAGCGATGTGCCGTTCGCGGCGCCATAGGGCCAGACCCAGGCGCGGGGCGCTTTTCCTGTCACCCGGGTAATTTTGTCGGTAACTTTGCGCACGTCATCAGCGATCCGCTGGTTGAACTGCCGATCGGTTTCATAACGCCCCGTCGCTTTATCGTAAAAGCGGTTGGCGATGGCGGGTTCACGGCTTCCCTGTGGGTTAGCCGGTATGCCGTAATGCGAAGCCCAGGTATGCGAGCCAATCTCAACCAGCGGAGACTGGCTTAGCTCCCGCACCATATCCCAGGTTGCAAAGCGCTCGCGGGGCGTCATCAGTCCGCCGAAATTGACCTGCTGATTCGCTGGCGTATCTACCCAACTGCCCACCGGTGCCCACAGCGCAGGGACGTTCCAGGCCTGAAGAAGTGGCCAGACGCGGGTGTAGAAACTGCTGTAGCCATCATCAAAACTGAGTAAATAGGCTCTGGGCGGCAGCGTTTTTTTGCCCTCATGCGCATCCAGAATATCCTGCACGCTAATGGCGTGATAACCGTGATGCACAAGCCAGCCGATCTGCTCGTTTAGGGCGCTGGTACGAACGGACAGGTAGCGCTGATCGGCTGCATCATCTTCAACGTCATGGTAGGCCAGAACCAGAAAATGGTTTTTTGGCCAGGGTTTACTTGCCTCAGGCTGTGGCCGTTCCTGGGGGGACATAAACGAGAGGGCCTGAGCGCAGACGCTCGCGCTGAGGCATAACCAGCCGATAATTATCAGGCTCACAGAAAAACGTTTGTTCAGCATATTCATCCTTAAAAGCGTAAATTCGCATCAAACGTGACGGAGAGATTGCTTTCTCGTTTACCGTCGAAAGGGCGCTTGTCCCAGTTCAGCATCACGCCGCTATCAATGACGTTGTTCCATTGAATGCGTTGCCCGTAACCCAGCAGGGCGATGGCGCCAGCGGGCTGATTTTTCTGCCAGTATTCCCCGCCGCCGAGAACGACCTGCTGGCTCCAGAGCGTGTCGTAATGGCGGTACATCTGATGATCGACGGACAGGGCCGCCGTTACGGAGAGATCCCGCTCCGGGTTGTAATAGAGCGTGTCCCGCAGGGTGTTGGTACTCGCTGATATACCCGGTTCGAGATCCAGCGTCAGGGTGGGTGTCTGCCACAGCCGCTCTTTACCCGTAAGGGCGAACTCCTGGCGGCGGTTATGGTCGGAAAAGTGGCTGGCAGAGGCGTTAAACTGGTACTCACGGCGTTCGTTTTGATACCAGCGAACCCAGCCTTCTCCCCGGTTTGCGCTGACGCCATTACGCAGTGCCCGTAAAGGCGTCGTGCGTGAAAGACGTTCAAGGTTTCCGCCCACCTGCCAGCTATCGTTCAGGCTGTACGCCGCCGAGAGGCGAGCACCGGGCTTGTTTGCACCGTGATAATGGTTACCGGAGAGTTCTGCTTCGACCAGAAGGTCGCGAGGCCGCCATTCGATGCCGGCAAACAGGTGGCGGCTGCTGCCTTTGCCTTCGTCGAAATTGCCCTGCGCAAATCGGGTTCCACCAAACAGCCGCCAGTTATCCGCGACGGGCGGACCGTAGATCGTGGCATCCCAGCTCAGATCGTGTGTGCCGCTGACGGGGTTATCAGAGTGCAGTCCTTTGCCCGCGTTCAGACGCAGTTCGGACAGATGATGGACGTTTCTGAGCCTGTCCAGACGTCGGGCGCTCCCGTCGACAGGCGCGCGGGCGATAACGTCATCGGCCAATAAATCCATCTGTCGCCACTCCTGCAGATCCATTGCGACGTAGGCCTGCTGCCGTTCCAGCTCGATATTGGATGGCTCCAGCGTCTCGGCCATTTTGAGCTTTTGCTCCGCCGCCCGCGGCAGACCCCGCGCCTGAAGTAAGGTGGCGTAATCAATCTGTAATCCCTGATTTCCCGGTGCTGACGCAGCCAGACGTTGCGCCAGCTTTTCGGCTTGCGGAAGGGCATTGGTCATCAGCAAATAGTTAAAGGTGAGCGACTGCCCGATGAGCCATTGATCGTTGGGTTGCGGGGTTGGCGAACCGAAATCGTAGCGGGTCCAGCGCGTGTTACGGGTTATCTTCTCAACATACTGGCGAGCGGCCTGATACTGCCCGGTATCCAGCCAGGCGTAGAAAAGCGCATGATCGTCGTCCTGCGGATCCGGCGCATAGTCTGGATACCGTTTGAGAAGCGAGAGGGCGGCATCGGCGTTTTTCTCCTCCAGATACGCGGAGATAACCCAGCCAATTGCCCAGGTCGGCACGGGATGCTGAGCCGACGTTAACGCCTGATATTCCCTGATGACCTGTGGATAATCACCGTGGGCGTAAAACGCGCCAAGCCGATCGACACGGGCCCGGATTACGTCCTCCGCTGCCTGGGGTTCGCTTTGCCAGCGGGACAGCAGTTCGTCATAGCGGTTCAGCGCCGCTTGCGCGAGCTGCAAACGCTCTGTTTCGGTACGGGCAGGCACATCGGCAAGGCGTACCATTTCGGCGGCGGCGTTGAGTGCCAGGCGGCGACGTTGCGCGGGGGGCAGCGTCACCGTTTGTGAAAGCCGCAGGGCAGGCGTGTCGGCCCGGTTGTCTGTTAACGCATCAATCAACTCAGTACGAAGGGCGTCATCCGCTGGCGCACTATTCAACGCGCGGATGTCTGCTAAAAGCCGCTCCTGGTTTTTCCCCAGGCGTGAATAGACATAAGAGAGCATCTGGATGTGAGCCAGAGAGGGCTTTTCCGCCACCCGTTGCCGGGCTTCCTGCAGAGCCAGTGTATCCATGCGGGCGTCGGCGAGGGTTTTGATGTAGCCGATGCGATAATCGTCGTTATCCGGTGCAAGGTTACACGCCTCCTTCCAGAGCATTAACGCAGGTTGCCACGCCTTTTGGTTTCGCCTTGCCTGAGCAGCAGCAGCCACGCCACGGGCAGGAAGAGGCATATAGACCTTGTAACGCAGCCAGACCTGAATAACGTCGTCATCACGACCCGCCCAGGACGCCACCTGCAACCAGTCCGCAACCTGCTCAGGCGTCAGGGCATGTTGCTGCTGATAACGCTGAAGATATTGCAGAAAAGGTGCGTAATTACCGTTACGCGCCTGCTGAATCTGTTGTTCATATACTGATTCTGCTGCCTGAACCAGAAAGGGGAAAAGTAATAACAGAAACAATAAAGCGGGAGTGCGGTAAAAGAATAACGTATTGAAGCGAAGTGATCTTTCCATATCTATTTGCCATTTGTTTATCATAAATCCATTGCATAACACGGCCGCCTTTAAGCACGGGGTTAAAGGCCATAAATGAGAACGTTTAATCTGAATGCAGTTACGTTATGGGGTACTTACTTAAAGGTAATTATGGGTCCTTATGGTCAGGGCTAAGTGGCTGGTAATGTACACCCGATATGTTGGCAGATAAATATGTTGAAAAGCAGGGTGGTTGTTTTGAGATAATTCTGTAATGAGCTGTCCTAAACGATTATTTTGAAATGAGTTTATATTTGTAATTTTATGATTTTATTGGTTTTTATTTATATTGTGACAAATTTGTTTATATTTTTAATGTGCCTTATTGGTGTGAATTAAAGTACTTTCCGGTGCATGTTTGGGAAGTTTCATGACAAAAATTCTTAATATCCATAAAAGTGACTTTTCTGAGATTGTTTTTTACTTATAATTAATGGCAGCCATTGAATGATAGTCTATGGGAAGACGTATCAATGAATGTGCGAATTGAGGGTCAATCAAAGCCAGAATACATTTATCGTTAATATAAAAGCGCTATAAAACGAAGGCGGACTTCTTTCAGAAGGGTCGTTCTTGCTTTAATCTAAAAGGGATGGTTAGTGGCAACTTCAATAGTGTTAGTGACACAGGATCGCTACCTTGTCAGGGGGATGAGGATATTTTTTCCGGATATAATCCTGCTGGACTCCATTGACAGAAAGATATTTGATAACGGCGCAGATGAATATTCTGTATTGATTGATAGCCGTGCACCGCTGCGTTTATATGATTACCTGATACGCCATCCGGCCAGAACGAAAAAAACAATCTGCTGCGTTATGCTCGATATGCGGCATCGCGAGGAGAATCTGCTCAGCATGAAGTTGTTTATGAACACGTCGCTCACGGCACCCGATATGGCGTCGTTATTCAACCTGGTGCTCAACATGAAGGGCAAACGTCTGACAACAAAGTGGCTGCTGAACTTACGGCTGAGCACGCATGAAGCCATTATGCTGCGGTTGCTCAGGGCTGGCATGGCGATGGAAGAAGTGGCACAGGAACTGAATACGTCGATTAAAAGCCTCTACCGTAAACGGACCGCGCTTTCAGAACGGCTGGGGGCAGAGAACTTCAACGAGGCTTGTTTGTTTATCTTTAAAAATAAACTGCTGGATTCGGATGGGAACGATCCCTAGCTTTGATTTACCCCAAAAGCAAAAACCCGCCACGAGGGCGGGTTTTCTGAAGAGTGGTGCCCGGACTCGGAATCGAACCAAGGACACGGGGATTTTCAATCCCCTGCTCTACCGACTGAGCTATCCGGGCAACGGGGCGCATTAAACCTGATATGCCCTCTGCCGTCAACGAAATTTGTTGTTTTCGTAACGGACTGCACACTCTCTCACCAGTTCGCCGTAAACTTAAGCAAAAAAGTGCGTCCAGAGCGCGGATAGCGGCATCGCAATCAACAACGCGGGCAGCATATTCACCACTGCAAACATCTTTATTCCGCATATCCGCAGCCCTGTCGCCAGCAGCAGCAGGCCACCGACGGCGGTGAAGTCGGCCATCATTGCCGGCGTGGTGAGAGGAAGGATCAGTGTGGCGCAGGTAGCGAGGGCCAGCTGGATAAGCAGCATGGGCACGCAAATCGCGGCGACGGCGATGCCGAGGGTCGTGGCGAAAATGGTGGCCGTGAAGAAATCAAGAAACGCCTTCGCAATCAATATGCTGGGGTCGCCAGTCATGCCTTCCTGCATTGAACCGAAAATGCCTGTGCCGCTGGCGCAAAAAAGAATAATTATCGCGACGTAGTTCTGAATAAACGACTCGTGAGTGCCGTTTTTCGCCTTGCCCGGGTGGGCAATCAGGTTTTTGGCTTTGCTGACCGCACTGTTAATACCCTTTTCCAGATAGCAGAACTCGCCAATGAGCGCGCCGAGCAGGGTAGCAAGCACCATCACCGGCAGGTTGGCGCACTTGATCACCAGTAAAATGCCGATACCTAACGAGGCCAGGCCGAATATTGAGGGCATGGAAGAGCGAATACGCTCCGGCAACCGCTGACTTAATACGGCGCCAAGTACGCCGCCCAGCAATACGGCACCGGCATTGATAAAGGGTCCGATAACCACCGTGAACTCCTGTTAGTTAATCATGGGTATTGCAGGATTATGACACGCCAGGGGCCTGTTAAGCTTAGGTTTAGGCGGGTTAACGCATACTGATTGCTTCTTGCACCTCAAAATAAAAGGTGACATGATTGCGCGAAATTTCTCCTTCCTGTGTACGGAGCCGCCAATGATGATGTTGTCTGTCGCTGCGCGAACGCTCACCCGTATCGATATTATCTACTCCTGTCTCACCGTTCGGTGAGGGTAACTGCACTTATGAAAACCATGAAAATCGCCGTCAGCCGCGAGCTGGTCTCTACTGTGTCTACGCACCGCGAAAAGGTGACGCTGGATAACACTGATTTTACGGATGTGGCGGCAGTCGTCATTACCCCCGCGGAAAGTTGCAGCGGCATTCTGGCATTGCTTAAACGCACGGGCTTTCAGCTTCCGGTGTTTATTTACTCGCAAGAGCCGTCTGACGTTCCTGATGGCGCAACGGCAGTGATATCAGGTAAAGCTCAGGAGTTTCTGGAACTGGAGACGGCGGCCAGCCGGTATGAAGAGAATCTGTTGCCGCCATTTTTTGACACCCTGAGCCAGTACGTGGCGATGGGCAACAGTACTTTTGCCTGTCCGGGACACCAGCACGGTGCATTTTTTAAAAAACACCCTGCGGGACGGCAGTTCTATGAATTCTTCGGTGAGAACGTATTTCGCGCCGATATGTGCAATGCCGATGTGAAACTGGGCGATCTGCTGATCCACGAAGGCTCCGCCAAGCATGCCCAGAAGTTCGCAGCAAAAGTCTTTAATGCTGATAAAACCTACTTTGTGCTGAACGGCACCTCCGCTGCAAATAAGGTGGTCACCAATGCGCTGCTGACCCGCGGTGACCTGGTGCTGTTCGATCGCAACAACCATAAGTCCAACCACCACGGTGCGCTGATCCAGGCGGGTGCCACGCCGGTTTATCTTGAAGCGGCGCGTAACCCGTTTGGTTTTATTGGCGGGATTGACGCGCAGTGCTTTGACGACGCGTACCTGCGAAATCAGATCCGTGAAGTTGCGCCGGAAAAGGCCATGGAGAAACGCCCGTTTCGTCTGGCGATCATTCAGCTTGGTACCTACGATGGCACGATCTACAACGCCCGTCAGGTGATCGACAAGATCGGCCATCTTTGTGACTACATCCTGTTTGATTCGGCCTGGGTGGGCTACGAGCAGTTTATTCCGATGATGGCGGAAACCTCTCCGCTGTTACTGGATCTGAACGAGAACGATCCCGGCATTTTCGTGACGCAGTCGGTGCATAAACAGCAGGCCGGGTTCTCGCAGACTTCGCAGATCCATAAAAAGGATAATCACATTCGCGGCCAGGCGCGTTTCTGTCCGCACAAGCGCCTCAACAATGCGTTCATGCTCCATGCCTCGACCAGTCCGTTCTATCCGCTGTTTGCAGCTCTTGATGTGAACGCGAAAATCCATGAAGGGGAGAGCGGGCGCCGGCTTTGGGCGGAGTGTGTTGAGCTGGGCATTGAGGCCCGCAAGGCGATCATTGCCAACTGCCATATGATCAAACCGTTTATTCCGCCGATGGTGGCCGGGCGTCCGTGGCAGGATCATCCCACTCACGCCATCGCCAGCGAGCGCCGCTTCTTCAGCTTTGAGCCGGGGGCTAAATGGCACGGGTTTGAAGGCTATGCCAGCGAGCAGTATTTCGTCGATCCGTGCAAGCTGCTGCTGACCACGCCGGGTATTGATGCGGAAACCGGGGAATATACCGAGTTCGGCATTCCGGCGACCATTCTTGCGCACTACCTGCGTGAAAACGGCATTGTGCCGGAGAAATGCGATCTCAACTCGATCCTCTTCCTGCTGACGCCTGCCGAAAGCAGTGAGAAGCTGGCGCAGCTGGTGGCGATGCTGGGTCAGTTTGAACAGCATATTGAAGACGATACGCCGCTCGCTGACGTCCTGCCGACCATCTACCAGAAATACCCGGTACGGTATCGCGATTACACCCTTCGCCAGCTCTGCCAGGAGATGCACGATCTCTACGTGAGCTTTGACGTGAAAGATCTGCAGAAGGCAATGTTCCGTAAAGAGAGTTTGCCAGAACGGGCGATGAATCCGCAGGATGCGAATCAGGCGTATATTCGCGGGAAGGTGGAGTTGGTGCGCATCCGTGATGCCGGCGGACGCATTGCCGCCGAGGGCGCGCTGCCGTATCCCCCTGGCGTACTGTGCGTGGTGCCGGGTGAAATCTGGGGTGGGGCGGTACAGCGTTACTTCCTGGCGCTGGAGGAGGGCATCAACCTGCTGCCAGGCTTCTCGCCGGAGCTGCAGGGCGTTTACAGCGAAAAGGATCCCGACGGGATTAAACGACTGTACGGGTATGTTTTGTCATAGTCGCCGTCATCCGTAATCCCGGCCCTCTCCCCAAAAGAGAGGGTCAGGGCTCACACCGCACTTCTTTTATACATCCTGCGTGGATGCCCAATCTTCCCGTACAACATCTCTACGCTCAGAAACCCCGCCTCCACGCAGTGCTCCAGATAGCGTCGGGTGGTGGTTTTACTTAATCCTGTCTCCTGCACGACCTCGTCGACGGAAAAACAGTGTGTCGCCTTGTCGTTAAACAACGCCTGCACCCGTGCCAGCGTATTCTCCTCAATGCCTTTGCTGCCGTTATCCAGACGGTAGTTTTTCGCCTGCAGCTGGTAGAGCGAGTCGACGTTCTGCTGGTCGACAATCTTCCAGACCCGCTGTTGTTCGGCAAACTGCACAAAGCGTTCAAGCGACTGGCTGAGGCGTTTCCAGGAGACCGGCTTCAGGATGTAATCAAAGGCGCCATTTCGGATGGCCTGGCTGCAGGTGTCCATGTCGCTGGCAGCAGTAATGAAAATTACCGAACAGTTGGCGCGGGTGAGCATGGGGTCATTGATCAGTGTGATCCCTTTACCGTCCGGCAGATAGTTATCCAGCAGCATAAGCTGCGGCTGTTTGCTTTCAAGCTGGACCTGGGCGGCAGCGAGAGACGAGGCGATCCCTACCAGCCTCAGGCGCGGATGTTTACCGATAAGTTCCGCGTGCAGTTGCGCCAGTTCGTTCTCGTCTTCAACAATCAATACGTCGATAAGTTCATGTTGCATAGTCGGTATCTTCCAGTTGCTGGGCGGGACGCCGGGCGGGAATAAACAGAGAGAAAATGGCGCCGCGCGGGGTGTTATCGGCAATTTCTATCGCGCCGCCAGCCTGCGTAACATAGCTTTCGATCAGATACAGGCCAATCCCGTGATCGCCGCGTGTTTTGGTGGTGATGCCGCGTTCAAATATCCTGTCACGGATCTCCGGTTTGATGCCAACGCCCTGGTCGGCCACTTCGATAATCAGCTCCTGCTCGCTCAGTTTGATCAGCACTTCGACCGGTGCATGGGGGAGCGGTGAGCGCTGCGTCGCTTCGATGGCGTTATCCAGCAGGTTGCCGATGATTGAGATCAGCTCTTCTTCAGCCAGCGACGGGAACGGCCTGTCCAGCCGGCAGGCCGGGTCAAAACTGAGCTCGACCCCTTTCTCCCGCGCGCGGGCGGCTTTACCCAGCAGCAGGCCACACAGGGTCGGGGAGCTGAAGCGGGAAGAGATAAAGTCCAGCAGCTCCTGAGCGTGTTCCGACTGCGCCTGAATATAGCCAATCGCCTCTTCATAGCGGCCCATGTGCAGCAGGCCGGACAGGGTGGTCATGCGGTTCAACTGCTCATGACGCATGATGCGCAGGTTATCGACATAGCGTTTAACCTGGCTGAGCTGGGCGCTAAGCGAGTCAATTTCATTCCGATCGCGGAAAGTGATCACCCAGCCCTGCAGCGAATCCTCAAGCATGATGCGCACCCGGCTGGCAATCACCGTGAGGGTGTTAAAACGGCAAATTTCATCATGGGTATCTTTCGCCAGCATCGTCTGCGTCGAGAAGAACGGGACAGGGTCGATAACCTGGCTAATCAGCTGCCCGCGCAGTTCACGGGCTGGCTGGCTCAGGCCAAGCAGCTTGCGTGCCGCCTGGTTTATTACCTCGATGCGCAGCTCATCATCAATGGCGATCACCCCTTCATAGATAGACTCCATCATCGCCTTTTGCTGGCGCACCAGCAGGCCGATTTCCCGTGGCTCCAGGGAGAAGATCTGCTTCTTGATACTGCGGGTAAAGAACCAGGAGAAGATAAAGAGTGCGATTAGCAGCAGCACGGCGGCCAGCAGGATATTGACCACTTTGCTGACGGTAATGGTATCAAGGTAGCTGGTGAGATAACCCACCGAGACAATCCCCACCACTTGCCCCGCATCGTTGAAGATGGGCGCTTTGCTGCGCAGCGAAATACCCAACCCCCCTTTGCGGATGGTGGTGGTGCTTTTTCCCTGCAGGACCTCCTCATTGTCTCCACCGATAAGCGTCTTGCCCACTCTGTCGGCAAAGACCGAATGAAAAAGATGTAGACCTTTATTATCTCCAATCACAATAAAGCTGGCATCACTGTGAGCGGCAATTTTCTGCATAAAATCATGGATGGCTTTGATATCTTTTTGTTCAACCGCATCACGTAATGAGGGAATAAGTGCGATCTCTTCCGCCTGTATTTTGGCACGTGCGCTCATTTCCTGATAAAGCTGCTTGCCGACATCGACGTAATAATATCCGCCCAGTAACGCAAAAAGTACTGAGAAAAAGGCGACCAGCGAAATAAACAGCTTAATCTGAAACGATACTTTCATAACTATCACGCGAGGTAGCAGCAAAGATTGCCAATATATCATCTTTTTTCGCGCGGATACCCGGTTTGCCGAAAACTTGTGATCCCTTGCACAGCAGGCCCTGTAAAAGAATTTTCCGAATAGCCTATGCGCCTGAAGCCGTCTGGAGAAATGTTATTTGATTGTTCGTTTTAGAAAAGAAACCATAAAAACCACGGCAATAAATAAGGCGTAAATCACATTAAATAAAAGAAACCATTAAAACCATAGCTGCCATAAAAACTTCGCTTTTAATATGCCATCCCTCACATAAAGTAAGCCTTTGTGACTCTAAGCTGAACGCACAAAATAACTAAGGGGCTTATTATGAGCACAACTGACGATTCTTTCTCTGTTACCCACGACCCGATTGATATTCAGCGACCATCACTCAAAGAGCGCTGGTGGCATATTATGGATACGTGGAAAATCGGAATTATCCCTCTGCCACTTTTTGTCCTGGCCGGCGCGCTGATTGCCATTGATTGCCTCGGCGGCAAACTGCCCAGCGATATCGTGGTGATGGTCGCCACGCTCGCGTTCTTCGGTTTTGCCTGCGGTGAGTTTGGCAAGCGCCTGCCGATTGTCGGTAAACTCGGTGCGGCGGCGATTTGCGCCACCTTTATTCCTTCGGCACTGGTCTATTACGGTCTGCTGCCGGATGTGGTGGTGGAGTCCACCACGAAGTTCTACAAATCCACCAACATTCTGTATCTCTACATCTGCTGCATCATTGTCGGCAGCATCATGAGCATGAACCGCACCGTGCTGATTCAGGGCTTCCTGCGCATCTTCTTCCCGATGCTGTGCGGCGAAATTGTCGGCATGATTGTTGGCATGGGCGTAGGGATAGCGCTGGGCCTTGAGCCATTCCAGATCTTCTTCTTTATCATTCTGCCGATCATGGCGGGCGGTGTTGGGGAAGGGGCGATCCCGCTCTCCATCGGCTATGCCACCCTGCTGCATATGGACCAGGGCGTGGCGCTCGGTCGCGTTCTGCCTATGGTTATGCTCGGCGGCCTGACGGCAATCATTATCTCCGGCTGCCTCAATCAGCTCGGTAAACGTTACCCGCACCTGACCGGCGAAGGCCAGCTGATGCCTAACCGTGCGAATACTGATGAAACCACCGCACAGCCTGCGTTCTCCGGTAAAGCAGACGTCACCACGATCGCTTCTGGCGCACTGCTGGCCGTTCTGCTCTACATGCTGGGGATGCTCGGCCACAAGCTGATTGGCCTGCCCGCACCGGTTGGCATGCTGTTTATGGCGGTGCTGGTCAAGCTTTGCAATGGTGCTTCTCCGCGTCTGCTGGAAGGCTCTCAGGTGGTGTATAAATTCTTCCAGACGTCAGTAACCTACCCCATTCTCTTCGCCGTGGGCGTGGCCATTACCCCCTGGCATGAGCTGGTCGCCGCATTCACGCTGACCAACCTGCTGGTGATTGTCAGCACCGTCTCCGCGCTGGTGGCGACCGGTTTCTTCGTGGGCAAAAAGATTGGCATGCACCCGATTGATGTCGCCATCGTCTCCTGCTGCCAGAGCGGCCAGGGCGGTACCGGTGACGTGGCGATTCTGACCGCAGGCAACCGTATGAGCCTGATGCCCTTCGCCCAGATTGCTACCCGTATTGGCGGCGCGATTAACGTCTCCATCTCTCTGCTGATACTGGGCAACTTCCTCGTTTAAGTTTTCAGGAAAGAACAATGAAACTCGCAAGCTTTTTATACCAGGGAACACGCAGCTACGGCATCGTTCAGGCCGAAGGTGTGATTGATTTAGGTCGCCGTCTCGGCGACCGCTACAGCGACCTCAAAGCGCTGCTGCAGGGCAACGGGCTGGCTGAGGCCACCCGTTATCTCAACGACGCCGTGGATGTCCCTCTGAATGCCATCACCTTCTTACCGGTGATTGAGCAGCCGGAAAAAATCCTCTGCGTGGGCATGAACTACGCCGACAAACGCAAAGAGTTTGACCAGCACAACCCGGCGCCGACGCTGTTTGTCCGCTTCCCGGATTCGCAGACCGGCCATAACGAACCGGTGCTGAAGCCGCGCCATTCCAGTGAATTCGACTACGAAGGAGAGCTGGCGGTCATTATCGGCAAAGCCGGAGAGAACATCAGCCGTGATGAGGCGCTGCGCCATGTGGCGGGTTACAGCTGCTACATGGACGGCTCCGCCCGCGACTGGCAGCACACCTGGTTTACGGCGGGCAAGAACTGGCGTCAGACCGGAGCGTTTGGCCCGTGGATGGCGACGGCGGATGAGATCCCGGACCCGCACCAGCTGGCGATCCGCACCTGGCTTAACGGCCGTATGGTGCAGGAAGACAACACCAGCAGCATGATCCACAAGGTCGCGGAGCTTATCGAATACATCAGCACCTTTACCCGCCTCAGCCCGGGCGATGTGATCATCACCGGCTCCCCTGGCGGCGTGGGCAAAAAGCGCAACCCGCCGCTGTTCATGAAAGAGGGCGATCGCATTGAGGTTGAGATCGAGCATATCGGTCATCTGAGCAATGTGATCATGGAAGCGCCCGCCACCGGGCTTGCGGCAGCACACTGAGTAAAACGGCATGAACAGTCAACCCACTATCGATTTTCGCCACACCCTTGTGGCGAAACACCCGGAACGCTTAAGCCAGATCCGTTACCTGCTGGCAGACAGCGGCCTTGGCCTGGACAACGACATCACGCTGTTTGTCGAAGCCTGGTCCGGCACGCAGCTGGTGGGTTGTGCCGGGCTTGCCGCTAACGTCATCAAGTGCGTGGCGGTAAACGAGCAGCTTCGTGGGGAGAACCTCAGCGCACGGTTGCTGGCAGAGGTGGAAAATGCGGCGCTGGAGCGCGGCCATTTTCACCTCTTCCTCTGCACCCGTCCGTGCAACAAGGAGCGCTTTGGCCGCAGCGGCTTCTGGCCGATTGCCCAGAGCGGGAACAACGCGGTGCTGATGGAGAACACCCCGCAGGGGATCCAGCGCTACTGCCGCGCGCTCAAGTGTCAGCGCAAGGCCGGGAAGAAGATTGGCGCGATCGTGATGAATGCGAATCCGTTTACCCTCGGCCACCGGCATCTGGTCGAGCAGGCCGCGGGGCAGTGCGATGCGCTGCATCTGTTTGTGGTGCGCGAGGATGCCTCGTTCTTCCCGTTCAGCGCCCGGCTAGAGATGGTACGGGCGGGCGTGGCGCATCTGCCG
The DNA here is from genome assembly GCF_002148625.1 of Enterobacter sp. J49. NCBI lineage: Bacteria > Pseudomonadati > Pseudomonadota > Gammaproteobacteria > Enterobacterales > Enterobacteriaceae > Enterobacter > Enterobacter sp. J49. The sequence continues at coordinate 322,045 of NZ_MWPY01000035.1, forward strand.
AACGTGATTGTGCATGAAGGATCGCAGTACATCATCTCCCGCGCCACGTTTCCGGCCTACTTCCTGAAAGAGACCGGCAAAGTACAGCAGGCGTGGAGCGAAATCGATGTGCTGATCTTTCGGGACTTCATCGCCCCGGCGCTGGGTATTACGCATCGCTTTATCGGTTCGGAGCCGTTTTGCGATATCACCCGTCAGTACAACCAGACCCTGCACGACCTGCTGGCCTCACAGATTGACGTGGTGGAAATGCCGCGCATCAAGGTCACCGGCAACGCTATTTCCGCGTCGGAAGTCCGCCGCTTGCTCAAGACACAGCAGTTTTCCCGGATCCGGGAGATTGTCCCGGACTCCACCTTCGCGCACCTCGAAACGCATTACCGTGCGAGTGCGGAAGTCGCATAACTATCAGGAATTTATCATGAAAATTGTAAGGGAGGCGCTGGCCGGTACGCAGGAGTCCAGCGACCTGATGGTAAAAATTGCCCCCGCTCAGGGTGAGCTGGAAATTATCATCCACAGTGAAGTGATTAAGCAGTTTGGCGAACATATTCGCCAGGTCGTTAACGACACATTGCGCGCCATGAACGTGCACCAGGGATTAATTATTGTTGAAGACAAAGGGGCGCTGGACTGTGTGATCCGCGCCCGCCTGCAAAGCGCGCTCCTGCGCGCAGCCGATGAGCCGACACTCAACTGGGGGGCGCTGAAATGAGCAAACTCCGCCGCAGTATGCTGTTCCTGCCGGGCGCAAACGCCGCCATGCTCTCTACGGCATTTATCTACCGCCCGGACTCCATCATGTTTGACCTTGAAGACGCCGTCGCCCTGCGCGAGAAGGATACCGCGCGCATGCTGGTGTTTCATGCCCTGCAGCACCCGATGTATCAGGATATCGAAACCGTGGTGCGCATTAACCCGCTGAGCACGCCGTTTGGCTTGCTGGATCTGGAAGCCGCCGTGCGGGCAGGGGTGGATGTGATTCGATTGCCGAAAACCGACACCCCGGAGGATATCGATGAGCTGGAAGGGCATCTGGCGCGTATCGAGCGTGAATGCGGGCGCGAGCCGGGCTCGACCCGCGTCATGGCGGCTATTGAATCGGCGATTGGGGTGATTAACGCCGTGGCCATTGCCCGCAGTTCTCCGCGCTTAATCGGGATCGCGCTGGCCGCCTTTGATTATGTGATGGACATGCAGACGGAACGCGGGGATGGCACTGAGCTGTTTTATGCCCGCTGTGCCGTGCTGCACGCCGCCCGCGCCGCGGGTATCGACGCTTTCGACGTGGTGTGGTCGGACGTTAACGATGAAGCCGGCTTCCTGCGCGAGGTCGATTTGATCCGCAAGATGGGCTTTAACGGTAAATCGCTGATTAACCCACGTCAGATTGACCTGTTACATAACGCCTATGCCCCAACCCAGCAGGAAGTGGATCACGCGAAACGGGTGATTGAAGCGGCAGAAGAGGGGGAGCGTAACGGCCTGGGCGTCGTGTCGCTCAACGGCAAAATGGTCGATGCCCCTATTATTAACCACGCGCAGATGGTGCTGGAACGCGCGGCGGCCTCCGGCGTGCGTCGTTAAGGATTACACAATGAATCAGACAGAACTTCTCTATGTGAATTTCCCCCATCTGCGGGACTTAAAACCGTTTGAGGCCGCCCACAGCGCAACGCCATGGCTGAACAGCCCTGACGAAAAACACACCCGTAAGCTCTGTGCTTCGGTCGAAGAGGCGGTGTTACGCAGCGGGTTACAGGACGGGATGACCGTCTCCTTCCACCACGCGTTTCGCGAAGGCGACCGGGTGATCAATACCGTCGTGGCGCTGCTTGCGCGTATGGGCTTTAAAAACCTGACGCTGGCTTCCAGCTCGCTGATGACCTGTAACGACGCGCTGATCGAACACATCGAAAGCGGCGTTATCACCCGGATTTACACCTCCGGTATGCGGGGCAAGCTGGCGGACGCTATCTCACACGGGTTGATGGCCGAGCCGGTACAAATTCACTCCCACGGCGGGCGCGTGAAGCTGTTGCAGGACGGCGAGCTGAATATCGACGTGGCGTTTCTTGGCGTGCCGTGCAGCGATGAATTTGGCAACGCCAACGGCACGCACGGGAAATCGTGCTGCGGCTCGCTTGGCTATGCAATGGTGGACGCGCATTTCGCCCGCAAGGTGGTGCTGCTGACCGAAGAACTGGTACCGTTCCCGAATATGCCCGCCAGCCTGGTGCAGGATCAGGTGGATTACATTGTGCAGGTGGAGAGCGTGGGTGACCCGGCGAAAATCAGCGTCGGTGCAGCTCGCGTGACCAGTAATCCGCGTGAGCTGATGATTGCCCGCTACGCGGCGGATGTGATTGAACATTCAGGCTATTTCAAACCCGGTTTTTCCATGCAGACCGGCTCCGGTGCGGCGGCTACCGCCTGTACCCGCTTTATGGAGGAGAAAATGGAGCGCAGCGGCGTGAAGGCGCGCTTCGCGCTCGGAGGCATTACCGGCAGCCTGGTGGATCTGCACGAGAAAGGCCTGATCGAAAAGCTGCTCGATACCCAGTGTTTCGACGGCGAGGCTGCGGCCTCGCTGGCACGAAATCCGAATCATGTGGAGATCTCCACCAACGTTTATGCCAACCCCGGCAGCAAGGCAGCAAGCTGCGACCAGCTTGATGTGGTGATCCTCAGCGCCCTGGAAATTGACGTCGATTTTAACGTCAATGTTATTACCGGCTCTGACGGCGTAATGCGTGGGGCATCCGGCGGACATTGTGATGTGGCCGCGGCGGCGAACCTGACCATCGTGGTCGCCCCCCTGCTGCGTAGCCGTATTCCAACCGTCGTGAAGCGGGTGACCACCCGGCTGACGCCCGGGGAGAGCATCGACGTGCTGGTTACCGATCACGGCATCGCGGTTAACCCGGCACGCCCGGAAATCCGCGAACGACTGCTTGCCGCAGGCCTCAACGTTGTCGATATCAACGCGCTTTTCGAGCGGGCGATATCACTGACTGGCGTACCAAAACCCATTGAGTTTACCGACAAAATCGTCGGTGTGATCCGCTACCGCGACGGCAGCGTCATCGACACCGTTCGACAGGTGAAGGAGTAATGATGACTGTAGCGACACCCGTGCGGGCGGGTGTCAGCCTGGAGGAGCTGCTGGCGGCGAAAGAGCGCCGTGCAGCACGCCAGACTGACTGGCTCACGCACTATCAACAACCGGTGATTTCTCTCACGCTCGTCACCCCCGGGGAGATCAAAGACAGCCTGCGCTATCGCAATACGATGGGCGTGGCATTGCAGATGTGCGACCAGCTGCTGTGGGAAAACCGCTGGCAGGTGCTGGACCGCCAGGTGCTGTGGCTGCCCACCGGGCCAGAAGCAATCTGGTGCGTGGCGCATCCGGCGGCGGAAATCAAAGCGCACTGTACGGATCTGGAGCAGACTCACCCGCTCGGCAGGCTGTGGGATTTGGATGTGATCTGCCCGGCACAGGGGCATGTGGGGCGCCAGTCTTTAGGGGCACACCTCCGGCGCTGTCTGTTATGTGATGAGCCTGCCCACGCCTGTTCCCGTTCGCGTAAGCATCCTGTAGAGCAGGTGGTGGCTCGCGTGGAGAAGATGATCGATGACTGGTTTGCTCGCGACTAACCCGCAGCCATGCGATGTGCCAGGGCTCGCCGAAGAAGCGTTATGGCAGGAGCTGGCGTTGACGCCCAAGCCGGGTCTGGTGGATAAGCTCAACAACGGTGCACACCGCGATATGGATCACGCGCTGTTTGCCCGCAGTATTGCGGCCATCACCCCGTGGTTTGCGCGCTTTGCAGAGCTGGGTCATACCCATGCGGATAAACCCGCGACGGAACAAATACGGATCATTCGCCCGATGGGCATTGCCTGTGAACAGGCAATGTACGCTGCAACGTGCGGGGTGAACACGCATAAAGGCGGCATTTTTGCCCTCGGTTTGCTGTGCTTTGCCGCCGGACGTGTGAAACACGCCACGGCTGAGAGCCTCTGTAATGAGGTGAGTCACCTCTGTCGCGGGCTGGTGGCGCGTGAGCTGGCGGCCCGCAGTGGACAGGCGACGGCAGGGGAGCGGCAGTTTCAGCAGTATGGTTTAACCGGCGCGCGGGGCGAAGCGGAAAGCGGTTTTGCTACGGTGCGTGCAGCGCTGGCGCAATGGAACGGGCACGCGCTGCATGACCTGCTGCTGCGCCTGATGGCGATGAATCAGGACAGTAACCTGGTGTCGCGCGGCGGTATGGAAGGGCTGCGCTATGTGCAGGGTTATGCGCGGGCATTACTGACGCGTGGCTGGGATCGTGATGCATTAATACAGATGGACAATGCGCTCATTGAACGGAATTTAAGCCCGGGGGGCAGTGCGGATTTATTGTCGGTAGGATGGGTGCTGGCGAAATTACCCCTCTCCTGAAAGGAGAGGGGATCATCATTAATGCGCGATAGGCTGCGCAGCGTGCGGTTCGCGTACGTGCTTGTACTTGAACAGTGCGATAAACGCGAAGAACAGTACCAACGAGTACGCGGCGAAGATAAGCCACACGGGCTGCCAGTTGGTGATGCCGTTAGTGGTGTACATCTCAACCACTTTACCGCTCACCACACCGCCCAGAATACAGCCGAAGCCGTTGGTCATCATCAGGAACATACCCTGAGCACTGGCGCGGATTTCAGGTTTCACCTCTTTTTCCACAAACACCGAACCAGAGATGTTGAAGAAGTCGAAGGCGCAGCCGTAAACAATCATCGACAGAACCAGCAGCACGGTACCGAACGGGCTTGGGTCGCCGTAGGCAAACAGACCGAAGCGCAACATCCATGCAGCGATACTGATCAGCATGACGTTCTTGATGCCGTAGCGGCTCAGGAAGAACGGGATGGTCAGGATGAACAGCGTCTCAGAGATCTGAGAGATGGACATCATCACTGACGCATGTTCAACGATAAAGCTGCCAGAGAACAGCGGGTTATTGTCGAAGCTGTGCAGGAAGGTGTTGCCGAACATGTTGGTGATCTGCAGTTCCGCACCCAGCAGCATGGAGAAGATAAAGAAGATCGCCATACGTTTGTTTTTAAACAGCGCAAAAGCGTCCAGACCGAGCATGGTGCTCCAGCTTTGGTTTTTCTGCTGGTTAGACACCGGAATATGCGGCAGGGTCAGGGTGAACAGCGCCAGCACCACGGAGAGTGCCGCCCCGATGTAGAGCTGCATATGGCTCAGTTCGAAGCCTGCGAAGCTCACGCCCCACATTGCCATGATAAAGCCGATGGTGCCCCAGATACGGATTGGCGGGAAATCGGTGACGATTTCCATACCGGCAGATTTCAGGCGGTAGTAGGAGATGGTGTTGATCAGGCCAAGCGTTGGCATGTAGGCCAGCGAGTTAAACAGGATCACCATGAACATCGCCCCCGGCGTGGTGACCTGGGCTGCCATAAACAGCGTCCCCGCACCCACCAAATGGCAAAGCATGTACAGCCATTTCGCACTTAACCATTTATCCGCCACGATACCCAGCAGCGTTGGCATAAAGACAGCCGCAATGCCGAGCGAGCTGTAGACGGCACCGATAGACGCACCATCGAACTTGAGCGTCACAAACATATAGGAGCCGAGTGTAGTCAGCCAGCTACCCCACAGGCAGAACTGCAGAAACGACAATATTTTAAGCTGCAGCTTAAGGTTCATGTTACTTTCCTCACAAGTGAGCGGGAGATATGTTGTTATAGGAACATTCAGGGTTGTTATTTGATGCAATTCTATCAGCAGGCGAGTTTATGTTTTGTTACCTCCCGCAAAAAAATGCAATCCACATTAATTTGCAGTTTGGATTGTGATGCAAATAACATTTTCGTATGGGTGGGAGCGGGGAGGGTGCGGTCTGATGCCCTCACCCTGGCCCTCTCCCACAGGAAGAGGGCAGGGTAAAGGGTTTAGCGTCGACGGTAGTTTTTTTGCGCCGTGTTCACTTTATACAGATAACGACGCGATTCCGCAGACGGGTGTCGGGTGGTAAGCGTGGAATAGACATCCCCCGGCGCCATACTGTTGATGATATTCGCCGCCTGCACTTTGTCACTCGAGAAGACGCGCAGGACGCTGCCCGCACCGCCGTTATACGCGGTGATCACCGCATAGCGACGTGATGTCGGGTTATCAATTCCACCCAGGTAGACATTGTTGAGCATCGCCAGGTAGGCGGTGCCGGTATCAATGTTGCTTTGTGGATCGAACAGATAACTGCGGCTCGGCGTACCGGATTTACCCTGAGCGCGGAAGACGTCTTTACCTGCGCTGTGCTGCACGACCTGCATCAGTCCCAGCGCGTCGGAACGGCTTACCGCGTACGGGTTAAACGACGATTCGGTCTGCATGATCGCCAGGATCAGCGACTCATCCACGCCGTACTTACGCGAGGCCTGACGTACCATGCCAATGTACTTATGCGCACGTTTGTCGAGGTGGTTCGGCACGAGGTTGATGGTGACGCTGTAGATGATCTTCAGGCCGTTAGAGCGGCTTTTCAGGCGTGTCTGCAGCAGATAATCGGCAAATTTTGTGGCACGCCCTTCCCAGCGAATGGCCTGTCCGGTCTGATCGACAACCTGGCCGTACAGGAACGGTTCTTTGGAGATGGTGATGTCATCGGCGTCGGAGTAGAGATCGATTGAGCCTGGATCGTCACCCATCAGCAAGGTTTTCACGATCGCCTGACGTAACCGTGCGGCAGGTTCGGTGCCTGCGATGGTTTCAACCGTGATAGTCCCCTCATCAAAGTTGATGTGGCTACGGGTCTGATAGGCGTCGGTGTACTTAACGTAGTCCTTAGGTCCGGCAATAAGAACTTCGTTAAATCCCCATATATTTTCGATGTTATGGGCAAACTGCCCCATCAAAATGTCAAAACCGTTGGTGTCCTTTATCCAGGCTTCGTTGTAATCATCGCCTTTTTTGGAAGAACAAGAGACAAGCAACGGCGCAACAAGGGCTAGCGCTAAAAATTTTTTCATCATTCCGGGAGTGCGTGTTGTGTTTGCTTGTACGGCGGAGTTGCCCCCGCACGCTGTTATTTTTCCGGCGGCGTATAGCCTTCGATGTGGACGTCTTTGCCTTCGAACAGGAAGTTCACCATCTCCTGTTCAAGCAGTTTGCGGTGCTCCGGGTTCATCATGCTGAGTTTCTTCTCGTTGATCAGCATGGTCTGTTTTTTCTGCCACTGTCCCCAGGCTTCTTTGGAAATTTCGTTATAGATGCGCTTACCCAGTTCGCCCGGATAAAGCTGGAAATCCTGGCCTTCAGCGTCACGCTGCAGGAAAGTACAAAAAATAGTTCTGGCCATACTCATTCCTCTGTTGGTGGCTGATGCTAAACCATTGCACCGGCACGTAATTGCTGTAACAGGCGCTCCACGGGAGCCGCCAGCCCGACTGATGGCGGTTGCGCTAAGTTATACCAGAGAGCCGTTCCTTCATCCATGCAGGCGGTGATTGAGGACACGGGAAGCCACATCGGTACAATATCGAGATGGAAATGGCTAAAGGTATGACGAAACGCGGTCAGCTGCGTCAGGTTATCGGCAGCGATGCCGCGCTGTTTAAGCCATTCCCGTAACAATTCTTCATCTTCAAACTGTGGGAAGCAGTATAGACCACCCCACAGGCCGCTCGGCGGCCGCTGCGCCAGAAAGACGCCATCGCCATGCTGCATCAACAGCATGTAGCCGGTGCGCTCTGGCAGCGTCTGCTTTGGCTTTTTGCCCGGATACTGCGCCCATGAATGGTTCGCATAAGCCACGCAGAGATTATTGACCGGGCAAAGTTCGCATTTCGGTTTTGATCGCGTGCAGACCATGGCCCCCAGGTCCATCATCGCCTGGTTAAAGCGCTCCACGCCTTTTGCCGGCGTAACCGCTTCGCTGATCTCCCACAGCCGTTTTTCGACCTCTTTTTTTCCCGGCCAGCCGTCAACGGCATAGCATCGTGCGAGGACGCGCTTCACGTTGCCGTCGAGGATCGGGAAATGCTTGCCTAAAGACAGGGAGAGGATTGCGCCAGCGGTTGAACGTCCGACGCCCGGCAAATCAGCCACTTCATCGAAGGTTTCCGGAAATGTGCCGTGGTGTCGGGTCGCCACCTGCTGCGCGGCTTTATGCAAATTGCGCGCACGGGCGTAGTAACCGAGACCGGTCCACAGGTGCAGCACCTCGTCTAATGGCGCATTGGCCAGGTCGGTCACCGTTGGGAAACGTGCCATAAAGCGCTCGAAGTAAGGAATCACCGTGGCGACCTGCGTTTGTTGCAACATCACTTCGGAGAGCCATACTTTGTAAGGCGTTTTTTCAATTTGCCAGGGCAGGGTTTTACGCCCGTATTTGTCGTACCAGTCCAGCACCTGGGCTGAAAATTGAGAGGCTTGCATGGTCATCGATTCGCATAATCAGGGACGCCGATTGCAGCACAGCGTCAATCTGCTGTAAACCGGATCTTTCCCATGCTTGCATAGAAGCCTTAACTTTGGATAATGCCCGTTTCCCGAACATTCTCACAAGCAGACAACTCTTTTATGAAAAACGACGTCATTTCACCGGAATTTGATGAAAACGGTCGCCCGCTGCGCCGTATTCGCAGCTTTGTCCGCCGTCAGGGTCGCCTGACCAAAGGGCAGCAACATGCGCTGGACAACTACTGGCCGGTGATGGGCGTTGAGTTCAGCGAGCAGCCTCTGGACTTTACCGAGCTGTTTGGCCGCGACGCGCCGGTAACACTGGAGATTGGCTTCGGTATGGGGTCTTCACTGGTTACCATGGCCCACGCGCGCCCGGAGCAAAATTTCCTCGGCATTGAGGTGCACTCACCAGGCGTAGGCGCATGTCTGGCAACGGCTCATGAAGAGGGCGTTGAGAACCTGCGCGTTATGTGTCACGACGCGGTTGAAGTGCTGCACAAAATGATTCCTGACAATTCTTTGACCATGGTTCAGCTCTTTTTCCCTGACCCGTGGCACAAAGCACGGCATAATAAACGCCGTATCGTTCAGGCGCCGTTTGCTGAGCTGGTAAAAAGTAAGCTGAAACTGGGCGGTGTCTTCCATATGGCGACCGACTGGGAACCTTATGCGGAACATATGCTGGAAGTCATGTCGTCTCTGGACGGGTATAAAAACCAGTCTGCAAGCAACGACTATGTACCGCGTCCCGATTCACGTCCGGTGACAAAATTTGAACAGCGTGGCCATCGTCTTGGTCACGGCGTATGGGACTTAATGTTCGAGAGGGTGAAATAATGGCAAAGAATCGTAGCCGTCGTCTGCGTAAAAAAATGCACATCGAAGAATTCCAGGAAGTGGGCTTCTCCGTTGCGTGGCGTTTCCCGGAAGGCACCAGCGTAGACCAGATCGATCAGGACGTAGATGCGTTCATTAATGAAGTGATCGAGCCAAACAACCTGGCCTTTGATGGTAGCGGTTATCTGGCATGGGAAGGTCTGATCTGCACCCAGGAAGTCGGTAAATGCACCGAAGAACATCAGGCGCTTGTACGCAAATGGCTTGAAGACCACAAACTGGAAGATGTCCGCGTCAGCGAACTTTTTGACGTTTGGTGGGACTAATTAAGCAGTAAGGGGCCAGCATTAGCTGGCCCATTTTGTCTGAGGGAGTGTTTAAGATGCGCAAAACGTTGCTGGCTGTTGCCTTAATGGCAACCGGATTCACCGCTCATGCGGAGTATAAATGTAGCGTCACCCCGCGTGATGACGTGGTGTTAAGCCCGCAAACCGTGCAGGTCAAAGGCGAGAACGGTCATCTGGTGATTACGCCGGACGGGAACGTCACATTTAACGGTAAACAGTACAACCTGACCCCCGCTCAGCGTGAGCAGGCGAAAGACTACCAGGCCGATTTGCGTACCGCGCTGCCGTGGATTGATGAAGGTGCCCTGACGCGCGTAGAGAAGAGCCGCGTCGCGCTGGATAAGATCATCACCAAAGAGGTGGGAGAGAGCAGTAACATGCGCACCCGCCTGACGAAGCTCGACAAACAGCTGAAAGAGCAGATGAACCGCATTATTGAGCATCGCTCCGACGGCCTGACGTTCCATTACAAGGCAATCGATCAGGTTCGTGCCGACGGTCAGCAGCTGGTGAACCAGGCAATGGGTGGCATCCTGCAGGACAGCATTAACGAGATGGGGGCTAAAGCGGTGCTGAAAGGCGGCGGTAACCCACTGCAGGGCGTGCTCGGTAGCCTGGGTGGGCTGCAGACCTCGATTCAGAACGAGTGGAAGAACCAGGAAGACGATTTCCAGCAGTTCGGCAAAGACGTCTGTAAACGCGTGGTGTCGCTGGAAGATAGCCGCAAGGCGCTGGTGGGGACGCTGAAGTAATTTCCCCTCACCCTAACCCTCTCCCCAAAGGGGCGAGGGGATGGTTTGCTCCCTTTCCCTTTTAGAGAGAAGGCCGGGGTGAGGGTTGCAGCATTTGCAGTGTTTCAAGGATCTTTTCTAACACCGCTTCTTCGTTATTCCAGAGTTCGTTGTTCCAAAATCGAATGACATACCAGCCTTTCTCGTTAAGCCAGCACGTTCTTTGACGATCGTATTCCTGCTTTTCATCATGTTGCCCGCCATCCAGTTCAATAGCCAGATGAGCCGCACAGCAGGCGAAATCCAGAATGTAGTGATCTACAGGATGTTGTCGACGAAATTTATAATTTTCGAAACGGCGGCTGCGCAGTAGATACCAAAGCCGTCTTTCTTCTTTTGTCAGCTCCCGTCTGAGCTGTTTTGCATAAGTTCGAGTAATATCCATCCCCACACTCTGCCAGCCTTTCCCTCAGCCGGCAGAATGGGGTGCAAAATCCTGAATCAGCCTTCAGGAATCTTCTGCGAGGAACAACTCAAGCAGGGAGTTTAAAAACAGTTTGCCGTGCTCGGTGATCTGCCAGTAATCCTCACACTCGGTGAGATATCCCTGCGCCAGCGCCTCGTCAATCTGCGGACGAATCGTGGCTTCCGGCAATCCGGTATAACGCGCAAACTCCGCACGTGGTGCGGGTTCCAGCAAGCGGAAGCGGTTCATAAAGAACTCAAACGGTTTATCCGCCGCCTCAACATCATGCTGACGTTCAAGGTAGCGGCCTTCCATGTAACCACGCGGATGACGCGTTTTGGCGGTACGCAGGATGCGCCCGTCAGGGAAGGTCACTTTACCGTGTGCGCCACAGCCAATCCCCAGATAATCACCAAAGCGCCAGTAGTTCAGGTTGTGCTGACACTGGTAACCCGGCTTCGCGTATGCGGAGGTTTCGTATTGCTGATAACCTGCCGCGGTCAAAAGCTGATGACCTTGCTCAAAGATATCCCACAGGGCGTCATCATCCGGCAGCACCGGCGGACGGGAACCAAACAGCGTGTTTGGCTCAATAGTCAGCTGATACCATGAGAGATGCGGTGGGTTAAGCGCGATCGCCTGACGCAGATCGTCCAGCGCTTCCTCCAGCGACTGGTCCGGCAGACCGTGCATCAAATCCAGGTTAAAGCTGCGCAGACCTAAGCCAGTGGCCAGGTTTGCCGCGCGCTTTGCCTCTTCCGGGCCGTGAATGCGTCCCAGACGTTTCAGCTTCGGCTCGCTAAAGCTCTGGACACCGATCGAGATGCGGTTCACGCCTGCACGTTGATAATCGACAAAACGGTCGGCTTCAACGGTGCCGGGGTTGGCTTCCATTGTTATTTCAGCATCCGCGGCCAGGTTCAGGCGCGCACGCACGCCGTCCAGCAGCGTTTGCATCGCCGGGCCAGAAAGCAGGCTCGGCGTACCGCCACCAATGAAAATGGTCTTAACTTCACGTCCCTGTGCGTAAGGTACATCGGCATCCAGGTCGGCCAGCAGATGCGCAACGTAGTCATCATGCGGCACTTCACCTTTCAGCGCGTGCGAGTTGAAATCGCAGTACGGGCATTTCTGCACGCACCACGGGATGTGAATATAAAGACTCAGAGGCGGCAAATTAGCCATTACGCAGTGCTTCCAGTAACAGTTTCAGGGCGCGTCCACGGTGGGAAATCGCGCTTTTCTCTTCGCGGGACAGTTCCGCAGCGGTTTTGCCCTCAGACGGGACAAAGAAAATCGGGTCGTAGCCAAAGCCACCACAGCCTGCCGCTTCACGGGTAATCACACCCGGCCAGCTGCCGTGGCAGACGACTGGCGTAGGGTCTTCGGCATGACGCAGATAGACCAGTACGCAGTGGAACTGAGCCTGGCGTTTATCATCTGGCACGTCTTTCAGCGCGACAAGCAGCTTTTCCAGATTCTGCTGGTCGGTGGCATCGACGCCTGAATAGCGTGCGGAGTAGATACCCGGCGCACCGCCAAGGGCATCTACCGCCAGACCGGAGTCGTCGGCAATCGCGGGCAAACCGGTAATCTGTGCGGCATGGCGCGCTTTCAGGATCGCGTTTTCGATAAACGTCAGCCCTGTCTCTTCGGCGGAATCCACACCCAGTTCGGTCTGTGCAACAACATCCAGTCCAAAATCATTTAATAGCGAGGCCAGCTCGCGCACTTTACCGGCGTTACCGGTAGCGAGAACAACTTTCTGCATGGTTTAATCCTGCTCTGTCAGCGCCGCGACTTCCGTCGGGATAGATTGCGGGTTGAGAATTTTTACCTGTTTATGCCGCCCAAGTTCACCTTTCTCGATGATCACCTGGCTTTTGGCGACACGAAACTGTTTTGCCAGATATTTGGTCAGATGCGCATTCGCCTGGCCATCAACCGGTGGGGCAGTGATGGCGACTTTTAGCTCGTCGCCATGCAGTCCAACAATACTGTCACGGCTGGCTTTCGGCTGAATATACAGCCGTAAAACCAGCCCGTCAGCGCAAGTGCTCACTGCACTCATAGCGCCATCCACAGCCCCGGCAGCAGCATATCGCCCGTGGACTGTAACAGCTCAGCGATCCCCATATTCACGACGTACAGCAGCAGAACCAGGATCATCGGAGAGAAATCGATGCCGCCCATCGACGGAAGCAGGTTACGGATTGGACGCAGCAGCGGCTCAGCCAGCTGAATTAACGCGTACTCCACCGGGCTACGGCCCTGGCTTACCCAGCTCATGATCGCCATGACCAGCAGCACCCAGAAGATCAGCAGACCGACGGTTTTTATCAGGATCAGTACGGCGGCAATCCAGATTATCGGCTGGAAGGTGATAACCATAAACAGCACAATCGCTTTGATAACGCTCAGAATAAACGCGACCAGCAGAGAAGCACTGTCAATGGGGCCCATCGCCGGAATGACGCGACGCAGCGGTCCTACGATAGGTTGCGTGATTTTCACGACAAACTGCGAGAACGGATTGTAAAAATCACAGCGGGCCCACTGCATCCAGACGCGCAGTAACAGCGCCATCGTATACAGCTCAATGACCGTTGAAAGCAGGAAAGTCAACGTCTTCATGGCGTTCCTCAGGTTTCCTTATTATTGGGTGTAATCGCGCGCACCGAAAATTGCCGTGCCGATGCGCACCATAGTGCTGCCTGCCGCGATGGCGGCTTCCATATCATCCGACATGCCCAGAGAAAGCGTGTCTACCGTTTGATAGCGCGCTTTAAGCGCCTCAAATGCTACAGCCATTTGCTGTGCCACGGCAAACTGCCTTTCATAACTTGACTCCGGTGCCGGGATGGCCATCAACCCGCGCAGGGTTAAGCGCGGCAGTGCCGCGACGTCTGCTGCCAGCGCATCCAGTTCTTCCAGCGCAATACCGGACTTGCTGTTTTCGTCACTGATGTTGACCTGAATCAGCACATTCAGCGGCGGTAACGCTTCAGGGCGCTGGTCGTTCAGGCGCGAAGCAATACGCAAACGGTCAATGGTATGGCACCAGTCGAAATGTTCAGCGACCAGACGGCTTTTGTTCGACTGCAAGGGGCCAATAAAGTGCCATTGCAGATCCGTCTTCCCCTGTTCCTGGAAGAAGCGAATTTTATCCACGCCCTCCTGCACGTAGTTTTCACCAAACGCATGCTGACCCGCCTCAATCGCATCTGCGATGGCGCTCGCAGGCTTGGTTTTACTCACTGCAAGTAACGTAATTTCTTCTGAAGCACGGCCGCAACGTGTTGCTGCAGCTGAGATTTTGTCCCGGACCTGTGCCAGGTTGTGCGCAATGTCGTTCATTTTCCGAGGAGTATTGTATGGATGTGGAAGAAATTGTGGCCCTTAGTGTAAAGCATAATGTCTCCGATCTACACCTGTGCAGTGATTCGCCACCGCGCTGGCGCAGATCAGGTCGTCTTGAACCCGCGCCGTTTCCGCCTCCCGAAGTCGATACGCTATTAAAAGCGTGGCTTAACGACGAACAGCAGGGAACGTGGTGGGCGAACGGGCAGGTGGATTTTGCCGTCACCCTGGCGGGCAATCAGCGCCTGCGCGGAAGCGCGTTTAAACAGACAAGCGGCGTCTCTATGACGCTGCGGCTGTTGCCCGGGGTCTGCCCGCAACTCTCCGCGTTGGGGGTGCCCCGGGTTGTTCCTGAGCTGTTATCCAGTGACAACGGGTTGATCCTGGTCACCGGGGCAACCGGCAGCGGTAAGTCCACTACGCTGGCAGCGATGGTAGATTTTCTTAATCACCATACTGACGGGCATATTCTGACGCTCGAAGACCCGGTGGAGTTTCTGTACCAGAGCGAACGTTGCCTGATCCAGCAGCGCGAGATTGGCCAACACAGCCCGTCATTTGCCGACGCGCTGCGCGGGGCGTTACGCCAGGATCCTGATGTCATACTGCTGGGTGAGCTGCGCGACAGTGAAACAATCCGCCTCGCGCTGACGGCGGCAGAAACCGGACATCTGGTGCTCGCGACACTGCATACTCGCGGGGCAGCGCAGGCGATTGAGCGGCTGGTTGATACGTTTCCGGCGCAGGAGAAAGATCCGGTGCGTAATCAGCTGGCCGGCAGCCTGCGGGCGGTGCTGGCGCAAAAGCTCCTCCCCGATGCGCAGGGCGGGCGCGTGGCGCTTTATGAGCTGCTGGTGAATACTCCGGCGGCGGCGAATCTCATTCGCGAAGGAAAAACGTGGCAATTGCCCGGTATTATTCAAACCGGCCAGCAGGCGGGGATGCAGAACTTTGACCAGAGCCTGGCTGAAAGACGGGCGCAGGGGCAACTCCAGGCCCCGGCGCTCAATAACCCTGTTCGAAATAGCTTTCGAGAATGATGACAGCGGACGCGGAGTCAACGCTGCCTTTGTTGAGAGCCCTGAAGCCGCCGTGTTCAAAAAGACCTGCACGTGCTTCAACGGTACTCAGACGCTCGTCGTGGAGCTTCACGGAGACGCCAAAGCGGCCATGGATTTTATTGGCGAACTTCCGCGCTCGGGCGGTAAGCGGTTGTTCAGTGCCATCCATGTTCAGCGGTAACCCAACGATGACGTCATCCGGCTGCCACTCTTTTAGCAGGCGCTCGATGAGGTTCCAGTCCGGTGTGCCGTCACTGGCCTTCAGGGCCGTGAGCGGGCGTGCGGTACCCGTGATTCGCTGACCCACGGCGACGCCTATGCTTTTGGTGCCAAAATCGAAGGCCAGAAGTGTTCCGCTCATCAGGCATGCCCCGCTACGCCAGGCATAGTCAGGATATCAATGCCGATCAGTTTTGCGGCGTCACGCCAGCGATCGGCAATAGGGGTTTTAAACAGAATGTTCATGTCCGCAGGCGCGGTCAGCCAGGCGTTATCGAGGATCTCTTGCTCAAGCTGGCCTTTCTCCCAGGAGGAGTAGCCCAGGGCCACCAGCACTTCCGACGGCTGCTCAGCGGTACCCAGCGTTTCGAGCACGTCGCGAGAGGTCGTAATGACGGTGTTGTCAGAGATGCGAATACTGGAAGAGAAGACCGGCGGCGTATGCAGGATAAAACCGCGATCCTCTGCGAGTGGCCCGCCCAGCATCACCGGTTTATCAAGCCTGATTTCCGGCAGACGCTCTTCAGCCGAAATTTTCAGCTTGTCCAGAATCCCTTCAACCTGCAGGTTTTCCAGCGGTTTGTTGATGATAATGCCCATCGCGCCGTCTTCATTGTATTCACAAATATAAACCACGGCGCGGCGAAAAATCGGATCCTGGAGAGCAGGCATGGCAATAAGAAAGTGATGCTGTAAATTCATTGTCAGAGGTACTGTTTCCTGGTTTAAAAAGCGACAGCCCCAGTATGCGGACAAACCGGGGTGCTGTCACTAATAGTATTGAAAGGTTATTTCTGTAAACGTTTCTCGATGGCGTCCATCAGCATTCCGGTGATCGAAATCGGGAATTCCGCTTCGATTTCACGAATACAGGTTGGGCTGGTCACGTTCACTTCGGTCAGGCGATCGCCGATGATATCCAGGCCGACAAAAATCAGGCCCTTGGCTTTCAGTGTCGGGCCAACGCGGCGGGCAATTTCCCAGTCGCTTTCACTTAACGGGCGCGGCTCACCGCGGCCACCGGCCGCCAGGTTACCGCGGGTTTCGCCGCCCTGCGGGATACGCGCGAGGCAATACGGCACCGGTTCACCATCCACCACCAGAACGCGTTTATCGCCATCTTTAATGGCCGGGAGGTAGTTTTGTGCCATGCAGTAACGCGTGCCCAGCTCGGTCAGCGTTTCGGCAATCACCCCAATATTCGGGTCGCTCTCTTTCACGCGGAAAATAGATGCGCCACCCATGCCGTCCAGCGGTTTCATGATGATGTCGCCGTGTTTCTGCCAGAACGCTTTCAGCTGTGCCTTGTTGCGGGTCACCAGCGTTTCAGGCGTCAGGTCAGAGAACCATGCGGTATAGAGCTTCTCGTTACAGTCGCGCAGGCTTTGCGGTTTGTTGACGATCAGCGTTCCTTTCTCTTCCGCGCGCTCAAGGATATAGGTGGAGTAGATGTATTCGGTGTCGAACGGAGGGTCTTTACGCATCAGAATGACATTGAGGTCGGCAAGGGCAATATCCTGCTCGGTGCCGAATTCATACCATTTGTCGTAATTCTGCTCGACGTTAACGATGCGGGTGCGTGCGCGGGCTTCACCGTTGATCAGGTAAAGATCGTTCATCTCCATGTAGTGGAGTTCATAGCCGCGACGCTGCGCTTCCAGCAGCATCGCGAAGCTGGAATCTTTCTTGATGTTAATGTTTGCGATGGGATCCATCACGATGCCGAGCTTGATCATTTTCATCTCCGTTAAAAGCCTGAGGGCTCAGGCTTAGCGTTAACCCAGATCGCCAAAACGCACCTGTAGCGCGGTAATGGCTGTGAGTGCCGTTGTCTCAGTACGCAGAACGCGAGGTCCCAACAGAATATCAGTAAACTGGTAACGCGCCGTCATGGCAATTTCGTCAGCGGACAAGCCGCCTTCCGGACCAATCAGCAGGCGAACACGTTCAACGGGTAGCGGCAGCGTATTGATGCTGGCGCTGGCGCGTGGATGGAGATTGAGCTTCAGCCCGCTTTCCTCTTCAGCACACCAGTCCTCCAGATCCATCGCCGGGCGGATCTCCGGAATACGGTTGCGGCCACTCTGTTCACAGGCAGCAATGGTAATTTTCTGCCACTGCTGGATCTTTTTATTCAGACGTTCCGCATCCAGTTTAACGCCACAGCGCTCAGAAAAAAGTGGCGTAATGAGGCTTACACCCAGTTCAATGGATTTCTGGATGGTGAACTCCATCTTTTCTCCGCGCGACATCACCTGTCCCAGGTGTATGTGCAGCGGAGATTCACGGTCATCCACTTCGCCGCGCAATATCGTTACATGCACGCTTTTTTTATCAGCACGCGTAATTTCCGCGTCGAAAACCTGATTAGAACCATCAAACAGCTGAATAGCTTGTCCTGCTCCCATGCGCAGTACGCGACCAACATGGTTGGCGGCATCGTCAGAGAGGGCAATTTCGCGGCCGACGGTAATCAGCTCCGGGTGGTAGATGCGAGGAATGCGCATAGTCAGAAATTCCATATGTCATGCGGTGTAAGCGAATTGCCGCTAGTGTAGGTTAGCTCTTTTGCGCCTGGCAAGCCCGCTGGACGTAAGGGTTGTGATTACCCTGAACTTTCGCGATGCGCGCGTCACGCTGGCATTCCCATTCCGTCACCGGATATTGCTTGTCCCATGCGTTGAACAGCTGCGTCTGCTGGCGGGAAAGGTTGAGGTCGTAACGGTCACGCATATAGAAATAGGTGCGGGCGATACTGCCGCGCGCGCGGGCCGGGGGCTCAGCGACTTTCTCTTTAAAATCAACCTTCATGCCGCACTGGCCGTACTGACCCTCTCCGCCGTTCCACTGGCTGTACATAAAGTTGCCGCGATCGCCATTCACCTCGCCAACCGCGGGTTGCAGGTTGTGCATATCGCTTTCCATCTGGCGATAGACCGGATCTTTGGCGCAATTTTTACGACCGCCATCCTGCCAGCACTGACGCTGGTGGCCAAACTGCCATGCCGGCACCACATGTTCCCACTCGATGCGGCTGGCGCGGTTTTCATTCTTACGCACTTTATAGCCGCAGGATTCGAGATCAACGATCCCTTTTTTACCCTGCCAGTTAATCTTACAGCCGCAATAAAAATCACCGGGAACATCCGCGTTGACCTTTACGCCTGCCGCTTTTGCCTGGGAGAAACTGTTAATACCGTCGGCCAGAGCCTGGCCGGAGAGTGCTGTCGCCAGAAAAGCGACCGCGAGAGAAAAATTACGGGACATCTTACACTCCGTGTCAAAACGAGCCCGCAACGTAACGAATGTTGTTCCTGTATGCAATCAGTCAGATCAGGAAAGTTCCTGAAAGTTCAGTTGGTTATTCCGCGACCAGCGGTTCACCACATTTGACGCAACGGTAGGTGGCCTCGCCGCGCACCACGCGATTATGACGGCGAACGGTAAGCTGATGCTGCTGACACTGGCAGCGGTAGGGGAAGGTATTGCGGCGTACCGACTCAAGTTCAAACTGATGGGTTCTGCGTGCCGGAACGCCCAGCACGACTTCCATCATCCACTTCCACTCTTTGCCGTGGGGTGCCACGCGGCCAAAGTGTTTCCATACCAGCAGGTGCGCCAGCTCGTGTGGCACCACTTCCTCAATAAACGCCTGCTGATTTTCCAGCATCAGCACCGGGTTCAGGCGGATCTCATAGGATTCGAGCCACGCCGTGCCCGCCGCCGTGCCACGCTGTTGGTAGACGAGTTTCGGCTCAGGGTAATTCCGGCCGAGTTTCAGGTTGGCCTGGGCGAGTTTTTCCCGCAGGCTGCGCATAACGGCTTGCTGAAGGGCGATGGGGAGACGGGGTGCTTTCATAGGGGCAGAGCATAAAGCGCGAAGCGGGGAGGTGCAAGAGGCACCTCCCGCCAGAGAATTAGTCGTGTGCGCCAATCTCGCGCAGTGGACGACCTTTCATCAGGTTACGTTCAATATGTTCCAGTGACACGTGTTTGGTTTCAGGAACCAGCCACAGCGTCAGAACAATAAAGAAGATGTTCAGGCCGGAGTAGACCCAGAAGGTGTTCGCGTTGCCCAGCGTATTGAGCATGGTCAGGAACGTCGCACCGACAATCATGTTGGCAATCCAGTTGGTCGCGGTGGAGCAGGTGATACCGAAATCACGCCCTTTCAGCGGCTGGATTTCAGAGCACAGCACCCAAATCAGCGGACCGGCGCTCATCGCAAACCCGACGATAAACATCAGCAGCATGCCCACTGCGAAATACTGGGCGGTTGGAGAGTGAATCCCCACGTGCATCATCGTGCCGAGAACACCCATACCGGCGGCCATCACCAGGAAGCCCAGCGTCAGGGTTGGCTTACGGCCCCAGCGGTCCACCAGACCGATAGCAATAAAGGTCGCCAGAACGTTGGTCAGCCCCACGATGACGGTCCCCCACATCTGCTCGGTGGTGTTGGTATACCCCGCCAGTTCAAAGATTTTTGGCGCGTAGTACATGATGACGTTCATCCCAGTGAACTGCTGCATCACCTGCAGGAGCACGCCCAGGAATACCGCACGACGGAAGTTGCTGTTCTCTTTAAACAGCGTCCAGCCTGACTGTTTTACCTTCAGGCTCTCGCGGATCTCTTCCAGTTCGTTTTTGGCTTCCGCGCTGGTATCGCGCAGTCGCAGCAGCACGCGCTCGGCATCGACGAAACGACGCTTCGCTGCAAACCAGCGTGGGCTGTCCGGCAGGAAGAAAACGCCAATCAGCAGCAGAATGGCAGGGATAATGATCACGCCAAGCATCCAGCGCCATGCGCCGCTGTAGCTGAACGCGGTATCGGAAAGGTAAGCTCCGAGGATGCCGATGGTGATCATCAGCTGGTACATCGAAATCATACTGCCACGGATTTTCTCGGGTGCGATTTCAGAGAGATAGAGTGGGGCGGTATACGACGCCACACCCACGGCCAGGCCAAGCAGTACACGGGAAAGCAGCAATACCTCAACGTTTGGAGCCGCTGCTGAGAAGAGAGAACCGGCAACAAACAGGATTGCACCGATCATCAGGCTCTTTTTGCGGCCCAGCCTGAAAGAGAGCCAGCCGCTGCCCACGGCACCCACGGCCGCACCAAACATCATGGAACTTACTACCCACTCCTGGGTGTGAGCGCTTATCTGGAACTCTTCAGTGATAAAGGGTAACGCACCGGCAATCACGCCAATGTCCAGGCCAAAAAGTAATCCTGCCAGGGCGGCGAGGAAGCAGACGAAAAATGTCATCGCCTTATTGGACGTACGCCCCTGTTTTTTATTGTCAGGCATTATGCCCTCCAGTTGGGTTATCAGTTTTATCGATGTTAAGGGTAAGTGAGCAACCCGTATAAATATGTGAGATAAATCACATTGGTGTAATCGGTTACACTGGTGTGCAACCGTAAATAAAATTAAAGCTTTGAAAATATAGAGGTAAATTAGTTGATGCGCATCGCGTTTGAATGAATTTCAGACTTAACTGAAAGGAAATGTAACAGCATAAGACATGCGATCATGCAAAGAGATTATTCTGAAAGCGAGGTATATCGGGCGGGGTGTAATCGGTTTCACGCAAAGCGCAATGTCAGGCTCTCTGGCTGACAAAAGCAAAAGGCCAGCACGGGGCTGGCCTTTTTTAACATTCGCTGTCAGTCGATTATTTCAGACCGGCAGCTTCACGCAGCAGAGCGGCTTTGTCGGTTTTTTCCCATGGGAAATGTTCACGACCAAAGTGACCGTATGCAGCGGTTTCTTTGTAGATTGGGTGCAGCAGATCCAGCATCTGAATCAGACCGTATGGGCGCAGGTCGAAGAACTCGCGCACCAGCAGTGTCAGTTGCTCGGATGGCACTTTCTCAGTACCAAAGGTTTCAACCATGATGGAGGTCGGTTCAGCCACGCCGATAGCGTAGGAAACCTGAATCTCACAGCGGTCAGCCAGGCCAGCAGCAACGATGTTTTTCGCAACATAACGCGCAGCGTACGCAGCAGAACGGTCAACTTTAGACGGGTCTTTACCGGAGAAGGCACCGCCACCGTGACGTGCCATGCCGCCGTAGGTATCAACGATGATTTTACGGCCGGTCAGACCGCAGTCACCCATTGGGCCGCCGATAACAAAGCGTCCGGTTGGGTTGATGAAGTATTTGGTTGCGGAGCTCAGCCATTCAGTTGGCAGAACCGGCTTGATGATCTCTTCCATCACTGCTTCCTGCAGGGATTTCTGGTCGATCTCTTCGGAATGCTGAGTAGACAGAACGACCGCGTCAATACCGACGATTTTGCCGTCGTCGTACTGGAAGGTCACCTGGCTTTTCGCATCAGGACGCAGCCACGGCAGGGTGCCATTCTTGCGCACTTCAGCCTGACGCTGCACCAGACGGTGTGCGTAGGTCACGGGCGCTGGCATCAGCACGTCAGTTTCGTTGGTTGCATAACCAAACATCAGGCCCTGGTCGCCCGCGCCCTGTTCCAGCGGATCGGCACGGTCAACGCCCTGGTTGATGTCCGGAGACTGTTTGCCAATTGCGCTCAGTACCGCGCAAGAGTTGGCATCAAAGCCCATATCAGAATGGACATAACCGATCTCACGAACCGTGTTACGGGTAATCTCTTCGATATCCACCCATGCGCTGGTGGTGATCTCACCGCCAACCAGAACCATGCCGGTTTTGACGTAGGTTTCACACGCGACGCGCGCTTTTGGATCCTGCGTCAGGATCGCATCAAGCACCGCATCGGAGATTTGGTCAGCAATTTTATCTGGATGTCCTTCTGATACGGACTCGGACGTAAACAGGTGTTTTGCCATGTTTTATTTCACCTAAAAGGAATTTGTTTAGCTCAAGCTGCTGTGTGGAATAGCCAAAGGAGATAATTCTACCAAGGCCTGCAGGTTAATGACACTGGCAGTCTGAGTGTTAATCAGTATGGATGGATTAACATCTGGATGGCTATTTTAGGTCAGTTCTTCGCCCGATTTCCAGTTTTTTTTGACTAACCTCTCACTGAGTTGAATTCGCTGCTGGAAATTTTTCCTGACGACGCTGGCAACCCGCGCATTTATCTTTTGCAATTTACCCCTGTTCTCGGTATAAAACGCGGCGCGCGGCTCATACCAATAAGCGCTCGATGAACTCATCGTGTCGCCACTTCCAGCCGGGTTAAGCAGTGAACTTTTAGCTTTGGCTTGTGGTCCGTTTCAGCAGGAGCGGCCGTGGAGGTGATACGAGATAATGAACCAGTGTTTTCCGCTAATTCAGCGCAGCCGTTCTGGCGCGTATTTGATTCCCGCAACCCGCATTTCTAATCTGCAAACCTGCCGATGTTATACCCATCTCGGGGCTTCTCAGGATTCCAGGGCCGGTCACGCTTTGTGAAAACTGAACAAGGGCGCTCTTGTTAAGACAAGAGTTTTCTCGTGGTTTCGCCGAACGTTGTCATAATTAAGTTCGGACACGTGTTTACAATGATATGAATATGAAACCGGTCGCACGGTCTGGTTTTCAGCATAGTCTGCTGGGAAATGGATCCGTTTATGGGTTGTTATCGCCGTATAACGCTGCGATAGTAGTCAACTGTTTTACACTTAATACAAAGAGTTGAGGTTCGCTATGTCTGACGACATGTCTTCGCTTTCGCCTTCGTCAGCGGGCGAACAGGGTGTACTACGTTCCATGCAGGAGGTTGCGATGAGCTCCCAGGAAGCCAGCAAGATGCTGCGCACTTACAATATTGCCTGGTGGGGCAATAACTACTACGACGTCAACGAACTGGGCCATATCAGCGTTTGCCCGGATCCTGACGTTCCTGAAGCGCGCGTGGATCTCGCCAAACTGGTGAAAGCACGCGAGGCGCAGGGCCAGCGTTTGCCTGCACTGTTCTGCTTCCCGCAGATCCTGCAACATCGTCTGCGTTCCATTAACGCCGCGTTTAAACGCGCGCGTGAATCTTACGGCTATAAAGGCGATTACTTCCTGGTTTACCCTATCAAGGTGAACCAGCACCGCCGCGTGATTGAATCCCTGATCCACTCCGGTGAACCGCTGGGCCTGGAAGCGGGTTCCAAAGCGGAGCTGATGGCCGTGCTGGCACATGCTGGCATGACCCGTTCGGTGATCGTCTGTAACGGTTATAAAGACCGTGAATACATTCGTCTGGCGCTGATTGGCGAAAAGATGGGCCACAAGGTCTATCTGGTTATCGAGAAGATGACAGAGATCGCTATCGTGCTGGAAGAGGCGGAGCGTCTGAACGTTATCCCGCGTCTGGGCGTGCGTGCGCGTCTGGCGTCGCAGGGTTCCGGTAAATGGCAGTCCTCAGGCGGCGAAAAATCCAAATTTGGTCTCGCGGCGACCCAGGTTCTGCAGCTGGTTGAGATTCTGCGTGAGCGTGGTCGTCTGGACAGCATTCAGCTGTTGCACTTCCACCTCGGCTCGCAGATGGCCAACATTCGCGACATTGCCACCGGCGTACGCGAATCAGCACGTTTTTACGTTGAGCTGCACAAGCTTGGCGTAAACATTCAGTGCTTCGACGTGGGCGGTGGTCTGGGCGTGGATTATGAAGGTACCCGCTCGCAGTCCGACTGTTCCGTGAACTACGGCCTGAACGAATATGCCAATAACATCATCTGGGCGATTGGCGATGCCTGTGAAGAGCACGGCCTGCCGCACCCAACGGTGATCACCGAGTCTGGCCGCGCGGTTACCGCACACCACACCGTGCTGGTATCGAACATTATCGGCGTTGAACGCAGTGAAATTTCCGAGGTAACCCCGCCAGCTGAGGACGCGCCTCGTGCGCTGCAAAGCATGTGGGAGACCTGGCAGGAGATGCACGAGCCGGGTACCCGCCGTTCGCTGCGCGAGTGGCTGCACGACAGCCAGATGGATCTGCATGATATTCATGTGGGGTATTCATCGGGCACGTTCAGCCTGCAGGAACGCGCATGGGCAGAACAGCTTTATCTGAACATGTGCCACGACGTACAGCAGCAGCTGGACCCGAGCAACCGTGCTCACCGTCCGATTATTGACGAACTGCAGGAGCGCATGGCGGACAAAATGTACGTCAACTTCTCGCTGTTCCAGTCGATGCCGGATGCCTGGGGTATCGATCAGCTGTTCCCGGTTCTGCCGCTGGAAGGGCTGAACCACGCCCCGGAACGTCGTGCGGTGCTGCTGGATATCACCTGCGACTCCGACGGTGCTATCGATCACTACGTCGACGGCGACGGTATCGCGACCACGATGCCTATGCCAGAGTACGATCCGGAGAACCCGCCGATGCTGGGCTTCTTCATGGTCGGTGCTTATCAGGAGATCCTCGGCAACATGCATAACCTGTTCGGTGATACCGAAGCGGTTGACGTGTTTGTCTTCCCTGACGGCAGCGTGGAAGTTGAGCTGTCCGACGAAGGGGACACCGTGGCGGATATGCTCGAATACGTTCAGCTGGATCCGAAAAAGCTGCTGACCCAGTTCCGTGACCAGGTGAAAAATACCGGTCTGGACGATGCGCTGCAGCAGCAGTTCCTGGAAGAGTTTGAAGCGGGTCTTTACGGATACACCTATCTGGAAGACGAGTAAGTAAACCTGCCTCTCTCTGTTGGAGAGGGGCGGCGTGAGGGCAAGGGGCAATACCCTCGCCTATACTCACTTGAACCCGTATGAATTAGCGGCGATAATTCGCCCCAATAAGCGATTTACAAATCAATCCCTTCCTCGTCGGGTTTAACGACGCGGAGGGGATTTTTTTCATCTGTTTTTAATGTATCGACTTTAAAGAGGTCAGGACATGAGCACTTTAGGCCATCAGTACGATAACTCTCTGGTATCTAACGCGTTTGGTTTTTTACGTCTCCCGATGAACTTCCAGCCGTACGACAGTGACGCTGACTGGGTGATCACCGGCGTGCCGTTTGATATGGCCACGTCAGGCCGTGCTGGTGGCCGTCATGGTCCGGCAGCTATTCGTCAGGTTTCCACTAACCTGGCCTGGGAGCACAACCGCTTCCCGTGGAACTTCGACATGCGCGAGCGCCTGAACGTGGTTGACTGCGGTGACCTGGTGTACGCCTTTGGCGACGCGCACGAGATGAGTGAAAAACTGCAGGCCCATGCCGAAAAACTGCTGGCTGCCGGTAAACGCATGCTCTCCTTCGGGGGTGACCACTTCGTCACGCTGCCGCTGCTGCGTGCTCACGCGAAGCACTTCGGTAAGATGGCGCTGGTGCATTTTGATGCCCATACCGACACCTATGCGAACGGCTGTGAATTCGACCATGGCACCATGTTCTTCACCGCGCCAAACGAAGGTCTGATCGATCCAAACCACTCTGTGCAGATTGGTATTCGTACCGAGTTTGATAAAGATAATGGCTTCACCGTGCTGGATGCCGGCCAGGTGAACGATCGCGGCGTGGATGACATCATCGCTCAGGTAAAACAGATTGTCGGCGATATGCCGGTTTACCTGACCTTCGATATCGACTGCCTGGATCCGGCGTTTGCCCCGGGCACCGGCACGCCGGTGATCGGCGGCCTGACCTCTGACCGCGCCATCAAACTGGTGCGCGGCCTGAAGGATCTGAACATCGTGGGTATGGACGTGGTGGAAGTGGCTCCGGCTTACGACCAGTCAGAGATCACTGCTCTGGCAGCGGCCACCCTCGCGCTGGAGATGCTCTACATCCAGGCCGCGAAAAAAGGCGAATAAGCCTTACGCCCGGATTGCTGCTGCGCGACGCATGCGCAGCAGCAACATGCCTCCTGCCAGCAGGGTGATAACCTGCGAGACGACCAGCACCGAAAAACCTGAGCTGACTGAACCCACCGATTTCATCACCATCCCCATCAGCAGCGGAATAAACGCCGCGCAAATATTCCCAATCCCGTTGATGATCCCGTAGGCACTGCCAACGGCTTCCCGCGCCGCATGATGCTGGATAACCGCCGGAATGGCGGCCCCCTGAAGTCCCCAGAAAATATTGGCAGAGAGCATAAACAGCGCCAGCCAGCCGGGCTGGTGGCTCAGCATCAGCATGACGACGGAACTCGCCGTTAAGATCCCGCCCACCACAAACAGCAGCGGTGCCTGGTCCGGGCGCATTTTGTCGAGCAGCACACCGCCCAGAAACTTTGAGCCAAGACTCAGCAGGAAGGGGATAGCCGCGAGAAAGCCGGTCGCGTGCAGGGAGAAGTGGTGTTCATCGCGCAGCCAGGCCGGAAGCCAGGCGCTGCTGCCCCAGAGATAACTCAGCGTGGCGATTTCAACCAGCAGGATCCAGCCCAGAAGCGGCGTCTGCCAGGCAAGCGTAAAGGTCTGCACAAACCCGGACGTTCGGCGCTTTTCCGTATGTTGAGGGGCCGGCAGGAAACGCCAGATTAACCCTCCACCCAGCGCCAGATTGATCGCCGCGAGGGCATAAAATGAGCCCGCCCAGCCAAGGTGTGCCATCAGCCAGGTGATCAGCGGAAAGCCTACCGCCAGCCCCAGTGAAACGCCCAGCGCGGTAACGGCGTTGGGCTTACCAATTTCCCCGGCGCTAAAGTTATCGCTGATAAAGCGTGTTTTCAGTGAAAAGAGTGGGCCTTCGGCAATGCCCAAAATCAGTCGGGCGATGAGCATGCCCATCAACGACCCCAGCAGTGGCGAGATGGCGCAGACCACGGCCCATATCGCAATGCTGGTT
Source organism: Enterobacter sp. J49 (assembly GCF_002148625.1). Lineage (NCBI taxonomy): Bacteria > Pseudomonadati > Pseudomonadota > Gammaproteobacteria > Enterobacterales > Enterobacteriaceae > Enterobacter > Enterobacter sp. J49. Next base: position 349,263 of record NZ_MWPY01000035.1, read on the forward strand.
AACAATCCCTGTCGGTAATGTAATTTGCTTTCGATAACTGGAGTCAATAGTAAAGCGGAAAAACCATAACCCAGCAAAAAGCAGGTCATGAGCATTCCTTGTAACATTCTGTTTTCATTTAGCTGAAAATGTTCGGCAAATTCAGGGTTTAAAATCATCACCGAGATATTTACGCGGTCAACGTAGGAAATAATAATGAGCACCAGAAGTGCCAACGTGCCTTGCCATCTTGCCGTCATTTAATCCGCCTTAATCGTGCTGTCTGTTTATATTTTTTATGAACGTTATTGTCACGTAACTAAAATGGTTAACCTGTGAAACTCATTGTTTTAATGGGATAAATTAAATTAAAGTTTCACAGGTGAAACACCAGAGGTATGCGCGTATATAATTTTTAAGGAATAAAAAGAAAAGAAGTCAATCTCTATTTTAAAAAATAAAAGATCATCAAAAAAATGTATTCATTCACGCCTGAATAATGAAAATTTCATATCGCTGCATTTTTTCGTGATCGCTTGCACACTTAGCTAATTAAACCTTGACTGATTAACAAATTCGTCACATTCGCGCTTGACGAAACATTCATCGCTTTTATATTGACCGTATTAAATAAGAAACAGAGTTTCATATATGAAACAAAAGCCTGGAGGATCGTGATGAGCTGGATAGGCGTATGTGACGCAGAACAAGTACAGGAAGATTTCCCTTTTAGCGGTAACGTCGAGGGCAAAGAGATCGGCGTTTATTTGATTGATGGCGAATATTACGCACTGGAAGACGTATGCCCGCACGCTTACGCGCTGCTGAGTCAGGGTTTCGTCGAGGACGGTAAAGTGGAATGTCCGCTGCATGAGGCGGTTTTCGATGTCAAAACCGGCCAGTGCCTGCACGGCCCCGGCGGACGTAACCTCAATCGTTACCCGGTTCGGGTATTTGAAAACCAGATCCAGATTACCTTCGTCGAGGAGACAGTGGCATGAGCGAAAGTCTGAACTTCAACCCGGCGCTGCCGGAAAGCCGTCAGTTTACCCCTCCGGCTGAGGGCGGTAACGGCGCCATCCATAAGCCCGGTGATTACCAGAACCTGATCTGGCAGACCCGCAGCCGCGTACCGGAAAACTGGGAAATCACGCTTATCTCCACGCTGGAAGACCTTTTCGAACAGGGCGCGGAAACCGTGCCGGAACTGGTCAACGGACTGAACGCGGTACGTATGCACGATCAGCAGGGCGAGCCATGGAGCGATGCCAGCTTCCAGGCTTTCTTACAGGTTAACGGCTACTGAGGGCAATGCGATGACGACTACCGTACAAAACTATCTTGATAAAGGTCTGCGCGGCCTCTGGTACCCGGTGCTGGCCAGCTGGGAAGTTCAGTCTGCGCCCGTGGGGATCACCCGTCTGGGCGAACAGATTGTGGTCTGGCGCAACAAAGATGGCCAGGTGCAGGCGCTGGAAGATCGCTGTCCGCACCGTGGTGCGCGTCTGTCGATGGGCTGGAATCTGGGCGATCGTATCGCCTGCTGGTATCACGGCGTGGAAGTGGCGGGTAACGGCGAAGTGAAGGATGTGCCTGCGGTGGATAAATGTCCGCTGGTCGGCCAGCAGTGTGTGCGCAGCTACAACGTGCAGGAAGTGCACGGGGCCATCTTCCTTTGGTTTGGCGTTACCGCCGATCAGCAACCCGACGAACTGAGCTTCCCGGACGAACTGGCTGACACCGACGCCTACAGCAATTTTCTCTGCACCGCCGCGTGGAAATGCAATTACCAGTACGCACTGGAAAACGTGATGGACCCGATGCACGGCACCTATCTGCACTCTTCGTCGCACTCCATGGCGGAAGGGGATCGCAAAGCGGATATGGTTCTGCAGCCGACGAAAACCGGGTTTATCTTCGAGAAAAAAGGCCAGAGCGGCGTCAACTTCGACTGGGTTGAACTGGGCAACAGCGGCACCTACTGGATGCGTTTGTCCATTCCTTATAAGAAGCGTTTCGGGCCGGGCGGTCACTTCTTCATTGTTGGCATGGTGGTGCCGGAAGATAACGATAACTGTCGCGTCTTCTTCTGGCGTATCCGCCGTGTGCAGGGCTGGCAGCGCGATATGTGGCGTTTCATGTACCGTAACCGTCTGGAAAAACTGCACTGGGAAGTCCTTGAGCAGGACCGCGTGGTGCTGGAGAGCATGGCGCCAGATGCACGGGAACACGAATACCTTTACCAGCATGATGTGGGCCTCTCGCGCCTGCGCCGCATGATGCAAAAAGCGGCGAAAGAGCAGCTGGCGGCGCGTGAAGCTCAGCAGGGAGCCGCCTGATGAATGGGCTGCTGAACGGGAAACGCATCGTGGTGACCGGTGCCGCGCGTGGGCTGGGCTTTCATTTCGCGAAAGCCTGCGCAGAGCAGGGCGCGGCGGTGGTGATGTGCGACATCCTTCAGGGCGAGCTGGCTGAAAGCGCGCATGGCTTAAGTGAGAAGGGCTATGCGATTGAATCACACGTTATCGATCTGGCCGATCCGCTCTCCATTTCGCGGGTGTTCAGCACCATTGGCGAACAGGGACCGATCGACGGTCTGGTCAATAACGCGGCGATGGCGACCGGGGTCGGCGGCAAGGACATGCTTGATTACGATCCGGATCTGTGGGACCGGGTGATGAGCGTTAACGTCAAAGGCACCTGGCTGGTTACCCGGGATGCGGTACCGCTGCTGCGCGAAGGGGCAGCCATTGTCAATGTGGCTTCCGATACCGCGCTGTGGGGCGCGCCGCGCCTGATGGCCTACGTGGCCAGCAAGGGCGCCGTGATTGCCATGACCCGTTCAATGGCGCGCGAGCTGGGTGAAAAACGCATTCGTATTAACGCCATCGCCCCGGGCTTAACCCGCGTCGAAGCGACGGAATATGTTCCTGCAGAGCGGCATCAGCTTTACGAAAACGGCCGGGCGCTCACCGGGGCGCAGCAGCCGGAAGACGTCACCGGCAGCGTGGTCTGGCTGTTAAGCGATCTGTCGCGGTTTATCACCGGACAGCTGATTCCGGTCAACGGCGGTTTTGTCTTTAACTGAGGTAAAGCAACTATGGCAAGCGATCACGAAGTGAAGTACCTGGTGCCGGGGCTGGAGCGAGGCTTACAGCTGCTGCTGGCCTTTGGCGAGCAGCACCGTGAACTGACCTTTGCCGAGCTGCACAGGCTGGTCGATATGCCGAAAGCCACCGCCTACCGCGTGGTACAAACGCTGGAATACATGGGTTTTCTGGAGCGCAACACGCGAACCAATACCTTCTCACTTGGCATGAACGTCCTGCGTCTGGGCTTTGAATACATCGCCTCACTGGATGTGGCGCAGGTCGGTCAGCCGGTCATCGAGCAGCTGCGTGACGTCAGCCAGTGCAGCAGTCATCTGGCGATCCGCGACGGGCGCGACATCATCTATATCGCCCGCGTCAGCGCCGCCGGTTCTCGCATCAATCAGGTGAGCATTGGTACCCGTTTGCCGGTGCACTGCACGTCGCTGGGGCGCATGCTGCTGACTGATATTTCGCGAGCCGATTTCGAACAGCTGTTCCCGCACGAGCGTCTGCCGGGCAACACGCCGGGCCAGATCCACGACCGTGAAGCGTTGTGGCAGATGGTGCAGCAGGACAAAGCACGCGGCTATGTGATCGGCGAATCCTTCTTCCGTCATGGCATCTCCTCCATCGTTTATCCGGTGTATGACCGCAGCGGAAGGGTGGCGGCCGTGGTGAGCATTCTGGTGCCTTCGGAGGAGATCCCGCAGACCGATCGCGAGCGCCTGCAAAACGATGTCCGCATGGCGGCGGATAAAATTTCTGGCTTCTTAGGGTATTTGTCACAGGCCAGTTAAATCATCAGGTTAACGCCAGGCGCTTCATTGCGTCGGGCATGTTTTACGCCCAATCTGGGCCAGACGAGGCAACGAACGATGTGTATAACCGGAATTGAAAAGCTGGAATTTGGCGTCGAGAACCTGACGCACTGCGCCAAATTTATGCGTGATTTTGGCCTGACGGGCGATGCCAGCGGCCAGCGTTTTACTACCCTGAGCGGCGCGCGCGTGGAGCTTAATCCTGTCGACAGCCCTGACCTGCCACCAGCGTTTGAAGCAGGAAATACGTTGCGCCGGATGACCTGGGCAGTCGCCACCCGGGACGATCTGAAGGCGCTGCGCCCGAAGCTTGAGAAGCAGCCCGGTTTTCGTGAGGTGGGCGACGCGCTGGAGTGCCGCGATCCGAACGGCATGACCCTGCGCGTACAGGTCAGCCATCAGGTGCCGGTGGAGCTGAACGTCGAGCCGATTAACCAGTGGGGCGATGCCCGCCGTATCGACACGCCAAGCCCGGTCTACGATCGCGCCCAGCCTATTAACGTGGGCCACGTGGTGTTCTTCGTGGAGGAGCTGGCGGCGGTGGAGACGTTCTACCGTGAGGTGCTTGGGTTCCAGGTGTCTGACCGCTACATCAACCGTGCGGTGTTCCTGCGCTGTGGCGTGCGCGGCGGGCATCACAACCTGTTCCTTCTTCAGCTGCCTAACCGTAAGCGGGGTCTGAACCACGTGGCCTTTACCGTACGCGACATTCACGAGGTGATCGGCGGTGGGATAGCGATGAACAAAAACGCCTGGAGCACCTTTATTGGCCCGGGGCGTCATCCGGTCTCCTCGGCCTATTTCTGGTACGTCAACAGCCCAACCGGCGGGGCGTTTGAATACTACACCAACGATGATTACCTCACCGAAAACTGGCAGCCGCGCGAGCTGGAACATTCGCTGGTGTCGTTCACCGAGTGGGCGGTAGAGGGTGGGATTGACCACGACACGCGCCGTCAGCAGAAAAAGCCGGAGGCGGTATGACCTCGCGCATTGTCATTATTGGCGGCGGTCAGGCAGGTGGCTGGGCGGCGAAAACCCTGCGTGACGAAGGCTTCGACGGCGAGATTTGCGTCGTGGCGGAAGAGGCGTGGGATTTCTACGAACGCCCGCCGCTATCCAAGGCTGCGTTACTGGAGCCGGACGCGCCGCTACCGCGTCTCTTTCCTGAAGCGGTGCAACAGGCATTGGACCTGACATGGTGCCGGCCGGTGCGCGCGGAATCTCTCGATCGTCACGCGAAAACGGTGCGTTTAAGCAACGGTGAATACCTTAGTTACAACATTCTTTTAATCGCTACCGGTGGTCGGGCGCGTCTGCCGGGCGATGCATGGGCGGCCCACCCGCAGGTCTATACCCTGCGCCACTGGCAGGACGCACAGCGGCTGAAGGCGCGCCTGGCAGAGAGTCAAAACCTGGCGATTATCGGCGGAGGCTGGATTGGCCTGGAGATTGCGGCCTCCGCGCGTAAATGTGGCGTCGACGTGACGCTGTTTGAGCAGCAGCCCGCGCTGTGCATGCGTTCGGTGAGTGCCGAGGTATCGCTGCAGCTGGAAACACTTCACCGCGAACAGGGCGTGGATATCCGCATCGGCTGCGGAACGCTGGAGCTGGAAGATAACAATGGTCTGCCGGTCATTCACTGTGACGGCCAGCGTGAAACCTTTGATGCCGTGGTCGTCGGGATCGGTGTTGATCTCAATCTGGAGCTGGCGCGCGATGCGGGTCTGCAGACTGAGCGCGGGATCGTGGTGGACGCTCAGGGGCGAACGTCGGATCCGTTTATTTTTGCTGCCGGTGATGTGGCCCAGCACCATCACTATGGGCTGTGCATTCAGTCGTGGGCCTTTGCCCAGAATCAGGCGGTTGCCACGGCAAAGGCGATGCTCAATCCCGATGCCCCCGACTATGACGACGCGCCGTGGCTGTGGTCGGATCAATACCAGCACAACATTCAGATCCTCGGTATTCCGCAGGCCGGCTGCACAACCCTTGCCCGGGATAATGCGCTGTTTTTCTCACTGGATGAAAACGGACGGCTGACCCAGCTGGTGGCGTTCAACGATGCGCGTACCGTCAAGCTTGCGAAGCGCTGGATGGCTGCCGGAAGGGATCTGTCCGATGTGCCGCTGGCTGACCCGACTTTTTCACTGATGTCATTGCGATAGCTAACCCGCACCCGTAGGGGGAGACATGACCACATTTGAGACTAACACCGCGCCGGTTGAGGCAAGCGGTGAGGGCACCCGCACGCCCGAAAAAGCGGTGCGCTGGGCCATCCCGCTGTCATTGCTGGCCTGCGTGCTGCTGGCATTTTTCGACAAAATCAGCATTGCGGCGCTCTTTTCCGACAGCCATTTTCAGCAGGCGATGGGCATTGATTTTGACACCACGCGCCTCGGCATTCTGATGAGCGCCTTTCTGCTGAGCTACGGCTTCTCATCGGTCTTTTTAAGCGGACTGGGGGACAAGATTGCACCGCTTCGCCTGCTCACCGGCATGATGGTGGTGTGGTGCGTGCTGATGGTGGCCATGGGGTTTACCCATAACTACACGGTCATGATCGTCCTGCGCATTTTGCTGGGCGTGGCAGAAGGGCCGCTGTTTCCGCTGGCGTTTGCCATTGTGCGGCATAACTTCCCGCAGCATCTGCAGGCGCGAGCCACCATGTTGTGGCTGCTGGGTACCCCGGTAGGCGCGGCGATTGGTTTCCCTCTCTCTATCTGGCTACTGAATGCCTTCGGCTGGCAGAGCACCTTCTTTGTGATGGCGATGCTCACCGTGCCGGTGCTGGTGTTCGTGCGCATCGGTCTGCGCGGGATCCGTCTGGGTGCCAAACCGGCTGCGGATCGCGAATCACAAGATGAACGACGTGCCGCGCGGCGCGAGCTGTTTGTCAGCCCGCACTTCTGGATTATCTGCATCTTTAACATCGCGTTTCTCACCTACCTGTGGGGAATCAATGGCTGGCTGCCGGGTTACCTGATTAAAGGGAAAAGCATTCATCTTGAACACGCGGGCTGGCTGTCGTCGATGCCGTTTATTGCCATGCTGGCGGGTGAGGTGATTGGCGCATGGCTTTCTGACCGGGTCGATAAACGCGCGGTGGCCTGCTTTATCTCGATGGCTGGCGCGGGATTAGGCCTGACGGCGGTCATGCATCTTGATACCCCGCTGGCCGTTATCGCGGCGATGAGCTTTAGCACCTTTATGTGGGGCACCGGTGCGCCGAACATTTTCGCACTGCTGGCGAAGGCTACCCATCCCCGGGTGAGCGCGACGGCGGGCGGTATTTTCAACGGGCTGGGAAACTTTGCGGGCGCGCTGTCGCCGGCGGTGATGGGCGCGTTGATCGCCTTCACCCACAGCATGGATTCCGGGCTGATTTTTCTGGCGGTGATGGCGGCGGTGGGCTGCGTCCTGTTACTGCCGCTGCTGAGACGTTACTGAGGAGAGTGTCATGACTGATTCAACCGTAACTGCAAAACCAGGCATTAAACCTGACCATCTGACCATGGAAGAGTGGGTCGAGTCGCGCATTGCGCGCTTTGAAGGGCGTAAATATGACTGGAACGCGCTGAAGTTCCAGGCCGATTTCGATCCTAAATACCGCCGTGCGCAGATGCGCTACATCGGTACCGGGGCGACGGGCGTGGCAAGCGATACCAATACCGTGCCGGCTGAGCACTTTACCTTCTCCACCATGGTGCTGCCGTCGAAGTGCGAGGGACCATTGCATCTGCATGACGACGTGGAAGAGGTGTTCTTCATGCTTAAAGGGCAGATCACGCTGATGATCCAGGACGGCGATCACTACACCGAAACCGTGCTGCGCGAACGCGATCTGATCTCCGTTCCGCCGGGCATCTATCGCGGTCTGTTCAATCATGGTGAAGAAGAGGCGCTGATGTGCGTGATGCTCGGCACCAACAAGCCGGAAATCCCGACCTATCCGGCCGATCACCCGCTGTCGAAAGTGAAGCGGAACTAAGGGGGCGCGATGACGGGCTTTCGTGAACAGGGAAGCGGCATCCCGTTGATGCTGCTCCACGGCATCAGCTCCGGCGCTGCCTCCTGGCATAAACAGATGGCGCTGAACGGTTTTCGCGTGCTGGCGTGGGACATGCCCGGTTATGGCGAAAGCCCGATGCTGGCAACTGAGCGCGCCAACGCGGGGGATTACGCCGACGCGCTGGCGGCCATGCTGGACCGCGCGGGCGTCAGGCAGGTCGTTCTGGTCGGGCATTCGCTTGGGGCGCTGGTGGCAAGCGCCTTTGCGGCGAAGTATCCCGAACGCGTGCTGCATCTGGTGCTGGCCGATGCCGCGCAGGGTTACGGCCAGGCCGAGCCGGCGCAGCGCGAGCAGGTCTGGCGTAATCGGGAGCAGCAGATGGCGCTTGGGGGCGAGATCCTGGCGCAAACCCGGGCCGCTAAATTATTACGCCCGGGCGCGCGTGAGGACGATATTGCCACCGTTGCGGCGGGCATGCGCAAACTTCGCCCGGAAGGCTACCTCGCTGCCGCATGGATGCTGGCACATGACGATATTCACGGCTGGCTGAAGCGTTACGCCGGTGATTTTGAAGTCTGGTGCGGCGAGCAGGACGCCATTACCCAGCCTGAGCTGGTTCAGGGGCTGGCGCTACGTTACGGCATGCCGTTTACCGCGATTCCCCTGGCCGGGCACGCCAGCTATCTCGATAACGACGCGTTTTTTAATCAACAGCTTTTACGTATCAACGAAGAGGTGCGCGATGAATGCACAAATTGACGGGCGCGTAGCGGTAGTCACCGGCGGTTCTTCTGGCATTGGTTTTGAAACACTGCGCTTGCTGCTGGGCGAGGGGGCAAAAGTGGCGTTCTGTGGCCGCGACCCGGACCGGCTTGCCAGCGCGCATGCGTCGCTGCAAAACGAATTCCCTGATGGCGAGATTTTCTCTCACCGCTGCGACGTGCTGGACGCAGACCAGGTTCAGACCTTTGCCCAGGCCGTTAAGTCCCGCTTTGGCGGGACAGACTTGCTGATTAATAACGCCGGACAGGGGTATGTGGCGCACTTCAATGACACCCCGCGCGAGGCCTGGCTGCATGAAGCCGAACTGAAACTGTTTGGGGTGATTAACCCCGTGCAGGCTTTTCAGGCGCAGCTGGAGCAATCGGATATTGCCTCCATTACCTGCGTGAACTCGCTGCTGGCGCTGCAGCCAGAGGAACACATGATTGCCACCTCCGCAGCACGTGCCGCGCTGCTCAATATGACGCTCACGCTCTCGAAAGAGCTGGTGAGTAAGGGTATCCGCGTGAATTCCATTTTGCTTGGCATGGTGGAATCCGGCCAGTGGCGGCGTCGCTTTGAGAACCGGGCGGATAAAAGTCAGAGCTGGCCGCAGTGGACGGCGGATATCGCCCGCAAACGCGGCATTCCGATGGCGCGTCTCGGTAAGCCACAGGAGCCTGCGCAGGCTCTGCTGTTCCTCGCTTCGCCGCTGGCTTCGTTTACCACCGGTGCGGCGCTGGACGTTTCCGGCGGCTTCTGCCGTCATCTGTAAGGACACATCATGAAAAAAATCATGTTAATCGGCTACGGTGCCATGGCGCAGGCGGTCATTGAGCGTCTGCCCGAGCAGGTGGCCATCGGCTGGATCGTGGCGCGCGGGACGCATCATGCCGCGATTCGCCAGCAGTTTGGCGATGCGGTGGTGGCACTGACCTCGCCCGCATTATGTACGGATACTCCCGATCTGGTGCTGGAATGTGCCAGCCAGCAGGCGGTGGCGCAGTACGGGGAAGCAATTTTACGCCGTGGATGGCATCTGGCGGTGATCTCCACCGGCGCGCTGGCAGACAGCGCGCTGGAACAGCGTCTGCTTAACGCAGGCGGAAAGCTGACGTTGCTCTCCGGGGCGGTGGCGGGCATTGATGGCCTGGCGGCAGCAAAAGAGGGCGGGCTTGAGAAGGTGACCTACCAGTCGCGTAAAAGCCCGGCCAGCTGGCGCGGCAGCTATGCCGAGCAGCTTATCGATCTTAACGCTGTGTCCGAGGCGCAGATCTTCTTTGAAGGCAGCGCACGCGAAGCGGCACGACTGTTTCCGGCCAACGCCAACGTGGCGGCGACCGTGGCACTTGGCGGCGTGGGGATGGATGACACCCGCGTGCAACTGATGGTGGACCCGGCCACTCAACGCAATACCCACACGCTGCACGTCGAAGGGATGTTTGGCGAGTTCCATCTGGAGCTGAGCGGGCTACCGCTTGCCAGCAACCCCAAAACCTCCACCCTGGCGGCACTCAGCGCGGTTCGCGCCTGCCGTGAACTGACGCAGCGCTGAGGAGCGACGATGGACGATCTTAACATTTTCATTGGCGGCAACTGGCGGCGTGGCGGTGGTAACCTGATGCAGAGCCATTTCCCGGCAGACGGTGCGGTGAACGCCACGCTCCACGCGGCAAGCCTGGAGGATCTGCAGGAGGCTATCGACGCCGGAGAGCGCGCGTGGCGCGATCCTGCCTGGCGTAACAGCCTGCCGCATGCGCGTGCGAAGATCCTGCATAAGGTGGCGGTTCTGATCGAATCCCGCGTCGATGAACTGGCCCGCATGCAGAGTCGCGACAACGGTAAACCGCTGGCGGAAGCGCGGGGTCTGGTGATGAGCGCGGCAGGCACGGCGCGTTATTTTGCCGCCGCCTGCGAGCTGCTGGAAGGTGAACTGCCGACACCACGCCAGCCTGATGTGCTTACCCTCAGCCGATATGAACCGCTCGGCGTGGTGGCAGCTATCACGCCCTGGAATTCCCCCATTGCCAGCGAAATGCAGAAAGTGGCGCCGGCCATTGCTGCCGGTAACGCGGTGGTTCTCAAACCAGCCGAAGCCACCCCGCTGATGGCGCTGGAGCTGGCGCGTATTTTTGAGCAGGCAGGCTTACCCGCCGGGCTGCTGAGCGTGCTGCCGGGCAAAGGCTCGGTGATTGGCGATGCGCTGGCGCGTCACCCGAAAGTGCGAAAAATCTCCTTTACCGGTGGCACCACCACGGGCCGTCATCTGGCGCACGTGGCGGCGGAAAAATTGATCCCGGCCTCGCTGGAACTGGGCGGTAAATCCCCGACCATCGTGCTGGAAGATGCCGACGTTGAGCTGGCTGCGCGCGGGATCTGCTACGGCATTTTCAGCTCGGCAGGTCAGGCCTGTATTGCCGGTTCGCGGCTCTTTATCCATGAGCGCCTTTACGCCCCACTGATGGCGAGGCTGCTCGAGTTAACGCGCGGCCTGCGGGTCGGGCATCCCTTTACCGACGGCACCCATGTGGGACCGCTGATTAACGACGCGCACCGCAAGAGCGTGCAGGCTTACGTTGAACTGGCAAAGCGTGAAGGGGGCCGCGTGCTGTGTGGCGGGGAGATCCCTGCCGATCCACTGCTGGCAAACGGCAGTTACTTCCAGCCCACCATCATCGAAGGCCTGACCAACAGCGCGCGCGCCTGTCAGGAGGAGATCTTCGGCCCGGTGCTGGTGGCGATGCCCTTTAGCGATGAAGCCGCGTTGATCCGTGAGGCGAATGACTCCGTTTATGGCCTTGCCGCCGGGATCTGGACGCGGGATACCGGGCGCGCCCTGCGCCTGAGCGAGCAGCTTGAAGCGGGCACGGTGTGGATAAACACCTACAAAGTGTTTGCAATTTCGACCCCGTTCGGGGGCTTTAAAGAGAGCGGTCTGGGCCGCGAAAAGGGCATTCAGGGGCTGAAAGCCTGGATGCAGCAAAAGAGCATTTATCTGGCGACGGGTAACAGCGTCAACCACTGGTGCGACTGAGAAAGGGTGAGTAATGAGCGAAATGATAACCGTCGGCGACGCCATCGCCAGAACGCTGGAGCAGTATCAGGTTGAGGCCATCTACGGCGTCATCTCCATCCACAATTTACCCATCGCCGATGCGGTAGGGCAGCGCGGGAATATTCGCTTTGTACCCGCACGTGGCGAAGCGGGGTCGGTCACCATGGCCGATGCCCACGGCCGTTTTTCCGGGCTCGGTGTGGCGCTGACCAGTACCGGCGCCGGGGCGGGTAACGCCGTCGGCGCGCTGGTGGAAGCCATGAATGCCTGTACGCCGCTGCTGCACATCACCGGTCAGGTGGAAAAAGCCTGGCTGGATGCCGACACCGGCTTTATCCACGAAACCCGCGACCAGCTGACCTTCCTGAAGGCCAGCTCAAAACGGGCATACCGCATCAGCAACGCAAACCAGGCGATAGCGATCCTTCACAAGGCCATTCAGGAGGCGCAAACTCCGCCCTGCGGGCCGGTTTCCGTGGAGATCCCGATTGATATTCAGGGGGCGAAAATCCCCGTGTCGCTGATCACCGCTCCGGTGAAACCCACGTCGGTTTCCGCAGTTGATACGACAGTGGTCGACACGCTGTGGGCGCAGCTTAAACAGGCCAGACAGCCGCTGCTGTGGCTGGGGGGCGGAGCGCTCGGTAGCGCTGATGCGGTAAAAAAACTGGCGGATGCGGGAGTGACGGTTATCTCCAGCACCCACGCGCGCGGCGTGCTGCCGGACAGCCATCGCGCCAGCCTGCGGGCGTTTCATAACTCGCCGTCAGTTGAGGCGTTGATCGCCCAGTGCGACTTTACGCTGGTCGCCGGCTCACGCCTGCGCAGCAACGAAACCCGCTCGTGGACGCTTGAATTACCGCATCCCCGCGTCCAGATTGATATCGATCCCGCGGCGGCGAGCCGCAACTATCTGATGGACACAACCCTTGTGGCGGACTGCGCGGCGCTGTTAACCGCGCTGGCGGCTAAAGCGCAGGGGCGTGAATGGGGCGATGCACAGTGGGATACACAGGTGCAGCAGGCGCTGGCGAAAGCCGTTGCGGGACTGCGTGAGCAGTGCGGTGCTTATGCGAAGCTCAACGACGCCATCGAGAACGCGCTGCCGCAAGATGGCCTGCTGGTCCGTGATATCACCGTATCCGGAAGCCTGTGGGGCAGCCGTTTGTTCCGCGCCAACGGACCGCTGATGAACATTCACTCGCTGGCAGGCGCCATCGGCATGGGGCTACCGATGGCGATTGGCACGGCGATTGCCAACCCGCAACGCAAAGTGGTGGGGCTGGTGGGCGATGGTGGCGTAAGCCTGAATCTGGGCGAGATGGCAACGCTGGCGCAGGAGAAGGCCAACGTGACGCTGCTGGTGATGAACGACGGCGGTTACGGCGTCATGCGCGGCATTCAGGATAAGTATTTCGGCGGGCGTCAGTATTATAACGAGCTGCATACCCCGGACTTTACGCAGCTGGCGCATGCGATGGGGTTACAGGCGTGGAGCGTCGAACGGGCGGAGGATTTTGAGGCGGTGATGACCGAAGCGCTTGCCATGCCAGGACCGTCGGTAGTGGAAGTGCGGATGGGACAGATTGGCGCGCTGAAGTTTGCCGGGCCGCCGCAGAAGACGTTGTACTAAGCGTGTTTACCCTCACTCCAGCCCTCTCCCTTAGGGAGAAGGGCGGGTGAGGGGCTTAATCAGAACACGTTAAACGGGTATTCCACGTACGCGCGGATCTCATCCCCGCCCACGTTATAGTCGCTGGCGTTGCTGGACACGCGCAGGACGGAGTAACGGAGTTTCAGTTTCAGATCTTTAGCCGGGCCGTCCTGCACCTGATACTGGATCTGGTTAAACCACTCATGCTCTTTACCGTTGCTGGTTTCAGAGGTCTTGATGTTGTCGCCACGCACGTAAGCTGTGGTCCAGCTCAGACCCGGTAAGCCCAGACCGCCGAAGTCCAGCGCGTAAGAAGCCTGCCAGGAGCGCTCGTCTTCGCCGTTGAAATCAGACCAGTAGGAGTTCGCCAGCCAGATGGTATTGCCGCCGTCACCTACGCCACCCTGATCGCGATAGCTGCCATAGTGATAGCCGGTGCTGCCGCTGCTCTGCTGATACGCCACCTTGAAGGTATGAATATCCCAGATGTAGCTTGCCGCCAGGCTCCAGATGCTATTGCTGCGTCCGGTATCAAGGCTGTCTGCGTAGCGCTGATCCAGGCGTGAGTTATAGCCGTTGAAATCGAGCACCAGCTGTTGCCCGGTGCTGAACGGCTGTTTGAAGTTCATTCCCAGGTACTGCTTGTTCATCACCTCTTCCACATGAGAGGCATACAGCGCACCGCTGAACTGGTCGTTGAACTGGTAGCTCGCACCGCCGAAGGAGAGGCTCTTCAGGCCACTGTCGTGGCGGTCGTCACTTTTGCGCTGCTCATCGGTGAAGTAACCGGCGTTCACTTCCAGACCCACGATCTCTTTTGAGGTCAGCATGGTGCCGGTAAAGCTTTCAAACAGCAGACGGGAATTGTCGGCATTAACAATCGGTAATTCCGGACGCTGGTTACCGTAGCTCAGCACGGTATTGGAGATACGCATTTTTGCTGTGGCGCCAAATTTCGCCAGATCGGATTTAGCCCGGCCATCGTCTTCCTGTTTAAAGAAGTCAATGCCGCCCGCGCCGCTCTTTCCACGACCGCCGTCCAGACGCACGCCATACTGGGCAATGCCGTCCACACCAAAGCCAACCAGCCCTTCGGTATAGCCGGATTCAAACGTGGCAACGATGCCCTGACCCCATTCGGCTTTGTCCTGCTGGCCCTGATGATAATCACGACTGATATACGCATTGCGTAAAAACAGATCTAAATGGCTGTCGTCAACAAACCCTTTGCTGTCGGATTGCTGGCTTGCAACGGCGGGTAATGCGGCGAATAAACTTAACGCAATTAATGATAATTCTTTTTTCACGGAGGGAACGTCTCTGTCTTAATATTGTAAATTGAATTACTGCGAGCTCGATAATTACCCGAATGGTAAATGATTGCAATAATTATGTGACGAGACGTTTCAGGGCGATAAGCCAGTGTTTGCGCGGCTTAGAAAGGTACTAAAGTACTATTACCGATATGTGCGGTTAAATTAACAATTCATGCGAAATAAAAAGGAGGCAAATATGCCTCCTTTCGAATTATTTAATTCCGTCTGCGGCCATACGGTCGCGAATATGCTGTGCGCGCTCTTCTGATGCCGGGTGGTCATCAAACATGGAGCTCTGGCGACCGGCTTCCAGTTTGGCCAGTTTTTCGAAGCTGGTGGCTAAACCTGATGGATTAATGCCACGTTTGCGCAACAGATCGTAGGAGTAGTCATCCGCTTCGGATTCCTGACGCTGCGAGAACTGAGAGTTAACCAGCTTTTCACCCACATCGCCAAGCTGCGACTGTGACAGGCTGCCGACGATACCGCCCGTAGACGCCGCCGCGGCGCGGATGGCGTTAGTGCCTAACGCAACCTGCATGCCTTTCTTCACGTGGCCAAGTGCAACGTGGCCCATTTCATGGCCGATAACCGCTTCAACTTCGTTGTCGGTCATCATATCCATCAGCCCGCTGTAAACGCGGATGCAGCCGTTCGCCATCGCGAAGGCGTTTACATCTTTGGCCATGTACACCTTATAGTTCACCGGCTGGCCATTAATGTTATCACCCAGCGCGGAGGCTATCTTATTCAGACGCTGCGTGTAGGTACTATTGGCCGGGGCAAGCGTGGCTTTTCCGTCCATATCTTTACAGGCCTGGTCGCTCAGCGCTTTAACCTGTGCGTCGCTCAGGGAGTAGGCCTGAAAGGCTTCTGCGCCTGAGGACATCAGGCCGTTAGAATCCATATTCTGACAGCCGCTCAGCAGGAGCGTTGTACCCAGGGCCAGCACTATTGCACGCATTTTCATGATGTCGCTTCCGTACTCGTTAATCTGAATAAAATCTGAAAAGTGCACCGGCAACGAAGCCGGGGTCGGGCTAAGTATAAGGAATATCTACGGGGCCGGGCGAGCAGATTGCGCAACATGCGAGCATGATCCAGAGATTTCTTAAGCTGCAAAAGAATGCTCCATGTACATGACATGCCGCTTGGGTTACATTGTTGGCACTTTTTTCCGGCGTAGCCCAAAACGCGCTGTCGTCAAGGGCATGGCCTTTAACAGTCCGATCTGGAGTTAAAATGTCCTCACGTAAAGAGCTTGCTAATGCTATTCGTGCGCTGAGCATGGACGCAGTACAGAAAGCCAAATCCGGCCACCCGGGCGCCCCTATGGGGATGGCTGATATCGCCGAAGTCCTGTGGCGCGATTTCCTGAACCACAACCCGCAGAACCCTTCCTGGGCTGACCGCGACCGTTTCGTGCTGTCTAATGGCCACGGCTCAATGCTGATCTATAGCCTGCTGCACCTCACTGGCTACGATCTGCCAATTGAAGAGCTGAAAAACTTCCGCCAGCTGCACTCCAAAACGCCAGGTCACCCGGAAGTGGGTTACACCGCAGGTGTAGAAACCACCACCGGCCCGCTGGGTCAGGGTATTGCTAACGCGGTGGGTATGGCGATTGCCGAGAAAACCCTGGCCGCGCAGTTCAACCGTCCAGGTCATGACATTGTTGACCACTTCACCTACGCATTCATGGGCGACGGCTGCATGATGGAAGGCATTTCTCACGAAGTGTGCTCCCTGGCAGGTACCCTGAAGCTGGGCAAACTGGTTGCGTTCTATGACGACAACGGCATCTCCATCGACGGTCACGTTGAAGGCTGGTTCACTGACGACACCGCGAAGCGTTTCGAAGCTTACGGCTGGCACGTTGTGCGTGGCGTTGACGGTCACGATGCTGACTCGATTAAACGTGCAGTAGAAGAAGCGCGCGCAGTGACGGACAAGCCGTCACTGCTGATGTGCAAAACCATCATTGGTTTCGGTTCTCCAAACAAAGCGGGTACCCACGATTCCCACGGTGCGCCACTGGGCGACGCGGAAATCGCACTGACGCGCGAAGCGCTGGGCTGGAAATATCCTGCTTTCGAAATCCCATCTGAAATTTACGCGCAGTGGGATGCTAAAGAAGTGGGTCAGGCGAAAGAATCCGCATGGAACGAGAAGTTCGCTGCCTATGCGAAAGCCTTCCCACAGGAAGCGGCTGAATTTACCCGTCGTATGAAGGGTGACATGCCGTCTGACTTCGACGCCAAAGCGAACGAGTTCATTGCTAAACTGCAGGCGAACCCATCCAAAATCGCCAGCCGTAAAGCCTCTCAAAATGCGATTGAAGCGTTCGGTCCGCTGCTGCCAGAATTCCTGGGCGGCTCCGCTGACCTGGCGCCATCTAACCTGACAATCTGGTCTGGTTCTAAAGCAATCAACGAAGACACTGCAGGTAACTACATCCACTACGGTGTGCGTGAATTCGGTATGACTGCGATTGCGAACGGTATCTCCCTGCACGGTGGTTTCCTGCCGTACACCTCTACCTTCCTGATGTTTGTCGAGTACGCGCGTAACGCCGTGCGTATGGCTGCGCTGATGAAACAGCGTCAGGTGATGGTCTACACCCACGACTCCATCGGTCTGGGCGAAGATGGTCCAACTCACCAGCCGGTAGAGCAGGTGGCTTCCCTGCGCGTGACGCCAAACATGAGCACATGGCGTCCATGTGACCAGGTTGAGTCCGCCGTGGCGTGGAAATACGGTGTTGAGCGTCAGGACGGTCCAACTGCACTGATCCTCTCCCGTCAGAACCTGGCACAGCAGGAGCGTACTCCAGAGCAGCTGGCGAACATCGCCCGTGGTGGTTACGTGCTGAAAGATTGCGCGGGTCAGCCAGAGCTGATCTTCATCGCGACCGGTTCTGAAGTTGAGCTGGCTGTTGCCGCATGGGAAAAACTGTCTGCCGAAGGCGTTAAAGCGCGCGTGGTTTCCATGCCGTCTACCGATGCGTTCGACAAGCAGGATGCCGCCTACCGCGAATCCGTACTGCCTAAAGCCGTTACCGCGCGCGTGGCAGTAGAAGCAGGTATCGCTGACTACTGGTTCAAATATGTGGGCCTGAACGGCGCAATCGTCGGCATGACCACCTTCGGTGAATCTGCTCCGGCAGAGCTGCTGTTCGAAGAGTTCGGCTTCACCGTTGAAAACGTTGTCGCGAAAGCAAAAGAACTGCTGTAATTGTTTGTAGGGGAGGGGAGCGAGCCCCTGTCCATGCTCTCACTGAGAAGAGGGCGCAAACACCCTAAACGGTAACCTTTGGGTTACCGTTTTGTTTTTTCACGCTATCCGCCTTATATGTCCACTATTCCTCAAACATGTAACGTTCCTGTGAATTATTCCATCCAAAATGTGACGCAAGTCATATAGCGCGCTTATTGCTCTGGACAGACATTCCTTTTATTCACTGATTCGCTTATTCTAGCTGAAGCGTTTCAGTCGATTAAATGTTCGACAATTGACCAATCAATCGCAGTTTGTGACAGCAAGGATTCCCCTTCGGGCGTAGCTGGATTACTCTTTCAGCCACCTCAAACTCAGGGATAGCTTTGCAGGAGATCTATGACCGTACGCGTAGCGATTAATGGCTTCGGTCGCATCGGGCGTAACGTGGTTCGTGCTTTATATGAATCCGGGCGTCGGGCGGAAATAACCGTGGTGGCTATCAACGAACTGGCGGATGCTGCGGGCATGGCGCATTTGTTGAAATATGACACCAGCCACGGACGCTTTGCCTGGGATGTTCGCCAGGAAAGAGATCAGCTGTTTGTCGGCGACGATGCCATCCGCGTGCTGCATGAGAGCAGTATTGCCGGGCTACCGTGGCGTGAACTGGGTGTGGATATCGTACTTGACTGTACTGGCGTATACGGTAACCGCGAGCATGGCGAAGCGCATCTGACAGCAGGTGCGAAAAAAGTCCTGTTTTCCCATCCTGGCAGCAACGACCTCGACGCGACCGTCGTATTTGGCGTGAATCAGCATGAGCTGCAAGCCGAACACCGCATTGTTTCCAACGCCTCCTGCACCACCAACTGCATTATTCCGGTCATCAAACTGTTAGACGATGCGTATGGCATTGAATCCGGCACTGTAACCACGATTCATTCAGCGATGCACGATCAACAGGTGATTGACGCCTACCATCCGGACTTACGACGCACGCGAGCCGCGAGCCAGTCAATCATTCCGGTGGACACAAAACTGGCGGCAGGTATCACCCGTTTTTTCCCGCAGTTTAATGATCGTTTTGAAGCAATTGCCGTACGTGTACCGACGATTAACGTCACCGCAATTGACCTGAGCGTGACGGTGAAAAAACCGGTAAAAGCCTGTGAAGTCAACCTGTTGCTGCAAAAAGCGGCACAGGGGGCATTTCATGGTATAGTTGACTATACGGAATTACCGTTGGTCTCAGTAGATTTTAACCACGACCCGCACAGCGCCATTGTCGATGGCACTCAAACGCGCGTCAGTGGCGCACACCTTATCAAGACGCTGGTCTGGTGTGATAACGAATGGGGCTTTGCTAACCGAATGCTCGACACCACGTTAGCAATGGCCGCTCAAGGTTTCAGGTAAGACGCATCGTGCGTCTGCAAAACTTTAAGAATCAACGAGAGGATTCACCATGTCTGTAATTAAGATGACCGATCTGGATCTGGCTGGTAAACGCGTTTTCATCCGTGCTGATCTGAACGTACCGGTTAAAGATGGCAAAGTGACCAGCGACGCGCGTATCCGTGCATCTCTGCCAACCATCGAACTGGCTCTGAAGCAGGGCGCTAAAGTGATGGTGACCTCCCACCTGGGTCGTCCAACTGAAGGCGAGTACAATGAAGAGTTCTCTCTGCTGCCAGTTGTTAATTACCTGAAAGACAAACTGTCCAACCCGGTTCGCCTGGTAAAAGATTACCTGGACGGCGTAGACATCGCTGCCGGTGAACTGGTTGTTCTGGAAAACGTTCGCTTCAACAAAGGCGAAAAGAAAGACGACGAAGCGCTGTCCAAAAAATACGCTGCTCTGTGTGACGTATTCGTGATGGACGCCTTCGGTACTGCTCACCGTGCGCAGGCTTCAACCCACGGTATCGGTAAATTCGCAGACGTCGCGTGTGCCGGTCCTCTGCTGGCTGCTGAGCTGGACGCACTGGGTAAAGCGCTGAAAGAACCTGCTCGTCCAATGGTTGCAATCGTTGGTGGTTCTAAAGTTTCTACCAAACTGACCGTACTGGATTCGCTGTCTAAAATCGCTGACCAGCTGATCGTTGGTGGTGGTATCGCGAACACCTTCGTGGCGGCACAAGGCCATAACGTCGGTAAGTCCCTGTACGAAGCGGATCTGGTTGACGAAGCAAAACGTCTGCTGACCACCTGCGATATCCCGGTTCCAACGGATGTTCGCGTCGCGACTGAGTTCTCTGAAACAGCGGCTGCGACCCTGAAATCTGTTAACGACATCAAAGATGATGAGCAGATTCTGGACCTGGGCGACGTTTCTGCACAGAAACTGGCTGAAATCCTGAAAAACGCAAAAACTATCCTGTGGAATGGTCCTGTTGGCGTGTTCGAATTCCCGAACTTCCGCAAAGGTACTGAAATCGTTGCTAACGCTATCGCAGACAGCGAAGCGTTCTCTATCGCAGGCGGCGGTGATACGCTGGCAGCAATCGACCTGTTCGGTATTTCTGACAAGATCTCCTACATCTCCACTGGTGGCGGCGCATTCCTCGAGTTCGTGGAAGGCAAAGTACTGCCAGCAGTAGCAATGCTCGAAGAGCGCGCTAAGAAGTAAGCCATTCAAGGGCAGGGAAACCTGCCCAATTTTCAGCGCGCTTTAAGAGCTCGCACCTTTTCTAACGGCCGAAGATACAGGACTAAGCAACATGTCTAAAATTTTTGATTTCGTAAAACCTGGCGTGATCACTGGTGATGACGTTCAGAAAGTGTTCCAGGTAGCTAAAGAAAACAACTTCGCTCTGCCAGCAGTTAACTGCGTTGGTACCGACTCCATTAACGCCGTACTGGAAGCTGCTGCAAAAGTTAAAGCACCGGTTATCGTTCAGTTCTCTAACGGTGGCGCAGCATTCATCGCTGGTAAAGGCGTGAAAACTGACGTTCCTCAGGGCGCGGCAATCCTGGGCGCAATCTCTGGTGCGCACCATGTACACCAGATGGCTGAACACTACGGTGTTCCGGTTATCCTGCACACTGACCACTGCGCGAAGAAACTGCTGCCGTGGATCGACGGTCTGCTGGACGCGGGTGAAAAACACTTCGCAGCGACCGGTAAGCCACTGTTCTCTTCTCACATGATCGACCTGTCTGAAGAGTCCCTGCACGAAAACATCGAAATCTGCTCTAAGTACCTGGCGCGCATGGCCAAAATGGACATGACCCTGGAAATCGAACTGGGTTGCACCGGTGGTGAAGAAGACGGCGTGGACAACAGCCATATGGACGCTTCTGCACTGTATACCCAGCCAGAAGACGTTGATTACGCTTACACCGAGCTGAGCAAAATCAGCCCACGCTTCACCATCGCAGCGTCCTTCGGTAACGTACACGGCGTTTACAAACCAGGTAACGTGGTTCTGACCCCAACTATTCTGCGTGATTCTCAGGAATACGTTTCTAAGAAACACAACCTGCCGCACAACAGCCTGAACTTCGTCTTCCACGGCGGTTCCGGTTCTTCTGCTCAGGAAATCAAAGACTCCGTAAGCTACGGCGTAGTGAAAATGAACATCGATACCGACACCCAGTGGGCAACATGGGACGGTATCCTGCAGTACTACAAAACGAACGAAGCTTACCTGCAGGGCCAGCTGGGCAACCCGAAAGGCGAAGACCAGCCGAACAAGAAATACTACGATCCACGTGTATGGCTGCGTGCTGCGCAGACTTCCATGGTGGCGCGTCTGGAGCAGGCTTTCAAAGAACTGAACGCGGTTGACGTTCTGTAATTTAAGCTCCTCATAGCATCAGAAGGCCCGCGAATGCGGGCCTTTTTTTATGCTTTTTCAATGGTCTGCCCGGCCCGTTTATGTGATCTGTTTGGCAAAACCGGTCCTTTTTGTTTACCCTTTACTGACCTGCCTGTCTCCATGGGGGATGGATTTTGTGTTTTGGGATAACAAAAGGAAGACTAAATGGAACAACTCGATGTTGTAGACAGCATCAATAATGCCGGTAACTGGCTGGTGCGCAACCAGGCGCTGCTGCTGAGCTATGCCGTTAACATCGTCGCGGCGATTGCCATCATCATCGTCGGGATGATCGTGGCGCGTATCGTATCAAACGCCGTAAACCGCGTGATGCTGGCGCGTCACATTGACGCCACTGTGGCTGACTTCCTCTCTGCACTGGTGCGCTACGGTATTATTGCCTTTACGCTGATTGCTGCACTGGGGCGTGTTGGCGTACAGACTGCCTCGGTGATTGCTGTTCTCGGTGCCGCCGGTCTGGCCATTGGTCTGGCACTGCAGGGGTCGCTCTCGAACCTGGCAGCGGGTGTGTTGCTGGTAACCTTCCGACCGTTCCGCTCTGGCGAGTACGTTGACCTGGGCGGTATTGCCGGCACCGTACTGCAGGTGCAGATTTTCTCAACCACCCTGCGAACTGTTGATGGCCGTATCGTGGTGGTACCGAACGGGAAAATCATCGCGGGCAACATCATTAACTTTTCCCGCGAGCCGGTGCGTCGTAACGAGCTGATTATCAGCGTGGCGTATGACTCTGATATCGATCAGGTGAAATCGCTGATCGCCAATATCATTGCCTCCGACGATCGTATTCTGAAAGATAAAGAGCAGACCGTTCGCCTGAACGAGTTGGGGGCATCGTCCATCAACTTTGTTGTGCGCATCTGGAGCAAAAGCAGCGATCTGCAAAACGTTTACTGGGATGTTCTGGAACGTATCAAACGTGATTTTGATGCCAACGGGATCAGCTTCCCGTATCCACAGATGGACGTGAACCTTAAACGCGAGAAAGAAGCCGAGTAATCCTCTTCCTCAGGAGGCCCGGTGAGCGGCAACGCCACCGGGCCTTTTTATTAGCAATACTAATCACCAATTAATATTATCAATTTCCTCTAATAAGATTCTCGCAGTATAGTCAGCTCCCAGGACAACTTGCTGAGAATTTATTCATGTTATCTTATTATTTTCAAGGTCTTGCATTAGGTGCGGCCATGATCCTTCCCCTTGGCCCGCAGAACGCGTTCGTGATGAACCAGGGCATTCGCCGTCAGTATCATCTCATGATTGCCCTGCTGTGCGCGGTGAGCGATTTGCTGCTGATCTGCGCCGGAATCTTTGGCGGCAGTGCGCTGCTGATGCAGTCTCCCTGGCTGCTGGCGCTGGTGACCTGGGGTGGGGTAGCGTTCCTGCTGTGGTATGGGTTCGGGGCGCTGAAAACGGCAATGAGCAGCAATCTCGAACTGGCGAGCGCCGAGGTCATGAAGCAGGGCCGCTGGAAGATTATCGTTACCATGCTGGCGGTCACCTGGCTCAACCCGCACGTTTATCTGGATACCTTTGTGGTGCTGGGCAGCCTGGGTGGGCAGCTCGACGTTGAGCCGAAACGCTGGTTTGCCCTGGGTACCGTCAGCGCCTCATTCCTGTGGTTCTTCGGTCTCGCGATTCTGGCGGCATGGCTGGCCCCGCGTCTGCGTACCGCTAAAGCCCAGCGGATCATCAACACGCTGGTGGGCGTGGTGATGTGGTTTATTGCCTTTCAGCTGGCAAAAGAGGGGATTCATCATGTTCAGGAATTGCTCAACTAAGCGTTGTCTTATGGACAACTGAGCGAGAGCCGCTAAGCTTGCTGGCATGCGCCCTGTTGTTGGGCACTCTTCGCAACATGGAGGAATGACAGTGAAGTTTAAAGTGATGGCCCTGGCGGCATTAGTGAGTTTAGGTGCGGTGTCGGTGCAGGCAAGTGAATTGCCTGATGGCCCGCACATCGTCACTTCAGGCACCGCAAGCGTGGATGCGGTACCCGATGTTGCAACGCTGGCAATTGAAGTGAACGTGGCCGCGAAAGATGCCGCTTCTGCCAAGAAGCAGGCTGACGATCGTGTTGCGCAATATCTCTCTTTCCTGGAGCAGAACGGTGTCGCTAAAAAAGACATCAGCTCTGCCAACCTGCGTACCCAGCCTGATTACGACTACCAGAACGGTAAAAGCATCCTGAAAGGCTACCGTGCCGTGCGCACCGTTGAAGTGACCGTGCGTCAGCTCGATAAACTGAACTCGCTGCTGGATGGCGCGCTGAAAGCGGGTCTGAACGAAATTCGTTCCGTCTCACTGGGCGTTGCGCAACCGGAAAAATACAAAGACCAGGCGCGTAAAGCCGCCATTGATGATGCAATCCATCAGGCGCAACAGCTGGCGTCCGGGTTCAACAGTAAGCTCGGTCCGGTATACAGCGTGCGTTACCATGTCTCAAATTATCAGCCAAGCCCGATGGTACGGATGATGAAGGCCGACGCGGCGCCGGTGTCTGCTCAGGAAACTTATGAGCAGCCGACGATTCAGTTCGACGATCAGGTTGATGTGGTGTTCCAGCTGCAGCCGACCCAAAGTCAGCAGACTGAGCCGGCAAAAGCGCAGTAATCTGTCTTCACAATTCCCCTCTCCCGTCAGGAGAGGGGAATTGTTCCTTAATCCTGTCTCAACACCTTATGCCCATACGCCAGCAGCGCGTCGGTGACGTTGCGCATCATGCGGCTTTCTGGCGCAAAACGGTGCCAGTAGAGCATCCGGCGCTGATACAGCCCCGGCGTTAAGTCAATCAGCTCACCGCTTTTCAACTCTTTCTCTATCTGCAGGTGCGGGATCATACAGCAGGTCGTGCCCTGACGTGCGAGCTGCACAAACGCTTCAGACGAGTTCACGATATGACATGGCACGCTGCCCGGCGGCAGATCGAAGTTTTGCTGCAGGAAGGCCTGATGCATATCGTCCAGATGGTCGAACGCTACCGCAGGGGCTTTCAGCAGCGCGGCGCGGGTGACGCCGTTCGGGAAGTAGCGCTCGGCAAACGCTTTTGAGCCGACAAACAGGTAGTCCAGTGCGCCCAGCTGATCGACAAGACAGCTCGGCAGCGCCTGAGGCTGGATACTAACCGCCCCAACCACTTCACCGCGACGCAGGCGCTCCTGCGTACGGGTTTCATCTTCAACCTGCAGATTCAGGCGAATCGGGGAGTCTGCTAATACCGGCGCAAGGGCTGGCAACAGCCAGGTTGCCAGACTGTCGGCGTTCACCGCCAGCGAGAGCAGCAGCGGCGTTGAGCCGGTCTGTTCGTCACCCAGCCACTCATCTTCGAGCAGTTCAACCTGGCGCAGCAGGGCGAGGAGCTTTTGCCCTTGCTCCGTTGGACGCGGTGGAACGGTACGTACCAGCAGAGGCTGCCCGAACATGTTTTCCAGCTGCTTGATGCGTTGTGATACGGCGGACTGAGTGATACAAAGCTTTTGCGCTGCGCGCTCAAAACCGCGTTCACGAATAACTGCATCAAGTGCCTGTAGTGTTCTGTAGTCCGGACGTTTCATTGCTCTGGCTGACTCCTTAATTTTGCTTAATCTGCACTATGACACAATTTTCCCTTCGTGGCAGACGAAATCCACCCGGCGTGTTCTATAATGCGGCCTACGTTTTCACACCACAGGCTAAACGATCATGACGCAGGATGAACTGAAAAAAGCAGTAGGATGGGCCGCTCTCCAGTATGTGCAACCGGGTACCATTGTCGGTGTTGGTACGGGCTCGACGGCGGCACACTTTATCGATGCGCTGGGCACGATGAAAGGGCAGATCGAGGGCGCAGTTTCCAGCTCCGACGCTTCCACGGAAAAGCTGAAAAGCCTTGGCATCACCGTTTTCGATCTGAATGAAGTTGACCGTCTTGGCATCTACGTTGATGGCGCGGATGAAATCAACGGCCATATGCAGATGATCAAAGGCGGCGGTGCGGCGCTGACGCGTGAGAAAATCATCGCCTCTGTGGCGGATAAATTCATCTGTATCGCCGATGCGTCAAAGCAGGTTGATATCCTGGGTAAATTCCCGCTGCCGGTAGAAGTGATCCCAATGGCGCGGAGCGCTGTGGCGCGTGAACTGGTGAGACTGGGTGGACGCCCGGAATATCGTCAGGGCGTCATCACTGATAACGGCAACGTGATCCTCGACGTTCACGGTCTGGAAATTCTCGACGCCATTGCGCTGGAAAATGCCATTAACGGTATTCCAGGCGTAGTGACTGTAGGGTTATTCGCCAACCGTGGCGCGGATGTCGCGCTGATCGGCACGGCAGGTGGCGTGCAAACCATCGTAAAATGATCTGATGGGGGGAGGCCTCCCCCCGCTAAAAAAATTTTGAAAAGCTAAATTCGGTGACTTGTGTCACGCTTTTTACCCCTCGTTTGCCGATCCTGCCGCATTCGCAAATTTCTACAGCATTTTCCTCTGCCATTTTGCTCTGTATGACTTTTCTTCAGAGTGCCGACGCAAACGTTCATATTGCTGCAATAGTTTTTTTTGATATGTTGGCTACAGCGGATTTAAATCCAGCACAACATCAGTTCAGACAAAAACAGGGTCGGGTAAGGTAAATGGCAAAGGTATCACTGGAGAAAGACAAGATTAAATTCCTGCTGGTTGAGGGCGTGCATCAGAAAGCGCTTGATAGCCTTCGTGCAGCAGGTTACACCAACATCGAATTTCACAAAGGCGCGCTGGACACCGAAGAGCTGAAAGCGTCCATCCGTGATGCCCATTTCATTGGCCTGCGATCCCGTACCCAACTGACTGAAGACGTGATTGCCGCGGCGGAAAAGTTGGTTGCCATCGGCTGTTTCTGCATCGGTACCAACCAGGTTGACCTGAATGCCGCCGCAAAACGCGGTGTGCCTGTCTTTAACGCCCCGTTCTCCAACACCCGTTCCGTGGCGGAGTTAGTGATTGGCGAGCTGCTGCTGTTACTGCGTGGTATTCCGGAAGCTAACGCCAAAGCGCACCGCGGCGTGTGGAACAAACTGGCTGCGGGTTCATACGAAGCCCGTGGTAAAAAGCTCGGTATCATCGGCTATGGTCACATCGGTACTCAGCTGGGGATCCTGGCTGAATCCCTGGGGATGCATGTCTATTTTTATGATATCGAAAGCAAACTGCCGTTGGGCAACGCCACTCAGGTTCAACACCTCTCTGACCTGCTGAACATGAGCGACGTGGTCAGCCTGCATGTGCCGGAAAATGCGTCGACGAAAAACATGATGGGTGCTGAGGAACTGGCGCTGATGAAGCCAGGTTCACTGCTGATCAACGCCGCGCGCGGTACGGTTGTCGATATTCCGGCACTGTGCGATGCGCTGAAGCGTAAGCATCTGGCGGGGGCGGCAATTGACGTCTTCCCGACTGAGCCTGCTACCAACAGCGATCCGTTCACCTCTCCGCTGTGCGAATTCGACAACGTGATCCTGACGCCGCACATCGGCGGCTCGACGCAGGAAGCGCAGGAAAATATCGGTCTGGAAGTCGCGGGCAAGCTGAGCAAATACTCCGACAACGGTTCTACGCTCTCTGCCGTGAACTTCCCGGAAGTGTCTCTGCCGTTGCACGGTGGCCGTCGTCTGCTGCACATCCATGAAAACCGTCCGGGCGTGCTGACTGCGATCAACCAGATCTTTGCCGAGCAGAGCGTCAACATTGCCGCACAGTATCTGCAAACGAACTCTCAGATGGGTTACGTGGTGATTGATATTGAAGCGGACGAAGATGTAGCGGAAAAAGCGCTGCAGAGCATGAAGGCTATTCCGGGTACCATTCGTGCCCGTCTGCTGTACTGATTCTGTTTCTGTGAGCATAAAGCCGGGTCGCTACCCGGCTTTATTTTACCAGCGCCAGGTTTTGCCCGGCGTCACTACCGCAGGCAGCGGAATATCCCACTTCTCTACCGGCAAGGCTTCCACGCCCTGACAGTCATGTGCGTACCCCACAGGCTGTAAATGATACTGCTGCCAGTTTTGCAGCGTCCTGTCATAAAAACCGCCACCCATCCCTAAGCGCTGACCCTGCTCATCAAACGCCACCAACGGCGTGATCAGCACATCCAGTTCTGAGAGGGGGAGGACGTCGCGGACGTCGAGTTTTGGTTCGGTGATTTTCAGACGATTCACCACCAGTTCGCTGTGCGGATGGTAGTGTAAAAACAGCAGATTTCCCTGGCTAAACGGATGCAGCACCGGCAGGTACACTCTCTTCCCGGCGCGCCACAGCTGTTCGATCAGCGGTTGAGTATCCAGCTCGCCATCAAACGAGAGGAACAGGGCGACGGTACGCGCCATCACAACAGGGGGATAGGCCATCATACGGGCTGCGCCTTGCTGGGCAAACTGTGCTTGCTGTTCGGGAGTTAACGCACGACGGCGTTGACGCATGAGCTGACGGATGTCCTGGCGTGAGGAAGAGACTTCAGGGAGTTGGGTCATGGTAGTCGGTAGAAGAAAAAGAGAGGGAATCTCCGAGATGCCGCCGCAGGCTGTAACCCTTGAACCCTTGGTTCAAGGTGAATGTGTCGTCATAGTTTTAAGGCTTCTCGGACGAACCGAGCATGCTCACCAACCATGGAGCGCCACATTCTTGTGGTATGAAATATCGGCTCAGGGGACTGGCCCGCTTGCGAACATCTCAGAGAAATTTTGTCTTCACAGTTACTCTACCATAGTCAACTGAGAAGTGTTATTCAAACTTTGGTCCCGGTCTTTCGGGATTGCGACCTTGATCAAGCAATGCCTGTTCTATGGTCTGCTGGAGCATTTTAATGCGCTGCTCCATGCTTGCCGCGTAATCGCGGGTCTTCGCTTTTTCCTGAGTCAGTTCATAACTGATGTTCAACGCGGCGATGAAAACCAGCTGCTCAGTATTTGTGACTCTAGTGCGTTCTTTGAGATCTTGCAACCGCTGATTCAAATCGTCCGCAGCCTGATTCAAGGCATCCCTTTGTTCAGGCGGACAATTCACTCGCAGTGAACGGCCAAAAATCTGGAGATCGACGGGTTGTGCAGACATGCCACCTTCCTGCTGATTGACTGCGCTGCCTTCGCTTACTGCCCCGGGGGCTGCGAAGGGGCGACACTATAGCTACCCTGATGTGAAGATACAAGCCCTTTTCTGGTATCACCAGGGTCCAAAGTGGTAGCATATCATGAATATTCCTCCCAACGATGACGAATGCGCATGTCTATACAGAACGAAATGCCTGGTTACAAGGATTTAAACCAGTTACTGAACCAGCAGGGAGTCGGTTTAACCTCTGCGGAAATGCACGGTCTGATCAGTGGCATGCTGTGCGGCGGAAACAGCGACAGCTCATGGCAGCCGCTGATCCACGACCTGACGAACGAAGGGCTGGCGTTTGGTCACGAGCTGGCGGAAGCCGTGCGTAAAATGCACTCCGCGATCAGCGATTCGCTGGAAGACGATGGCTTCCTTTTTCAGCTTTATCTGCCTGAAGGCGATGACGTCAGCGTCTTCGATCGTGCCGATGCGCTCGCAGGTTGGGTCAACCACTACCTGTTGGGGCTGGGCGTCACGCAGCCGAAACTCGATAAAGTGACCGGCGAAGCGGGTGAGGCGATCGACGATCTGCGTAACATTGCGCAGTTGGGCTACGATGAAGACGAAGACCAGGAAGAGCTGGAAATGTCTCTCGAAGAGATCATCGAATACGTTCGCGTTGCTGCTTTGCTGTGCCACGACCACTTTACGCGTTCGCAGCCGACCGCGCCGGAAGTCCGCAAGCCAACCTTACATTAAGAAAAATAACGCACAGGAGGGTGTCATGGTTATCTCAAATCAAGAGTATTCGCGCCGTCGTCAGGCGCTGCTGGCCAATATGCAGCCGGGCAGCGCCGCGCTGATTTTTGCTGCGCCAGAAGTGACGCGCAGCGCCGACAGCGAATACCCCTATCGCCAGAGCAGCGATTTCTGGTACTTCACCGGCTTCAACGAGCCGGAAGCGGTACTGGTGCTGATTAAGAGTAATGACACCCACAACCACAGCGTGATTTTTAACCGCGTTCGCGATCTCACAGCCGAAATCTGGTTTGGCCGCCGCTTAGGGCAAGAGGCTGCGCCAGAGAAGCTGGGGGTGGATCGGGCGCTGGCATTCAGTGAGATCAACCAGCAGCTCTATCAACTGCTGAATGGCCTGGATGTGCTTTACCACGCGCAGGGCGAGTATGCGTATGCCGATGAGATTGTCTTTACCGCTCTGGATAAGCTGCGCAAAGGTTCGAGGCAGAATCTGTCCGCCCCGGCCACCCTGACGGACTGGCGTCCGGTGGTGCATGAGATGCGTTTGTTCAAATCGCCGGAAGAGCTGGACGTGATGCGCCGCGCGGGTGAAATCAGCGCGCTGGCGCACACCCGCGCTATGGAGAAGTGCCGCCCGGGAATGTTTGAGTACCAGCTGGAAGGGGAAATTCATCACGAATTTAACCGCCACGGCGCGCGTTATCCTTCTTACAACACCATTGTCGGTGGCGGTGAAAACGGCTGCATTCTGCACTACACCGAAAACGAAAGTGCGCTGCGCGATGGCGATCTGGTGTTGATTGACGCCGGATGCGAATTCCAGGGGTATGCGGGCGATATTACCCGTACGTTCCCGGTGAACGGTAAATTCACCCCCGCACAGCGCGCGGTGTATGACATCGTCCTCGAATCGCTCGAGACGGCGCTCAGGCTGTACCGTCCAGGCACGTCCATTCAGGAAGTGACCGGCGAAGTGGTGCGCATCATGATCACCGGTCTGGTGAAGCTCGGTATCCTGAAAGGCGACGTGGATACCCTGATTACCGAGAACGCGCATCGTCCGTACTTTATGCACGGCCTGAGCCACTGGCTAGGGCTGGATGTGCATGACGTGGGGGCATACGGTGCCGATCGTTCCCGCGTGCTTGAGCCAGGCATGGTATTAACCGTTGAGCCGGGGCTGTATATCGCGCCGGATGCCGACGTGCCGGAAGCATACCGTGGGATTGGCATTCGTATCGAAGACGACATCGTCATTACCGAAACCGGCAACGAAAACCTGACCGCCAGCGTCGTGAAAAATGCTGACGATATCGAGGCGCTGATGGCAGCGGCACGCGTATGAGCGTGATTATCGTTGGCGGCGGGATGACCGGAGCCACGCTGGCACTGGCCATCTCGCATTTTACGCAGGGAAAACTGCCGGTGCATCTGGTGGAGGCCGTTGCGCCAGAGGCCTCTGATCACCCCGGTTTTGATGCCCGCGCCATTGCACTGGCGCAGGGTACCTGTCAGCAACTCTCACGCATTGGCATCTGGCAGGCGATAGCCGACTGCGCGACGGCGATTAAAACCGTTCACGTCAGCGATCGCGGTCATGCCGGTTTCGTTACTCTGGATGCGCATGATTACCGTATAGATGCGCTGGGCCGGGTCGTGGAGCTGCACGACGTCGGGTTACGCCTGTTCCGCCTGCTTAAGGATGCGCCAGGCGTGACCCTGCATTGCCCGGCGCGTGTGGCCAGCTTTAGCCGCAGTGACGCATCGGTCAACGTGGTGCTGGATAACGGTACCGTCCTTGAAGGCCAGCTTCTGGTAGCGGCAAACGGTTCGCGCTCTTCGCTCGGCACGCAGTGCGGCGTGGAGTGGCGACAACAACCCTACGGGCAGGTGGCCGTCATTGCTAACGTTTCGACAGCGGGCGCTCACAACGGCCGCGCTTTTGAGCGTTTTACCCAGCATGGCCCGCTGGCGATGCTGCCCATGTCCCACGATCGCAGTTCGCTGGTGTGGTGCCATCCGCAGGACAACGCGGCTGAGATACAGACCTTGTCTGACGAACGTTTTTGTACCGAGCTGCAAAAAGCCTTTGGCTGGCGGCTGGGACGTATTACCCACGCGGGAAAGCGGAGCGTATACCCGTTGTCGCTGACCACCGCCTCGCAGTCTATCTCCCATCGCATGGCGCTGGTCGGCAATGCCGCGCAGACATTGCATCCCATCGCCGGGCAGGGGTTTAACCTCGGGCTTCGCGACGTGATGAGCCTGGCAGAAACGCTT
The DNA here is from genome assembly GCF_002148625.1 of Enterobacter sp. J49. Classification (NCBI taxonomy): domain Bacteria; kingdom Pseudomonadati; phylum Pseudomonadota; class Gammaproteobacteria; order Enterobacterales; family Enterobacteriaceae; genus Enterobacter; species Enterobacter sp. J49. The sequence continues at coordinate 381,107 of NZ_MWPY01000035.1, forward strand.
TCGCAGGCGTGGAGCGAGCAAAAAGACTGTGGTGCCTGGTCGGTGCTCAGCCATTACCAGAAGCGACGCCGGGCAGATAAAGAGGCGACGATTGGTGTGACGGATGGTCTGGTGCACCTGTTTGCCAATCGCTGGGCACCCCTGGTTGCAGGCCGCAATCTTGGGCTGATGGCGATGGAATTATTCATTCCGGCACGTGACGTGCTGGCGCAGCGGACTCTTGGTTGGGTCGCGCGTTAAGGAGTTATCACCGTGCAAAATGTTGATGTCGCCATCGTTGGCGGCGGAATGGTAGGACTGGCGCTGGCCTGTGGTTTACAGGGCAGCGGCCTGCGCGTTGCGGTACTGGAGCAAAACGTGCCTCAGCCTGTCGCGCAGGACGCGCCGCCGGAACTGCGCGTCTCGGCAATCAATGCGGCCAGTGAAAAGTTGCTGACGCACCTTGGCGTCTGGTCAGAGATCGTGGCGCAGCGTGCCAGCTGTTATCACGGCATGGAAGTGTGGGACAAAGACAGCTTTGGTCATATCGCGTTTGATGATGAAAGCATGGGCTACAGCCATCTGGGACACATCATCGAAAATGCCGTTATTCACCATGCTCTGTGGCAAAAAGCGCAGTCCTGCAGCGATGTCACGCTGCTGGCACCGGCGCAAATCCAGCAGGTCGCCTGGGGAGAAAACGACGCCTTTATCACCCTGCAAAGCGGTGACATGCTGACCGCGCGACTGGTTGTGGGCGCTGACGGTGCCAACTCCTGGCTGCGTAACAAGGCGGATATTCCGCTGACGTTCTGGGACTATCGCCATCATGCTCTGGTGGCAACGATTCGCACTGAAGAGCCGCACGGTGGGGTGGCGCGCCAAATCTTCCACAATGACGGCATTCTGGCATTCCTGCCGTTGAGCGATCCACATCTGTGTTCGATTGTCTGGTCTCTGGTTCCTGATAAAGCGCAACAGATGCAGGAGGCGACTCCCGAGGCATTCAACCAGGCGCTGTGCGTCGCGTTTGATAACCGTCTTGGGCTATGCACCCTTGAGAGCGAGCGGCTGGTGTTCCCGTTAACCGGACGCTATGCGCGTCAGTTTGCGGCGCACCGTCTGGCGCTGGTGGGTGACGCGGCGCATACGATCCATCCGCTGGCCGGGCAGGGCGTGAACCTTGGCTTTATGGACGCGGCAGAGCTGGTAGAAGAGTTGCGTCGCCTGCATCGCGAAGGCAAAGATATCGGCCAGCATCTCTATCTGCGTCGCTACGAACGCAGCCGTAAGCACAGTGCAGCGCTGATGCTGGCAGGCATGCAGGGTTTCCGTGAGCTGTTTGCCGGCGCGAATCCAGCGAAAAAACTGCTGCGCGACCTCGGCCTTAAACTTGCCGATACCCTTCCGGGCGTAAAACCTCAACTCCTTCGCCAGGCGATGGGTCTTAACGACCTGCCGGACTGGCTGCGCTAATATAGACCCCCGTCACACTTTATTTTCCCGGCCTCTGCGCCGGGGAAATTCGCTCGTTTGAAATAATCTAATTTCACCGCATTTTTCGCATTAGAAAATCTAATCTTACTATTTTTTTGTTACGTAAATTCCGCCCGTTTTTCCGCATGAAATATCACCATCTGCTAAATCCTGTTAGAGCAATGTTAATTTTATGCGGGTTTAATCGCAGTTTGCCAGTGAATAACTCTGTAAGCTTTTTCGTGTTTTTAGGTCATAAGCTAATGTGATGACCCGTTTTACCTTATGGTTAATCGCCGGTTTCGGTGGTAAGTTCAGGTAAAAGAGAACGTTTGCGTCGGGGTCCAGAAAGCGATCGCGGCGCCGGGTTTCGTGGCACTGTTCAGGTGTGCGAAACGCAAGACAGCCCTGCTTATTCAACGAGGAAAAGATGGCTCAACAGACTCCTTTGTACGAACAACACGTGTTATGCGGCGCACGCATGGTGGACTTCCATGGCTGGATGATGCCGCTGCACTACGGCTCGCAGATTGATGAGCACCACGCGGTGCGCACCGATGCCGGTATGTTCGACGTGTCACACATGACGATTGTCGACCTGCATGGCAGCCGCACCCGGGAGTTTTTACGTTATCTGCTGGCAAACGACGTCGCCAAACTGAAGACGCCAGGCAAAGCGCTCTACACCGGCATGCTGAATGCCTCCGGCGGCGTAATTGATGACCTCATCGTCTATTACTTCTCTGAAGATTTCTTCCGCCTCGTTGTAAACTCCGCCACCCGCGAAAAAGACCTCTCCTGGATTACCCAACACGCTGAGCCTTACGCCATCGACATCACCGTCCGCGATGATCTGTCGCTGATCGCCGTACAGGGGCCGAACGCGCAGTCTAAAGCCGCCTCTCTGTTCAGCGATGAGCAGCGTAAAGCCACCGACGGCATGAAGCCGTTCTTCGGCGTACAGGCGGGCGATCTGTTTATCGCGACCACCGGCTACACCGGTGAAGCGGGCTATGAAATTGCCATGCCGAATGAGAAAGCCGCCGATTTCTGGCGTGCGCTGGTGGAAGCTGGCGTTAAGCCGGCAGGTCTGGGCGCGCGCGATACGCTGCGTCTGGAAGCCGGTATGAACCTCTACGGGCAAGAGATGGATGAAGGCGTGTCACCGCTGGCGGCCAACATGGGCTGGACCATCGTCTGGGAACCGGCTGACCGTGAGTTTATTGGCCGTGAAGCGCTGGAAATGCAGCGTGAAAAGGGCACTGAACAACTGGTAGGCCTGGTGATGACCGAGAAAGGCGTGCTGCGCGGCGAGCTGCCGGTGCGTTTTACAGATGCTGACGGCAACCCACGTGAAGGCGTGATCACCAGCGGTACCTTCTCCCCGACGCTGGGCTACAGTATTGCACTGGCGCGTGTTCCGGCGGGCATTGGCGAAACGGCAGTGGTGCAAATCCGCAACCGTGAAATGCCGGTCAACGTGACCAAACCGATTTTTGTTCGCGCCGGTAAGCCGGTCGCCTAATCATTTTTATCAGGAGAACTTCAATGAGCAATGTGCCAGCAGAACTGAAATACAGCAAAGAACATGAGTGGCTGCGCAAAGAGGCGGACGGCACTTACACCGTAGGGATCACCGAGCATGCGCAGGAGCTGCTGGGCGACATGGTGTTTGTTGACCTGCCTGAAGTCGGCGCATCCGTGGAAGCAGGCGATGACTGCGCCGTGGCCGAGTCCGTTAAAGCGGCTTCTGATATCTACGCCCCGGTAAGCGGTGAAATTGTTGCCGTGAACGACGCCCTGAGCGACTCCCCGGAGCTGGTGAACAGCGAGCCTTATGAAGGCGGCTGGATCTTCAAGATCAAAGCCAGCGACGAATCGCAGGTCGCCGCGCTGCTGGATGCCACCGCGTACGAAGCGCTGTTAGAAAACGAGTAAGCCTTAACCCTCTCCCCCTTGGGGGGAGGGTAGGGTGAGGGGAACAGACGACACCCTTACCCCAGCCCTTTCCCTCAGGGAGAGGGAGAAAACACATTCACTGCACGTTTCAGGAACCATCGCTCATGACACAGACTTTAAGCCAGCTTGAAAACCGTGGCGCCTTCATTGAACGTCACATTGGGCCGGATGCTCAGCAACAGCAGGAGATGCTGAAGACAGTTGGCGCGGATTCATTAAATGCACTGATCGGCCAGATTGTGCCAAAAGACATCCAGCTTGCCACGCCGCCTCAGGTGGGTGAAGCCACCACTGAATTCGCCGCTCTGGCGGAGCTGAAGGCAATTGCCGGCCTGAACAAGCGCTATAAGTCTTATATTGGCATGGGCTACACCAACGTGCAGTTACCTCCGGTTATTCTGCGTAATATGCTGGAAAACCCGGGCTGGTACACCGCCTACACCCCGTATCAGCCAGAAGTTTCTCAGGGCCGTCTGGAAGCGCTGCTGAACTTCCAGCAGGTTACGCTGGATTTGACCGGCCTGGATATCGCGTCCGCTTCACTGCTGGATGAAGCCACCGCCGCCGCCGAAGCAATGGCAATGGCGAAGCGCGTGAGCAAACTGAAAAATGCCAACCGCTTCTTCGTGGCAGCGGACGTGCATCCGCAAACGCTTGATGTGGTTCGTACCCGTGCCGAAACCTTTGGTTTTGACGTGATTGTCGACGACGCCGACAAAGTCCTCGATCATCAGGATGTGTTTGGCGTGCTGCTGCAACAGGCCGGCACCACCGGTGACGTTCACGACTACAGCGCACTGATTGCTGAGCTGAAGGCCCGCAAAGTGGTTGTCAGCGTCGCGGCTGATTTTATGGCGCTGGTCCTGCTGACGGCTCCAGGTAAACAGGGCGCGGACATTGTTTTCGGTTCTGCACAACGCTTTGGTGTCCCGATGGGCTACGGTGGCCCACATGCGGCGTTCTTTGCCGCAAAAGATGAATTCAAACGCTCCATGCCTGGCCGTATCATCGGCGTTTCAAAAGATGCCGCCGGTAACACCGCGCTGCGCATGGCAATGCAGACTCGCGAGCAGCATATTCGTCGTGAGAAAGCGAACTCCAACATCTGTACCTCGCAGGTCCTGCTGGCCAATATCGCCAGCCTGTACGCTGTCTTCCACGGTCCGGTTGGCCTGAAACGCATTGCCAGCCGTATTCACCGTCTGGCGGATATTCTGGCCTGCGGTCTGCAGCAGAAAGGCCTGAAACTGCGCCACGCCCATTACTTTGACACGCTGTGCGTTGAAGTGGCAGACAAAGCCGCGGTGCTGGCTCGTGCTGACGCGGCAGAGATCAACCTGCGTAGCGACATCCATAACGCGGTAGGCATTACCCTGGATGAAAGCACTACCCGCGAAGATATCGTAAACCTGTTTAACGTCTTGCTGGGCGATGCGCACGGCCTGGATATTGATACGCTCGATAAAGATGTCGCGCTCGACAGCCGCTCTATCCAGGAAAGCATGCTGCGTGATGATGCGATCCTGACTCACCCGGTGTTCAATCGCTACCACAGCGAAACCGAGATGATGCGCTATATGCACTCTCTGGAGCGCAAAGACCTGGCGCTGAACCAGGCGATGATCCCGCTGGGCTCCTGCACCATGAAGCTGAACGCTGCGGCAGAGATGATCCCAATCACCTGGCCTGAATTTTCCGAGCTGCACCCGTTCTGCCCACCAGAGCAGGCGGAAGGTTACCATCTGATGATCAACCAGCTCTCCGACTGGCTGGTGAAGCTGACCGGTTACGATGCACTCTGCATGCAGCCAAACTCCGGGGCGCAGGGGGAATACGCGGGCCTGCTGGCAATTCGTCACTATCACGAAAGCCGCAATGAAGGGCATCGCGATATCTGCCTGATTCCGAGTTCTGCGCATGGCACCAACCCGGCGTCTGCCCAGATGGCGGGTATGGAAGTGGTGGTGGTGGCCTGCGACAAGAATGGCAATATTGACCTGGCCGATCTGCGTGCGAAAGCCGAGCAGGCGGGCGAAAAACTCTCCTGCATCATGGTGACCTACCCGTCCACCCACGGTGTGTACGAAGAGACCATCCGTGAAGTGTGTGAAGTCGTCCATCAGTTCGGCGGTCAGGTTTATCTCGACGGTGCAAACATGAACGCACAGGTTGGCATTACCTCTCCGGGCTTTATCGGCGCGGATGTGTCGCACCTGAACCTGCATAAAACCTTCTGTATTCCACACGGCGGTGGCGGCCCGGGTATGGGCCCAATCGGTGTGAAAGCACACCTGGCGCCGTTTGTCCCAGGCCACAGCGTAGTGCAGATTGAAGGCATGTTGACCCGTCAGGGCGCGGTCTCTGCGGCACCGTTCGGTAGCGCCTCAATCCTGCCCATCAGCTGGATGTATATCCGCATGATGGGCGCGGAAGGGCTGAAGCAGGCAAGCCAGGTGGCTATCCTCAATGCTAACTACATCGCAACGCGTCTGAAAGAAGCGTATCCGGTGCTCTACACGGGCCGTGATGGTCGCGTGGCGCACGAGTGCATCCTCGATATCCGTCCTTTGAAAGAAGAGACCGGTATCAGCGAGCTGGATATTGCTAAGCGTCTGATCGACTACGGATTCCATGCGCCAACCATGTCGTTCCCGGTGGCGGGTACGCTGATGGTTGAACCCACCGAGTCTGAAAGCAAAGTTGAGCTGGACCGCTTTATTGACGCGATGCTGGCTATCCGCGCTGAAATCGACCGCGTGAAAGCCGGTGAGTGGACGCTGGCTGATAACCCGCTGGTTAACGCACCGCACACCCAGAATGAGCTGGTCTCCGGGTGGGAGCACGATTATACCCGTGAGCAGGCGGTGTTCCCGGCTGGCATAGCAAACAAATACTGGCCGACCGTGAAACGTCTCGATGACGTCTACGGTGACCGTAATCTGTTCTGCTCTTGTGTGCCAATGAGCGAATACCAGTAATCTTTCCGCGGTTATAACGTGTTACAGGCCGGGTCAGCGTTAACGCTACCCGGCTTTTTTTATAAGGAGACATAGATGGCAATTGCACTGGTCACCGGCGCCAGCCGCGGTATTGGTAAAGCTACCGCGCTGCAACTGGCGCGCGAAGGCTACACCGTGGCGGTGAACTATCACCACAACATTAAAGCCGCGACGGATGTGATCACGATGATTACCGACGCGGGGGGCACCGCGTTTGCCGTGCGTGCAGATATCAGTGATGAAGCTCAGGTGCTGGCAATGTTCGACAGTATCGATCGTGAAGCCGGACCGCTTACCGCACTGGTGAACAACGCCGGGATCCTGTTTGAACAATCCACGATTGAACACCTCTCCGCTGAACGGATCAACCGCGTGTTAGCCACGAACGTGACCGGTTATTTCCTCTGCTGCCGCGAAGCGGTAAAACGCATGTCGTTCAGACATGGTGGCAAAGGCGGCGCGATCGTGAACGTGTCATCCGCGGCATCGCGCCTCGGTGCTCCGGGTGAATATGTGGATTACGCCGCGTCCAAAGGTGCTGTCGATTCGTTGACGACGGGATTATCGCTGGAAGTGGCAGCGCAAGGGATCCGCGTAAACTGCGTGCGTCCCGGGCTGATTTACACCGAGATTCATGCATCTGGCGGTGAGCCGGGCCGGGTGGATAGGATCAAATCCATGCTGCCTATGCAGCGTGGCGGTCAGCCGGAAGAGGTGGCGCAGGCGATTGTCTGGCTGCTGAGCGAGAAAGCCTCGTATGTGACGGGAAGTTTTATTGAACTGGCGGGTGGGAAATAAACGTCTCCTCTCCCCATCGGGGAGAGGAGAAAAGCGTTAAAGCGTCTCGCCGTTGCTGGCAATCACGTCTTTGTACCAGTTAAAGCTCTTTTTCCGCGAGCGTGACATATCGCCGGTACCGTCGTCGTGCTTGTTCACATAAATAAAGCCGTAGCGCTTACTGTACTGGCCGGTAGTGAACGACACGCAGTCGATGCAGCCCCACGGGGTATAACCCATCAGATCCACGCCATCATACGTGACGGCTTTCATCATCTCTTCCACGTGCGCACGCAGGTAGTCGATGCGGTAGTCATCATTGATGCTGCCGTCTTCTTCTACTTTGTCGTAGGCGCCAAAGCCGTTTTCCACGATAAACAGCGGTTTCTGATAACGCTCGTACAATTCGCACAGGGAATAGCGCAGACCCACCGGGTCAATCTGCCAGCCCCAGTCAGAGGCTTTCACATGCGGGTTCGGTACGCTGCCTTCAAAGCCTGAGATAGCATCGCCAGTACCGCCTTCCGCTTTCACGGCGTTGGTCATGTAATAGCTGAAGCCCAGATAGTCACAGGTGCCTTCACGCAGGATCTGCTCGTCACCCGCTTCCATATGGATGGTGAAGCCACGGCGTTCCCATTCATTAAGCACATAGGATGGGTAGTAACCGCGCAGCTGGACATCGGTAAAGACATAGCGTTCACGCATGGATTCCTGTGCAAACATCACGTCCTCTGGTTTACAGGAGAACGGGTAGAGCGCCACCATTGCCAGCATACAGCCGACTTTCATTTCCGGGTTAATGCGACGCGCCGCTTTCACCGCCAGCGCGCTGGCAACGAACTGGTGGTGCAGCACCTGGTACATGGTCTCTTCCGGATTGTCATGCTCGGTATAAACCACGCCTGAGCAGCAGTAGCCAAACAGCGGCGCACGCCAGTTACGCTGGTTGTTGATCTCGTTAAAGGTCATCCAGTATTTGACCTTATTTTTGTAACGCTCAAACACCACTTCTGCGAAGCGCACAAAGAAATCCACCACGTTACGGTTGGTCCAGCCGCCGTACTCCTGCACCAGGTGCAGCGGCATTTCGAAGTGGGAGAGGGTAATGACCGGTTCAATATTGTATTTCAGCAGCTCATCGAACATGTCGTCGTAGAACTTCAGGCCTTCTTCATTCGGCTGTGTTTCATCCCCTTTCGGGAAGATACGCGTCCAGGCGATAGAGGTGCGGAAACATTTGAAGCCCATCTCAGCAAACAGCTTGATGTCTTCTTTGTAATGGCCATGGAAGTCGATAGCTTCGTGGTTAGGATAGTATTTCCCCGGCACGACTTCCTGCGTGATTTCGCGCGGCACGCCGTGCGCACCGCCCGTTAAGACATCGCAGATGCTCGGCCCTTTACCGCCTTTGTTCCAGCCGCCTTCAACCTGGTGAGCGGCCACTGCACCGCCCCATAAAAAGTCTTTTGGTAGGGTAAGTTTTTTCATCGCTGCTATTCTCAGTAAATGACATATTGCGTTCGAGTCTAGCAAAGCGGAATTAAATGTCACGATATAACAATTCGCTGAAAATGTAATTTGTCACATCGAAAAAACAGGGTGTTTTATTCTGTCAGTTTCTTCGCCAGTTTCCGGCCAAGCGATTCGAGAATATAGATGACGGGTATTTGTGTGGTGATATCGTACACGCCGCCTATCCGCGTCTGAGGGACATGCCAGGAGAGGTTAAAGTCCGCGAGCTTTGCCAGGCGCGAGTGCTCGTGGCTGGTAATGGAGAGCACTTTGCAGCGATGCAGGCTAAACTGGCTGGCAAAGCGCAGGATCTCTTCGGTTTCACCGGATACCGACAGCACAATCGCCAGCGCGTTTTTAGCCATATCATTGGTGACCGGGAAATAAGGATCGTCGATGTGGTTGCTGAATTTACCGATATTCGAAAAGAAGCGTGCGCCATATTTTGCCAGCGAGCCAGACGTGCCCGCGCCGACAAATATAATACGTTCGGAAGATAAAATAATATCGACCGCCTCATCTAATAAAGCATCGAACTCTTCGTTATTAACGCCTTTAAAGAAGCTGATAATTTCACTGGCACCAAAATTTGCCTGCTGAGGTTCGTTCTGCTCTAAATAGAGCTTAAAGCGCACGCGGAATTCAGAGTAGCCTTCGCAGTTGAGTTTGCGGCAAAAGCGCAGGATAGTGGTCGTTGAGACGCCAGCCGCATCCGCCAGCTCGCGGATGGTCATGTACATGACTTTGTCACGATTTTTAATGACATAGTTGTAGACCATCATTTCCAGATTATTGAGACTGGCAATGGCGGCGTGGGTGAACATACTCACAATGGCGAAACTCTCATTCAGACCTCATTTATCCATCATAACATGCAGCAAGGCGGCAGGATCCAATTTTATGCCCTTGATTCTTAATGATTAAATTTTAATGTGAACAAATGTTAGGTGAATAATTTATTTATGTTCATGATTTATAGACAAAAATTATGTTTGTGAAATTATTTTAGCTAACAGGTGTTCACTGGAATCATTCTCAGTTAGCATAGACAGGTGATGAATATTCATCGTTAGTTTTCCCGGAGTTTTGTATGGTGAGCAGACCATTAATTGCACAGGGATATTCGCTGGCTGAGGAAATAGCCAACAGTATTAGCCACGGTATTGGCCTGGTTTTTGGGATTGTCGGTTTAGTGTTATTGCTGGTGCAGGCGGTGGATACGAATGCCAGCGCAATGGCCATCACCAGCTACAGTCTGTATGGCGGGAGTATGATCCTGCTGTTCCTGGCGTCGACGCTGTACCACGCTATCCCGCATCAACGGGCCAAGATCTGGCTCAAGAAATTCGACCACTGCGCTATCTATCTTCTTATTGCAGGGACCTACACGCCTTTCCTGCTGGTGGGTCTTAACTCGCCGCTGTCGCGTGGCCTGATGATTGTTATCTGGAGCCTGGCGCTGCTGGGGATCCTGTTTAAGCTGACCATTGCGCACCGGTTTAAGGTGCTGTCGCTGGTGACCTATCTCACGATGGGCTGGCTTTCGCTGATTGTGGTTTATCAACTGGCGATCAAGCTGGCGGTAGGGGGCGTGACGCTTCTGGCCGTTGGGGGCATCGTCTACTCGCTGGGCGTCATTTTCTATGTCTGCAAGCGTATCCCGTACAATCATGCTATCTGGCATGGGTTTGTGCTGGGCGGTAGCGTGTGCCACTTTTTAGCGATTTATCTCTATGTGGGGCAGGTTTAATTTCAGAACGTTGATCTTCTTGCCTCCGCCCTCTCTTCGTGAGAGTAAGCAAAAAAAAACGGTAACCGTCAGGTTACCGTTTTTTTATCTCGTCGCCGGCCAATGACGCCTTACTCTTCCAGCGAATACGGCAGAGGCTCAATGCTCAGCGTATTGGCATCGTCACGCACGCGGAACACGCTGTCGGCTTCCATATCGTTGTTCATGACGGCCTGAACCAGAAGGCGGCCATCATCCAGTTGAACTGCGGCTAACACCGTGCCGGTACGGCGCCAGTTCTCGCCCATCTTCAGTTCTAAATCTTCACCAGCGTCAGGCACGCGGCTGGCGTGGCCCGCCAGGGTCCACAGTGCGCGTTTGTTGGCTCCGCGGAATTTGGCGCGTGCCACCATCTCCTGGCCGGTATAGCACCCTTTCTTAAAGCTAATGCCACCCAGCGCCTGCAGGTTGGTGGCCTGAGGAATGAACTGCCCGCTGTTTGCGGCGTCAATCACCGGCAGACCGGCTTCAATGTTCAGCGCCAGCCACTGTTGGCTGTTATTAAACTGGGCTTCACCACGCAGCGCCTCGGTGACGCGTTCGGCGGTCGCGGTATCCGTGACTAACAGAAAGCGTTCCGCCGGGTGTTCAAACCACAGGATAGACGTTGCGCCTTCGCTGACGACCTGTTTCTGGGCATCCGGGAGTTCACTGAACAGATTTTTCAGCGCCGCACGGGCCTGGAAGCCTGCCACGCCCAGCAGAACGTGTTCATCATCCGCGGCGATAGTGACTTTTGAGAAGACCGCGTATTTTTTCAGCTCGGTGAGCTGCGCGTCCCGCAGGCTGCGGCGCTCAATAAAGGCAAAATCCTCCTGGCGACGGAACAGGCGCAGGTTGCTCCACATCTTCCCTTTTGGATCGCAGTGTGCGACCAGCAGATGCTGGTGTTCGTCCATCTGGCTGACGTCGGCGGTTACCTGGCCCTGCAGGTATTTTTCGCTGTCTGCACCGGTGAGTGTCGCCAGCGCCCAGTCATCAAGAGTAATAAGCGTCAGCGGCAGACGCGCAGAGGCGGCGGGCTGGCGAGGAGAAAATGGTGTAAAGGCCATAACGATATCCTGAATTGCTTAACGCTTTGATAATGCCTAATGGTAAAAGAGCCTGCTGGCATTGCAAGCGCTTTCAACAGGCCATTTGTGCCATAACCCGGTTATGCGTAGCGCCACGCAAAATAGTGTAATCCGCTGTCTTTATAGGGTTTATTGTGGAAGCGCGCTCGTGGTTCGCAATATTCCAGTAAAGAAACGGTCAAAAACACGTTACACTAGCTGGTGTCCCCGCAGAGAAATCAAGAACACTGGACGGGGTGCCGACTGTGCCAAACGTAATGCAGGAAACAGAACATGGATATTAACAACAAGGCCCGTATTCACTGGGCGTGCCGTCGCGGCATGCGTGAACTTGATATTTCCATCATGCCTTTCTTCGAATATGAGTATGACAGCTTAAGCGATGATGATAAGCGTCTGTTTGTTCGCCTGCTTGAGTCTGACGATCCTGATTTATTTAACTGGCTGATGAATCACGGCAAACCCGCCGACACCGAGTTGCAACGGATGGTGCAATTAATTCAAACACGGAATCAGGAACGTGGTCCTGTGGCAATCTGACCTTCGCGTCTCGTGGCGCTCGCAGTGGATGTCGTTGTTGCTCCACGGCCTGGTCGCGGCCTTTGTGTTACTGATGCCGTGGCCGCTTAGCTATACGCCTCTGTGGCTGCTGTTGCTGTCGTTTGTGGTGTTTGACAGCGTGCGCAGCCAGCGCCGCATTCATGCCCGTCAGGGGGAGATCAAATTACTGATGGATTCCCGCCTGCGCTGGCAGGGAAAAGAGTGGGAAATTCTCGGTATGCCCTGGATGATCGCTTCCGGCATGATGCTGCGGCTACGTAGCGTGGACAGCGGGCGTCGCCAGCATCTGTGGCTGGCCGCGGACAGTATGGATAGCGCTGAGTGGCGGGACCTGCGTCGGATGTTATTACAGCAGCTGACGCAGGAGTAATTCGCGTTAGCTGAACTGTTCTGCCATTTCGCCCAGAATCTGCTCACACCAGCTTTGCAGGCGCTCATCGCTGAGATCGTACTGGTTGGTTTCATCCAGTGCCAGCCCGACAAACAGCTGCCCATCGGCAATAATCGGTTTCTTACTGGTGAACTCGTACCCTTCGGTTGGCCAGTAACCGATAAACGTGACGCCCTTCGGTGCCAGTTTGTCGTGCAGCATGCCGAGTGCGTCCAGGAACCACTCACCGTAACCCAACTGATCACCCATGCCGTACATGGCAATGATTTTGCCGTCGAGGTTAAGCGTATCAAGCTGGTCCCAGATGGCTTCCCAGTCTTCCTGTATTTCGCCGAAATCCCAGGTCGGGATGCCGAGGATCAGCACGTCGTACTGCTCCATCAGCGTAAGCGCGTCATCTTTCAGGTTATGCAACGTCACCAGTTCCGGGCCAATGATGTCCCGAATTTTCTCTGCCGCCATTTCGGTATAGCAGGTGCTGGAACCATAGAACAGACCAATATTCATCGCGTGACTATCTCAATTCTTGCTTTGACTTTGCGCGTAGTGTACCAGAAACCGATCGCAATCAGGCATAATGGCCTGACTGCAGAATCAAAGGGGCTGATGTGGAAAAGGATCTCGCACTCATCGAACAGTTTCTCGATGCACTGTGGCTGGAGAAGAACCTGGCCGAGAATACGCTCAGTGCCTACCGGCGCGATCTCACCATGCTGGTGGAGTGGCTGGCGCACCGCGGGCTGTCGCTGGCGAACGCACAAAGCGACGACCTGCAGGCGCTGCTGGGCGAGCGGATGGAAGGGGGCTACAAGGCCACCAGTTCCGCACGTTTGCTCAGCGCAATGCGTCGGCTGTTCCAGCACCTCAACCGTGAGAAAATTCGCGAAGACGATCCCAGCGCGCTCCTGGCCTCCCCGAAACTCCCGCAGCGGCTGCCGAAAGATCTCAGCGAAGCACAAGTTGAGAGATTATTACAGTCACCCGCAGTTGACCTGCCGCTGGAGTTACGCGATAAAGCCATGCTTGAGCTATTGTATGCTACCGGTTTGCGTGTTTCTGAACTGGTCGGCCTGACGATGAGCGACATTAGCCTTCGTCAGGGCGTGGTTCGCGTAATCGGTAAAGGAAACAAGGAAAGGCTGGTGCCGCTGGGTGAAGAGGCGGTGTACTGGCTGGAAACGTATCTGGAGCACGGTCGTCCATGGTTGCTTAATGGCGCTTCAATCGACGTCTTGTTCCCCAGCCAGCGCGCACAACAGATGACGCGGCAAACGTTCTGGCATCGCATCAAACATTACGCCACACTGGCGGGTATCGACAGTGAAAAGCTTTCGCCACACGTTTTGCGTCATGCCTTTGCGACGCATCTGCTGAACCACGGCGCCGACCTGCGCGTGGTGCAGATGCTGCTGGGACACAGCGATCTTTCCACGACCCAAATTTATACCCATGTCGCGACGGAACGGCTGCGGCAGCTACACCAACAGCACCACCCGCGAGCGTGAGTGCCGACGAATTAGGATCTTATATGAAAAAGTCTTTCGCGCTGTTCACCCTGCTGGCAGCCTCATTTACCGGTTTTGCCCATGCGGATGACGCCGCTATCAAACAGTCTCTGGCGAAGCTTGGCGTCACCAGCAGTGATATCCAGTCTGCACCGGTTGCCGGCATGAAAACGGTTCTGACGAACAGCGGCGTGCTGTACGTGACCGAAGACGGAAAACACATTATTCAGGGGCCAATGTACGACGTAAGCGGTGCGCAGCCGGTCAACGTAACCAACCAGCTGCTGATGAAAAACCTGAACGCGCTCGAAAAAGAGATGATCGTTTATAAAGCGGCGCAGGAAAAACACGTCATTACCGTCTTCACCGACATCACCTGTGGCTACTGCCATAAGCTGCATGAAGAGATGAAAGATTACAATGCGCTGGGGATCACCGTGCGTTATCTGGCCTTCCCGCGCGCGGGCGTTGAGAGCAAGCCAGAGCAGGATATGAAAGCTATCTGGTGTGCGAAAGACCGCAACAAAGCCTTTGATGACGCGATGAATGGCAAAGGCGTGCAGCCTGCATCCTGCGACATTGATATCGCTAACCACTACGCGCTGGGTGTGCAGTTTGGCGTGAACGGTACGCCAGCGATTGTCCTGAGCAATGGCTATGTTGTTCCGGGTTATCAGGGACCTAAAGAGATGAAAGAGTTCCTCGACGCGCACCAGAAACAGTTTGGTGGTAAATAATTCGCGTGAAAGCCCCAATAAAACTGCGCCGCCGCGAGGCGGTTGAACATGCTGATTTGCCTGACGACCTCCCGCCGCTGTTAAAGCGGCTTTACGCCAGCCGTGGCGTGCGTACCGCTGCCGACCTTGAGCGCAGCGTTAAAGGGATGTTGCCATGGCAGCAGTTAAACGGCATCGAAAAAGCCACAGAAATACTCTACAACGCGCTGTGTGAAGGTACGCGCATTGTGGTAGTGGGGGATTTTGATGCTGATGGCGCAACCAGTACCGCGCTGAGCGTGCTGAGCCTGCGCGCGCTGGGCTGCGACAACGTGACATATCTGGTGCCGAACCGGTTTGAAGATGGTTACGGCCTCAGCCCGGAAGTGGTCGATCAGGCCCATGCCCGCGGCGCACAGCTGATCCTGACCGTAGACAACGGGATCTCTTCCCATGCGGGCGTCGATCATGCGCATCAGTTGGGGATCCCGGTGCTGGTTACCGATCACCACCTGCCGGGTGAAACGCTGCCTGCCGCGGAAGCGATCATCAACCCGAACCTGCGCGACTGCGATTTCCCGTCGAAATCACTCGCAGGCGTCGGCGTGGCATTTTATCTGATGCTGGCGTTACGCACGCTGCTGCGTGATAAGGGCTGGTTCGACGCCCGCGGTATTGCCGTGCCGAACCTGGCCGAGTATCTCGACCTGGTCGCACTGGGGACCGTCGCAGACGTGGTGCCGCTCGATACCAATAACCGTATTCTGACCTGGCAGGGCTTAAGCCGCATCCGGGCGGGCAAATGCCGTCCCGGTATCAAAGCGCTGCTTGAGATTGCTAACCGCGATCCGCTCAAGCTGGCGGCAAGCGATCTGGGCTTCGCCCTGGGGCCTCGCCTGAACGCGGCCGGCAGACTGGACGACATGTCCGTTGGCGTCGCGTTGCTGCTGTGCGACAACATTGGTGAAGCGCGCGTGCTGGCTAATGAGCTGGACGCCCTGAACCAGACCCGTAAAGAGATTGAACAGGGAATGCAGGTTGAAGCGCTGACCCTGTGCGAAAAACTGGAACGCAGCGGCGATACGCTGCCGGGCGGCCTGGCGATGTATCACCCTGAGTGGCATCAGGGCGTGGTGGGCATTCTGGCTTCGCGTATTAAAGAGCGTTTCCACCGCCCGGTCATTGCGTTTGCACCGGCTGGTGATGGCACCCTCAAAGGCTCCGGGCGTTCGATTCAGGGGCTGCACATGCGCGATGCGCTGGAGCGTCTGGATACCCTCTACCCGGGTCTGATGCTCAAGTTCGGCGGTCATGCCATGGCGGCAGGTTTGTCGCTGGAAGAGGCGAAGTTCGACGAGTTCCAGCGTCTGTTCGGCGAGCTGGTCACCGACTGGATTGACCCGGCCCTGCTGCAGGGCGAAGTGGTTTCCGACGGCGAACTCACGCCGGTTGAGATGACGATGGAAGTGGCACAGATGCTCCGGGATGCAGGGCCGTGGGGGCAGATGTTCCCGGAACCCCTGTTCGATGGCCGCTTCCGTCTGCTGCAACAGCGCATTGTTGGTGAGCGCCATCTGAAAGTGATGGTCGAGCCTGTAGGCGGTGGCCCGCTGCTGGACGGTATTGCCTTTAACGTCGATACCGCTGTCTGGCCGGACAACGGCGTGCGCGAAGTTGAGCTGGCATACAAACTGGATATAAACGAGTTCCGCGGTAACCGCACCCTTCAGATCATCATCGACAATATCTGGCCAATTTAGCGGCAGTAATCTCTATAAAAAAGGGCGTGGATTCGGTACAATCCCGCTCTTATCACCGCATTTTGACAAGTCCATAAAAGAAAACAGACCATGTTTGAAATTAATCCGGTAAAAAACCGTATTCAGGACCTCACGGAGCGCTCTGACGTTCTTAGGGGGTATCTTTGACTACGATGCCAAGAAAGAGCGTCTTGAAGAAGTAAACGCCGAGCTGGAACAGCCGGACGTCTGGAACGAACCTGAACGCGCGCAGGCGCTGGGTAAAGAGCGTTCCTCTCTCGAAGCTATCGTAGATACGCTGGATCAAATGGCTCAGGGGCTGGAAGATGTTTCCGGTTTACTGGAGCTGGCCGTCGAAGCTGACGACGAAGAAACCTTTAACGAAGCCGTGGCTGAACTCGACGTGCTCGAAGAGAAGCTGGCACAGCTTGAATTCCGTCGCATGTTCTCCGGTGAATACGATAACGCTGACTGCTATCTCGATATTCAGGCAGGTTCTGGCGGTACCGAAGCCCAGGACTGGGCCAGCATGCTGATGCGCATGTATCTGCGCTGGGCGGAAGCCCGCGGCTTCAAAACCGAAATCATCGAAGAGTCTGAAGGTGAAGTGGCCGGTATTAAATCTGTCACCATCAAGATTATTGGCGATTACGCTTACGGCTGGCTGCGTACCGAGACGGGTGTTCACCGCCTGGTGCGTAAGAGCCCGTTCGACTCCGGCGGCCGTCGTCACACCTCCTTCAGCTCCGCATTTGTCTATCCGGAAGTTGACGAAGATATTGATATCGACATCAACCCGGCGGATCTGCGTATTGACGTTTACCGCGCATCCGGCGCGGGTGGTCAGCACGTTAACCGTACGGAATCTGCGGTGCGTATCACCCACATTCCAACCGGGCTGGTGACGCAATGCCAGAACGACCGTTCCCAGCATAAGAACAAAGACCAGGCCATGAAGCAGATGAAAGCGAAGCTTTATGAGCTGGAGATGCAGAAGAAAAATGCTGAGAAACAGGCGATGGAAGATAACAAATCTGACATCGGTTGGGGCAGCCAGATCCGTTCTTACGTCCTTGATGACTCCCGCATCAAAGACCTGCGTACCGGGGTTGAAACCCGTAACACGCAGGCGGTGCTGGACGGCAGCCTGGACCAATTTATCGAAGCAAGTTTGAAAGCAGGGTTATGAGGAACCAACATGTCTGAACAACAAGCACAGGGCGCTGACGCGGTAGTCGATCTTAATAACGAACTGAAAACCCGCCGCGAGAAGCTGGCAGCACTGCGCGAGCAGGGCGTGCCGTTCCCGAACGATTTTCGTCGTGACCATACCTCAGACCAACTGCACGCTGACTTCGACGGTAAAGAGAACGAAGAGCTGGAAGCGCTGAACATCGAAGTGGCCGTTGCTGGCCGCATGATGACCCGTCGTATCATGGGTAAAGCCTCCTTCGTGACGCTGCAGGACGTTGGCGGCCGTATTCAGCTGTACGTCTCCCGTGACGACCTGCCGGAAGGCATCTACAACGAGCAGTTCAAGAAGTGGGACCTGGGCGATATCCTGGGGGCGAAAGGTAAGCTGTTCAAAACCAAGACCGGTGAGCTGTCTATCCACTGCACCGAACTGCGTCTGCTGACCAAAGCCCTGCGCCCGTTGCCGGACAAATTCCATGGCCTGCAGGATCAGGAAGCGCGCTACCGTCAGCGTTACCTGGATCTCATCTCCAACGATGAATCCCGTAAGACCTTCAAGATTCGCTCTCAGATCATGGCCGGTATCCGCCAGTTCATGGTTAACCGCGACTTTATGGAAGTGGAAACCCCAATGATGCAGGTGATCCCAGGCGGTGCGTCTGCACGTCCGTTCATCACCCATCACAACGCCCTCGATCTGGACATGTACCTGCGTATCGCGCCGGAACTGTACCTGAAACGTCTGGTCGTCGGTGGTTTTGACCGCGTGTTCGAAATCAACCGTAACTTCCGTAACGAAGGCATCTCCGTGCGTCATAACCCAGAGTTCACCATGATGGAACTCTATATGGCGTATGCGGATTATAAAGATCTGATCGAGCTGACCGAATCACTGTTCCGTACCCTGGCGCAGGACATTCTGGGCACCACTAAAGTGCCTTACGGTGAAGAAGTCTTCGACTTCGGCAAGCCGTTTGAAAAACTGACCATGCGCGAAGCGATCATGAAATACCGTCCAGAAACCAACATGGCCGATCTGGATAACTTCGACTCTGCGAAAGCGATCGCGGAAAGCATCGGTATCAAAGTTGAGAAGAGCTGGGGTCTGGGCCGTATCGTGACCGAGATCTTCGAAGAAGTGGCCGAAGCGCACCTGATTCAGCCGACCTTCATCACCGAATACCCGGCAGAAGTTTCTCCGCTGGCACGTCGTAATGATGTGAACCCGGAAATCACTGACCGCTTTGAGTTCTTCATCGGTGGCCGCGAAATCGGCAACGGCTTTAGCGAGCTGAACGATGCAGAAGATCAGGCTCAGCGCTTCCAGGATCAGGTTAACGCGAAAGCGGCGGGCGATGACGAAGCGATGTTCTTCGACGAAGACTATGTGACTGCGCTGGAGCACGGTCTGCCACCAACCGCAGGTCTGGGGATTGGTATCGACCGTATGGTTATGCTGTTCACTAACAGCCACACCATCCGTGATGTGATCCTGTTCCCGGCGATGCGCCCGGTGAAGTAAGCCGTTAAGACAGTAAAAAAAGCCCCGAAAGGGGCTTTTTTATTGCGCCGCGAAGGCCCTGAGCGCGTCGCGGGCGACCGTCGCTTCCTGCACCATCCACGGGCTAAAGCTCCAGGGGGCAGCGTCCAGTGCGCGGAACAACGCTTCCAGCTCGACCCATTCATACTCCATCACTTCATCGTGATTAATATGCAGTTCGCTGGTGACGCGTGCTGCGAATACCGGGCAAATCTCGTTCTCCACGATCCCCGAAGGATCGGCTTCACGGTAACGGAATTCAGCGGCGATGGGGGTGATATTGGCGATCTCCGCGCCAACCTCAAAGCGGCAACGGCGGATGATAGCCTGTTCCGTCTTTTCACCGGACTGAGGATGTCCGCAAACGGAGTTGGTCCAGACCCCTGGCCAGGCTTTTTTGCTTAAGGCGCGTCGGGTAACCAGACACTCACCTCTGGCGTTAAAAAGCCACGATGAGAAAGCCAGGTGCAGCGGGGTGTGGGCGGTGTGCGCGGCGTACTTTTCCTGAGTGCCAATCACCATTCCCTGGTCATTTACCAAAATAACGTGTTCTTGAATACTCATTGATGCTCCAGTGCCAACGATGCGGATGGCTCTGCACCATCAGCAGCTGCATTATACTGCATTCCTCCATGCGCCGTTTGCTCTCAAGAGCGGAAAAGGGCTGACCCATATCAGTCTGGGCTGGTATCATAGTGCGCCATTCACGCTGACCGAGGATCTGTTTTGTTTGCAGGAAGCCTGACGAGAAATCCCATTACCGCCGTTTTTTGTCTGACGCTGACGCTATTACTGGCAGGCTGTTCAGGAAGCAAGTCGTCGGATATGGGCAGCTATTCCGGCGCGGTCTATACCGTTAAGCGCGGGGATACGCTGTATCGGATTTCGCGCGCAACGGGGACCAGCGTGAAGGATCTGGCGCGTCTGAATAACATCTCTCCACCCTACACCATCGAGGTGGGGCAGAAACTGAAGGTTAACGGTGGCGCGTCTTCAACGAAGAAATCCTCTAAAGGCAAAACAGCTAAAGTGACGCCGTCTTACGCGGTGCCGCAGTCTTCATGGCCTCCGGTCGGCCAGCGTTGCTGGGTCTGGCCTGCCAGCGGCAAGGTCGTGTTGCCTTACTCCTTGTCTGAGGGGGGCAATAAAGGCATTGATATCGCTGCTGCGCGCGGCACGCCAGTCTATGCATCAGGGGCAGGGAAGGTGGTCTACGTCGGCAACCAGCTGCGCGGTTACGGTAACCTGATCATGATTAAGCATGGGGAAGATTACATCACTGCCTATGCCCACAACGATACGATGCTGGTGAACAACGGGCAGAATGTGAAGGCTGGGCAGAAGATTGCCACCATGGGCAGTACCGGTACGGACTCGGTGAAGTTACACTTCCAGATCCGCTATCGCGCCACAGCCATCGATCCGCAGCGTTATCTTCCGGCGCCAGGCAGTAAGCCAAAGTGCTAAGTGATTATATATTCGCCATTTAGTTGCAAAGAGGCTTGTATGAAGAGGCGTAAGGTCTATAATGCCTTACGCACCTCAAAGCGGGCGTAGTTCAATGGTAGAACGAGAGCTTCCCAAGCTCTATACGAGGGTTCGATTCCCTTCGCCCGCTCCAGTCTCTCCCTTTCTGAAGAAGCCCTTTAAATCCTTCTCTATCAGCAAATTAAATAGTTACCTGTTTTAGTCGCCTATGGGTTCTACCATTATGATCCGCCCCTGGTAACTGTCACGCTAAGTTACACGGTGAGATGACAGGATAACTCAGCGTTGGCGGCAGTTGCATCCTCACATCGCGATAGTAAAACGT
Organism: Enterobacter sp. J49; assembly: GCF_002148625.1. Taxonomy (NCBI): domain Bacteria; kingdom Pseudomonadati; phylum Pseudomonadota; class Gammaproteobacteria; order Enterobacterales; family Enterobacteriaceae; genus Enterobacter; species Enterobacter sp. J49. The sequence continues at coordinate 402,154 of NZ_MWPY01000035.1, forward strand.
GAAAAAAACCTATCCTGGCATTGTTATGACATCGACAGACTGATCACTCGCATTAAAGCCCGATATACAGGCTCTTCCAGCGCTTCGACAGATATACGAGCACCCTGATAAGGTGTGATCCTTCTGACAATATGATGAAGTCGCTACGCTCTGCTTGTTGCTTGTACCGCTAACGGGGCTTTATGACTGCTATTGTCCAAAATCTGTTAGTTGCGCATTTTATGCACCCTGGATACCCTGAGATTAATCCTATTAACTCAAGGGTGAGCATGGCTAGCGGGAAGAGACAGAACCAAAAGGAATCACCTGAAGAAGAGTTAGATCGCTTGCTGGATGAGCTTGAACTCACACAAGAGCAACGAGAGTTTATAGAATCTATGCGGCAAGAGGAGGGGGATAAAAGCAACGGGGAGTAGTGTTTGCACCGTCACTGCGTTTGATGAATGGCTAAAGTTCGCGTATAGACTATTTCGAATTATGATTTTACGATGTAGATAAATCATACAAGGAGGGCAGTTTATGAGCGCGCAGGCGGAGGAAGGTACATTACGCCGGATGACGTTAGGCGAGATTGCAATGGCTCGTAGGGTGTTCGGAGATTCAATAGTTTATAGCCGTGTCTGGATTCATTGCGACAGCTATTTACCCTTCGGACTACAGAAACAAAACTATGCGATGACTCCCAACGGAGAGTTATGGTACAGAAAGTCGATGTACAGAGAAGATTTTTCCGCAAACTCTGTTTTTATCGAAGATAAATACGTTTTCATCCATGAACTGGGGCATGTGTGGCAACACCAACATGGGCAATGGGTGAGAGTGAGGGGGGCTTTTAGCTGGGCTGCTGAATATACCTACAAGCTGGATAAAGAAAAGCTCACTGATTACTCTCTTGAACAGCAAGCTGAATCGCCACGGATAATCTAGACACTTCCGAGCCGTTGATAATACTGGTTTTCATATTCTGTCGGTGACATCTGATTGCTCGAACCATGCCGACGCTTACTGTTATAAAACATTTCGATGTAATC